>DATMUG010000032.1:0-4474 GCA_035563915.1 Pseudomonas sp. | reverse complement strand
ACCTTCCAAGACTTGATCCTCGCGCTCCAGCAATACTGGGCCGAGCAAGGTTGTGTGGTACTTCAGCCCTACGATATGGAAGTAGGCGCCGGCACTTTCCACACCGCTACATTCCTGCGCGCCGTGGGTCCAGAAACCTGGAACGCCGCCTATGTGCAGCCTAGCCGTCGCCCTGCCGACGGGCGGTATGGCGAAAACCCCAACCGCCTGCAGCACTACTACCAGTTCCAGGTGGTACTGAAGCCCAACCCGGCCAACTTCCAGGAGCTGTACCTCGGCTCGCTGAAAGCCATCGGCCTGGACCCGCTGGTCCACGACATTCGCTTCGTCGAAGACAACTGGGAATCGCCGACCCTCGGCGCCTGGGGCCTGGGCTGGGAAGTCTGGCTCAACGGCATGGAAGTGACACAGTTCACTTACTTCCAGCAAGCGGGCGGCATCGAATGCTACCCGGTGACCGGCGAGATCACTTACGGCCTGGAACGTCTGGCCATGTACCTGCAAGGCGTTGACTCGGTCTACGACCTGGTCTGGGCCGACGGCCCATTCGGCAAGGTGACCTACGGCGACGTGTTCCACCAGAACGAAGTGGAGCAGTCGACCTACAACTTCGAACACGCCAACGTCGAGAAACTGTTCGAACTGTTCGATTTCTATGAAAGCGAAGCCAAGCGCCTGATCGAACTCGATGAGCCGCTGCCGTTGCCGAGCTACGAAATGGTGTTGAAGGCTTCCCATACCTTCAACCTGCTGGACGCACGCCGGGCGATTTCCGTGACTGCGCGTCAGCAATACATTCTGCGTGTTCGCACCCTGGCGCGTTCCGTTGCGCAAGCCTACCTGCTGGCTCGCGCCAAGCTGGGCTTCCCGATGGCGACCCCGGACCTGCGTGACGAAGTACTGGCCAAGCTGGAGGCTGCACAATGAGTGCTCTGGATTTTCTGGTTGAACTGGGCACTGAAGAACTGCCACCCAAAGCCCTGAACACCCTGGCCGAGGCGTTCCTTGCCGGTATCGACAAGGGCCTGCAAGCCGCCGGCCTGAACTACGAGACCAAAACCGTTTATGCCGCGCCACGTCGCCTGGCCGTGCTGATCACCGCGCTGGCTACTCAGCAGCCTGATCGCAGTATCAACCTCGACGGCCCGCCACGTCAGGCGGCATTCGATGCCGAAGGCAATCCAACTCAAGCAGCGCTGGGCTTTGCCAAGAAGTGCGGCGTCGACCTGAGCGAAATCGATCAGAGCGGCCCGAAACTGCGCTACAGCCAAAGCATCGCCGGCAAGCCGACCTCGAGCTTGCTGCCGACCATCGTCGAAGATTCCCTGAACGACCTGCCGATTCCAAAGCGCATGCGCTGGGGCGCGCGCAAGGAAGAGTTCGTTCGTCCGACCCAATGGCTGGTGATGCTGCTCGGTGACCAGGTCATCGACTGCACCATCCTCGCCCAGAAGGCCGGCCGCGATTCCCGTGGCCATCGCTTCCACCATCCGGAGAGCGTGCGTATCGGTTCGCCGTCCAGCTACCTGGCCGATCTGCGCGCCGCCTACGTGCTGGCCGATGCCAACGAGCGTCGCGACATCATCAGCAAGCGCACCGAAGAGTTGGCGACCCGTCAGGAAGGCACCGCCATCGTGCCGCCGGACCTGCTCGACGAAGTGACCGCGCTGGTCGAGTGGCCAGTGCCGCTGGTGTGCTCGTTTGAAGAGCGTTTCCTCGATGTGCCGCAAGAAGCCCTGATCACCACCATGCAGGACAACCAGAAGTACTTCTGCCTGCTGGATGTCGACGGCAAGTTGCTGCCACGCTTCATTACCGTGGCCAACATCGAGAGCAAAGACCCGCAGCAGATTATCGCCGGTAACGAGAAAGTGGTTCGTCCACGCCTGACCGACGCCGAGTTCTTCTTCAAGCAGGACAAGAAGCAGAAACTCGAAGACTTCAACCAGCGTCTGCAAAACGTGGTGTTCCAGGAAAAACTCGGCAGCGTCTATGACAAGGCCGAGCGTGTGTCCAAACTGGCCGCTTACATTGCCGCGCGCATTGGCGGTAACGCTTCCTGGGCCGCGCGTGCAGGCTTGCTGTCCAAGTGCGACCTGGCGACCGAAATGGTCGGCGAGTTCCCGGAAATGCAAGGTGTTGCCGGTTACTACTACGCCCTCAACGATGGCGAGCCGCAAGACGTGGCGCTGGCCCTGAACGAGCAGTACATGCCACGCGGTGCCGGCGCTGAACTGCCGTCGACCCTGACCGGTGCGGCCGTGGCCATTGCCGACAAGCTCGACACCCTCGTGGGTATCTTCGGCATCGGCATGTTGCCAACCGGCAGCAAAGACCCGTATGCACTGCGTCGTGCCGCACTGGGCGTGCTGCGCATCCTGATCGAGAAACAACTGGATCTGGACCTGAACGATGCTGTGGCTTTCGCCGTGAATGCGTTCGGTGCCAAGGTCAAGGCGGCCGGTCTGAACGACGCGGTGCTGGAATTCATCTTCGATCGTCTGCGTGCGCGTTACGAAGACGAAGGTGTTGATGTCGCGACTTACCTGTCGGTCCGCGCCCTGAAGCCGGGTTCGGCCCTGGACTTCGACCAGCGCGTGCAAGCGGTGCAAGCCTTCCGCAAGTTGCCGGAAGCGGCTGCACTGGCGGCAGTGAACAAGCGTGTGTCGAACCTGCTGAGCAAGGTTGAAGGCTCCGTGCCGACCGTCGTTGAAGCCAAGTACTTCGACAACGCCAACGAGTTCTCCCTGTACTCGGCGATCCAGCAGGCGGACCAGGCGGTTCAGCCAATGGCAGCCTCGCGTCAGTACAGCGAGTCCCTGGCTCGCCTGGCTGCCCTGCGCGAGCCGGTGGATGCATTCTTCGAAGCGGTGATGGTCAACGCTGAAGATGCCAAGGTTCGCGCCAACCGTTATGCCTTGCTGGCGCGTCTGCGTGGCTTGTTCCTCGGCGTCGCCGATATTTCGTTGCTGGGGTAAGTCTGTTTGAAACTGCTGATTCTCGATCGGGACGGAGTGATCAATTACGACTCCGACGCTTACATCAAATCGGTGGAGGAGTGGATTCCACTTCCCGGCTCGATCGAAGCCATCGCGCAGTTGAGCAAGGCCGGCTGGACGGTAGCGGTCGCTACCAACCAGTCGGGCATTGCTCGCGGCTATTACGACATCGCCACCCTGGATGCCATGCACGAGCGCTTGCGCTCGCTGGTGGCGCAGCAGGGTGGTGAAGTCGGGCTGATCGTTTACTGCCCCCACGGGCCGGACGACGGCTGCGATTGCCGCAAGCCAAAACCCGGGATGTTGAAAAACATCGCCGCGCATTACAACGTATCGCTGACCGATCTATGGTTCGTCGGCGATAGTATCGGTGACCTGGAAGCGGCTAAAGCCGTCGATTCTCAGCCAGTTTTGGTAAAGACCGGGAAAGGCGAAAAGACTTTGGGCAAGACCCTACCGGCAGGCACCTTGATTTACGACGATCTGGCGGCGATTGCCGCGGAACTTATCCACAATTAGAGCGCTTTCGACAGATCGGGAGTGCGCTTGAATAGTCGGGCATTGCCCGTAACGGTAAACGTCGCCATGTCGATACTGCAGGCCATCAGAATCTTCCTCTTTTACCTGCTGCTGGGTACCAGCTCCCTGCTGTGGTGCAGCCTCAGCTTTTTTATTGCGCCCTTTCTGCCATTCAAGGCGCGCTATCGCTTCATCAATGTTTACTGGTGCCGCTGCGCCTTGTGGTTGAGCAAGGTGTTCCTGGGCATCCGCTACGAAGTGAAGGGCGCAGAGAACGTGCCTGACCGACCCTGTGTGATTGTGTCGAACCACCAGAGCACCTGGGAGACATTCTTTCTGTCGGCCTACTTCTCACCGCTGAGCCAGGTGCTCAAGCGTGAGCTTCTGTATGTGCCGTTCTTCGGCTGGGCCATGGCGATGCTGCGGCCGATCGCCATCGATCGTGACAACCCGAAAGCGGCACTCAAACAAGTCGCTTCGAAGGGCGACGAGCTGCTCAAGGACAATGTCTGGGTGCTGATTTTCCCTGAAGGCACCCGCGTTCCTTATGGCACCGTTGGCAAGTTCTCCCGCAGCGGCTCCGCCTTGGCGGTCAACGCCGAGCTTCCGGTGCTGCCGATTGCGCATAACGCGGGCAAGTTCTGGCCAAAGTTGGGTTGGGGCAAGAAGCAGGGGGTGATTACCGTGATCATTGGCGCACCGATGTATGCCGAGGGTAGCGGGCCTCGCGCCATCGCCGATTTGAACGATCGGGTGCAGGCCTGGAACGAGAAAACGCAGAGGGAAATGGGTTCGCTGCCACCGTCTCCGCAGGCCCCGGCTGCCAGTGACCAGGTGGCCGTCTGAATTTTTGTGGATAACCTGTGTACCAATTTCTTGACAGGTTTCAAATCTACCAATTAAGTCTATGATTTATTTAGATATTTTTTAAAGCTATAAAATTCCGAAAAACGTGC
>DATMUG010000031.1:0-14097 GCA_035563915.1 Pseudomonas sp. | reverse complement strand
GATCTCCCCAACATCAGGACTGCTGCGCAGTCCAACGGGAGCAAGCTCCCTCGCCACAGGCCGGTTACACGCTCATATCACTTCTGTTTTTCCAGTTGGTGGTATTTGCCGTCCTTGTCCCACTGGTAAACCACGTAGTCGGAGATTTTCAGGTCGCCCTTGCTGTCCCAGGTCTTCTCGCCCATGACGGTCTTGACCGGGTTCTTCTTCAGCCACGCAGCGGCGTCTTCGCCTTTGTTGGATTTGGCGCCGTTGAAAGCGGCGGCCAGGGTTTGAACCGAAGCGTAGGCGTACAGGGTGTAGCCTTCAGGCTCGGTACCGGCTTTGCGGAAAGCGTCTACCACGGTCTTGCTGTCTGGCAGCAGGCGTGGGTCGGCGCCGAATGTCATCAGCACGCCGTCGACGTATTGCGGGCCGCCGGCAGTGGTCACCAGTTCGTCGGTCACGATGCCGTCGTCGGACATGAATTTCACGTCCTTGAGGCCTTCGGTACGCAGTTGTTTAACCAGTGGACCGGCTTCCGGGTGCAGACCACCGAAGTAGACCACGTCGGCGCCAGCGGCACGGATTTTGGTCACGACGGCGCTGAAGTCTTTCTCGCCGCGGGTCAGGCCTTCGTACAGCACCGGCTTCACACCGCGTTTTTCCAGCTGGGCCTTGGTGGCATCAGCCAGGCCTTGGCCGTAGGTGTCCTTGTCGTGCAGCACGACGACTTTCTTGCCCTTGAGCACGTCGACGATGTAGTCGCCGGCCACGATGCCTTGCTGGTCGTCACGTCCGCACATACGGAACATGGCGCTCAGACCACGCTCGGTAACGGCCGGGTTGGTGGAGCCTGGAGTGATGGCGATGATGCCCGCTTCGTCGTAGATCTCGGAGGCCGGGATGGTCGACGAGGAGCAGAAGTGACCGACCACGCCGGCCACTTTCTGGTTGGTGAGGTCCTTGGCGACCGTCACAGCCTGTTTCGGTTCGCAGGCGTCATCGCCCTTGACCAGTACGATTTTTTCCCCGTTCACGCCGCCTGCTGCGTTGACCGCATCGGCCGCCGCCTGTGCACCCTTCATGTACTGCTCGCCAAATGCCGCGTTGGCGCCCGTCATTGGACCTGCTACGCCGATCTTGATGTCAGCCTGAGCAAACGCAGAAACACCCAACGCAGTAGCCACTGCGAGGGCCAAAAAGCCTTTTTTGTAAAACGTCTGGGACATGAGGTGGTGCTCCAAGGTTTTTTTTAATTGGCACTGCGACTTCACTGAATGCTCAGAGCAAGGGCCGTGCCATCGGTTTTTTATTCTTCAAAAAGTCGCTGCTTTATTGTTATTTCGACTGTTTCGGGCCCATTTTCATTGGGCGTGCAACAGTCTAAACCGCGGTAGGTGAAACCCTATTTTTTTTGAGGCGCAACCCTCCTGCGCCATCATTGCAACCGCGACACTAAACGACGTGCAACCAGCCTGTAACAACGTGCGTCACCGAACTGCACACTGCTGGTGCGGGACTGCTACAACACGCACCACTACAGGCTAGTCGCTGCGCCGAAAAGCGCCGCTTTCGACTACAAATTTCAACAATCAGATGACAATCCGCAAGCACTGGCCCGCGTGATACAGCGAAAAGCCCGCCTCGTACAGACAACTGCGCAACCCTACCCCTGAAAGGGGCTGCATCGGTGCAAACGGAATCGGTAGCGCTTGAGGATTTCCGTTACACAAATAGTCGGCGAAAGCCTTGCCCACCACCGTCCCGGTGGTCACGCCGCGACCGTTGTATCCGGTAACTGCCACTATGCCGGGGGCCGGTTCGAACAGGCGCATCAGGTGATCAGGGGTGAAGGCAATGCGCCCCGTCCAGGTGCATTCCCACTCGACCGGTTTAAGGTTGGGGAAGTAATGCTGCTGTACGCGATCAGCCCAGGCCTTGAGGAACCAGGTCGGTTTCTGGTTGCCATTGCCAAGGCTGCCCAACAGCAAGCGACCGTCCTTGTCACGTCGAATGCTGCTCAGCACTTGCCGGGTATCCCACGAGCCCTGCCCGCCCGGCAGGATTTCCAGTGCGGCGTCTTCGGTCAACGGCACCGACGCGACTTGATAGTAATAACCGGGGAAAAAATTGCGCTTGAGCTCTGTCCAGTCGCCTTCGGTGTAGGCGTTGGAGGCGATCACCACCTGCTCGGCCAAAACCGAACCCTGTGCGGTTTGCACCGACCACTTCTGGCCCTGACGTTCGAGGCGGGTGACCGGGGAATGATCGAACAGCTGACCGCCAAGGCCCTTGGCCGCGTTGGCCAGCCCCGTGGTGTAGGCCATCGGATTAAGTGTGCCCGCACGCTTATCCAGCAGCGCGGCGGCAATTTTTTTGGTGCCCGTCGCCTGCTGGCAAGCCTGACCGGTCAGCAGTTCCACCGGCGCGCCGCGACGTTTCCATTGTTCTTCACGACTGCGCAGATCGGCTTCGCCACGGGCGTTGTGCGCCATGTGCAGCGTGCCTTCGCGGCGCAACTGGCAATCGATGTTGTATTTGTCGACCAGGCTGAACACCAGTGCCGGCGCCGCACCCAGCATGCGGTTGAGCTGGCTGCCGACCGCCTCGCCAAACCCCGCCTCGATCTCATCCGGTGGAATCCACATCCCGGCGTTGACCAGCCCGACGTTGCGCCCGGAACCACCATGGCCGGCGCGATGGGCTTCCAGCACACAAACACTTTTGCCCTGCTCCAGCAAATGCACCGCCGCCGACAGCCCGGTAAAACCGGCGCCGATGACGCAGACATCGACTGTCACTTCACCTTTGAGCGCCGCATTGTCGGGCCTTTGTGGCGTCAGTTTTTCCCACAGACACTCTTCGCGTAACGGCATTGCCAGACTCCAACAGAAACCTAACCAACCCACACAAATCAGTGTGGGAGCGGGCTTGCTCGCGAAAGCGGTGTGTCAGTCACCATTATGTCGGCCGACGGATTGCATTCGCGAGCAAGCCCGCTCCCACAGGGGATTTTTGTTCGACTCAAGATCAGTCGAACGTAATGCCCTGCGCCAACGGCAATTCCAGCGAGTAGTTCACGGTATTGGTCTGACGACGCATGTACGCGCGCCATGCATCGGAACCGGACTCGCGACCACCACCGGTTTCTTTCTCGCCACCGAACGCACCGCCGATTTCCGCACCGCTTGGGCCGATGTTGACGTTGGCGATACCGCAGTCGCTGCCCACTGCCGACATGAACTGCTCGGCTTCACGCACATCGGTGGTGAAGATGCAGGACGACAGGCCTTGCGGTACGGCGTTGTTCAGGCGCAGGGCTTCGTTGAAATCGCTGTAACCGATCACGTACAAAATCGGTGCGAAGGTTTCGTGGCAGACCACATCGCTCTGCTCCGGCATTTCGACGATGGCCGGCGCCACGTAGTAGGCGTTCGGGAATTGGTCTTCAAGCTGACGCTGACCGCCAAAGACTCGACCACCTTCGCTCAGGGCACGCTCCAGCGCGTCCTGCATGTTGTCGAAACTTTGCTTGTCGATCAGCGGGCCGATCAGGTTGCCTTCCAGCGGATGGCCGATGCGCACCTTGGAATAGGCGGCCTTGAGGCGGGTGACAATCTCTTCCTTCACCGATTCGTGGGCGATCAGGCGACGCAAGGTGGTGCAACGCTGGCCGGCGGTGCCGACGGCGCTGAACAGGATCGCGCGAACGGCCATGTCCAGATCGGCGCTCGGGCCGAGGATCATCGCGTTGTTGCCGCCCAGTTCCAGAATGCTGCGGGCGAAGCGGGCGGCGATTTTCGGCGCCACTTCACGGCCCATGCGGGTGCTGCCGGTGGCGCTGACCAGGGCAACGCGCGGGTCATCGACCAGGGCTTCGCCGGCGTCGCGGCCGCCGATGATGACCTGGCTCAGGTGCGGTGGTGCGTCGCTGAAGTTTTTCAGCACGCGGTCGAACAGCGCCTGGCAGGCCAGTGCGGTCAGCGGGGTCTTTTCCGACGGTTTCCAGATCACCGGGTTGCCGCAGACCAGTGCCAGCGTGGCGTTCCAGGCCCAGACGGCGACCGGGAAGTTGAAGGCGCTGATGACACCGACGACGCCCAGCGGGTGCCAGGTTTCACGCATGTGGTGGCCAGGGCGCTCGGAAGCGATGGTCAAACCATACAGCTGGCGGGACAGACCGACGGCGAAATCGCAGATGTCGATCATTTCCTGCACTTCACCCAGGCCTTCCTGGGTGATCTTGCCCGCTTCCCAAGACACCAGCTCGCCAAGATCGGCCTTGTATTCACGCAAGATGTCGCCCAGTTGGCGCACCAACTCGCCGCGACGCGGTGCCGGAACCTTGCGCCACAATTCGAACGCATGATCTGCGCGACTGATGTGCTGCTCGACTTCGGCGGCACCTTCCCAGTTCACGGCGGCGATACGACTGCCGTCGATCGGCGAATGCACGGGCACTTTGCCGTTCTGGTACAGGGCCGGGTTCACACCAAGACGATCAAGCAATGCGGCAACCATGGGTCACTCCTCAAGCAAAAAACGGTACGTGTGCAGCCGGAAAATCACGGCTGATCAGACCTGTAGTTTTAGCTCCCCGCAGGTTACTCAACAAACGACCTTTAAGAGAGATATCATTCCGTTTATTCATGCTGTGCATTGTTGGCAATAAAGAGACAAGAACAAAGGACCGCCCATGCTGAACAAACGCTATTTGCCATCGATTGCTGCCCTGCAGTGTTTCGAAGCCGTGACCCGGCATCTGAGCTTCACCCGGGCCGCCGAAGAACTGAACCTGACGCAGAGCGCCGTCAGTAAACAAGTCGCGCAGCTGGAGGAACTGCTGCAGCATTTGTTGTTTCGCCGGGTGCGCCGCCGCCTGCAAATGACGCCAGCCGGGGATTTGTACCTGGTCGAAGTAAGAAAAATCCTCACGCAGGTCGAGATGTCCACCCATTACCTGCGTTCCTACGGCGGCGAAACGGAAGTCCTGCGCGTTTCCACACCGCCGACCTTCGGCGCGCGCTGGCTGGTCCCACGGCTCAAGGGCTGGCGCCTGCGCCATCCGTCGATTCACCTGGACCTGTGCAGCGAGCAGGAAGCGGATGACTTGCTCCAGGGTCGCAGCGACCTGGCGTTCTACTTCGGCCAGGGCTCGCGTCCCGGCACCGAATGCCTGAAGCTGTTCAGCGAGGAACTGGTGCCGGTCTGCGCCCCCTCCAGCCTGCCCGCCGAACCCTTCACCGACCCGACGCAATTGACCGATCTGGTGCTGCTGCAAAACGCTTCCCGCCCCCAGGCCTGGCATGACTGGTTCGACAGCCAGGGCTACCACACCGAACATAGCTACCACGGCCCGCGCTTCGAAACCTTCTATATGTGCATCCGCGCCGCGCAGGTCGGCTGCGGCGTGGCGCTGCTGCCACGGTTCCTGGTGGAAGAGGAGCTGGCCGAAGGCAAGCTGGTCATTCCCTGGAAGCATGCAATGCCCAGCACGGATGCCTATTACCTGGCCTACCCGGAGCATTCGGCGGAGGTGCCCAAAGTGCGGGATTTTGTGAAGTGGATGCTGGAGCAAATAGATAGCCAGGAGATGTCGATAACCTAGGGCTGCACACTGTACCTGTGGGAGCGGGCTTGCCCGCGAAGAGGTCGGCACATTCAACATCCATGTGGGCTGGAACTACGCATTCGCGGGCAAGCCCGCTCCCACAGGGGATTGTGGTGATCTAATAAATTGCTGGCACTCCTTGCTACTGATGTGCGCCACTAGCGCCATTGTTTGATTACGCGCAATACCTGGAGACCCCTATATGAGCGAGAGTGTATTTGCCGATCGCATCGTGCAGAACCTGCTCGACACCGACTTCTACAAGCTGACGATGATGCAGGCGGTGCTGCACAACTACCCGAACGTGGAAGTCGAATGGGAGTTTCGTTGCCGTAACAGTGAGGATTTGCGTCCATACCTGGCAGAGATCCGCTATCAGCTCGAGCGTTTGGCGGAGTTGAGCCTGAGCGCCGACCAGTTGAGTTTTCTGGAGCGCATCAGCTTCCTGAAACCTGACTTTCTGCGCTTTCTTGGGCTGTTTCGTTTCAACCTGAGATACGTTCACACCGGCATCGAGAATGGTGAATTGGTCATCCGCCTGCGTGGCCCGTGGCTGCATGTGATCCTGTTTGAAGTGCCGATACTGGCGATCGTCAGCGAGGTGCGAAACCGCTATCGCTACCGCGAGATCGTGCTGGAACAGGCTCGTGAGCAGCTCTATCGAAAGTTCGACTGGTTGAGCGCCAACGCCAGCAGCGACGAACTGTCTGAACTGCAGGTCGCCGACTTCGGCACTCGCCGTCGTTTTTCCTACCGCGTGCAGGAAGAAGTGGTGAATGTGCTCAAGCACGATTTTCCGGGGCGCTTCGTCGGCACCAGCAACGTGCACCTATCCCGGGAACTGGATATGAAACCACTGGGCACCATGGCCCACGAGTGGATCATGGCCCACCAGCAACTGGGGCCACGGCTGATCGACAGCCAGATTGCCGCCCTCGATTGCTGGGTCCGCGAGTACCGTGGCCTGCTGGGGATCGCCCTGACCGACTGCGTCACCATGGATGCCTTCCTCGGTGATTTCGATCTGTTTTTCGCCAAGCTTTTCGATGGATTGCGTCACGACTCGGGCGATCCGGTGGTTTGGGCGGAAAAGGCCATCGCCCACTATCACAAGCTCGGCATCGACCCGATGAGCAAGACGCTGACCTTCTCCGACAGCCTTACACTGCCCAAGGCCCTGGAAATATTCCGGGCGCTGCGCGGTCGGATCAATGTCAGCTTCGGTATCGGCACCAACCTGACGTGCGACATTCCGGGTGTCGAACCGATGAGCATCGTGCTTAAAATGACCGCCTGCAACGGTGCGCCGGTGGCGAAGATCTCCGATGAGCCTGGCAAGACCCACTGCAAAGACCCGAATTTCGTCGCCTATTTGCGACATGTTTTCCAAGTACCTGCCCTTTCCAGCGCATCAAGCAAGGAGTGAATTCATGCAAGCCGTACAGCGTGAGATTGCTGAACAGCTCAATGTCCAACCGCCGTTCGCCGACGAAGCCGCCCTTGAGGCAGAAGTCGCCCGGCGTATTACCTTCATTCAGGACTGCCTGGTTAATTCCGGGCTCAAGACCCTGGTGCTCGGCATCAGTGGCGGTGTCGATTCCCTGACGGCCGGCCTGCTGGCCCAGCGCGCCATGCGTGAATTGCGCCAGCGCACCGGTGATGGCGCCTATAAGTTCATCGCCGTGCGCCTGCCGTACGAGACCCAATTCGATGAGCACGACGCCCAGGCTTCGGTGGATTTCATCGCCCCGGACGAACGCCACACCGTGAACATCGGCCCAGCAGTCAAGGCGCTGGCCAACGAAGTGGCGGCGTTCGAAGGCAAGCACGCGGTCTCGGTGGATTTCGTTCTTGGCAACACCAAGGCCCGCATGCGCATGGTGGCCCAGTACACCATCGCCGGTGCGGCCCATGGCCTGGTGATCGGCACCGACCACGCGGCGGAAGCGGTGATGGGCTTTTTCACCAAATTCGGCGATGGCGCCTGCGATCTGGCACCACTGAGCGGTCTTGTGAAAAATCAGGTGCGGGCGATTGCACGCAGCTTCGGTGCGCCGGAATCACTGGTGGAAAAAGTCCCGACCGCGGACCTGGAAGACCTGTCACCCGGCAAACCGGACGAAGCCTCCCACGGCGTGACCTACGCCGAGATCGACGCCTTCCTGCATGGCAATCCGGTGCGTGAAGAAGCGTTCAAGATTATTTGCGATACCTACAACAAGACCCATCACAAACGTGTGATGCCGTTTGCGCCTTGATTGGTAAATGAATGAAAAAGCCCGCTGAAGCGTTGATCTTCAGCGGGCTTTTCTTTGGCCAAGGCATTTGCTGATGCTACTGGCCTCTTCGCGGGCAAGCCCGCTCCCACATGGACAACGCTGTACCTGTGGGAGCGGGCTTGCTCGCGAAGAACGGCAACGCGGTGAGCCTGCTTACTTCAGAGTGACGGTGCCTTTCATCATCGAGATGTGGCCCGGGAACGAGCAGAAGAAGCCGTATTTCTCGTTGGCATCAAGCTTCGACACATCGAAGGTCACCGAGTCGGTTTCCTTGGCGCCGATGATCTTGGTGTGAGCGATGATGCGGGCATCACCTTCTTTGAGGTAGTTCTTGTCGATGCCAGCGCTCAGGCCATCGGTAGCGATGGGTTGCATGTCGGCTTCTTTGCTGATCACCAGGTTATGGCCCATGACGTTCTTCGGCAGGCTGCCGGAATGGGTCAATTCGACGGTGAAGGTCTTGCAGCTCTTGTCGATCTCAATGGCCTTGGTGCTGAAGGACATTTGGTCCGTGGAGTCGACAGTGGTCTTGCACTCCGCAGCCATCAATTGGCTGCTGGCCAGCGTCAACAGGGATACCGCAACAAGTTTGGCAAACATGGTGAATCTCCAAGGCAGGGTTAGTGAAAAATGCGAATGGACAGAAGACTGCCTGAAATCTTCGCAAGTTCATATGACTTGAATCAAAAATTGTATACAACTTTTGGGCTATGAGGCCCATCGAGACAATCTACCAGCCAGGCGTCTGGCCCGGGCCTATGATCAGGTCGTCATTACTGATTGGAGCCTTTGACATGTCCCTCAATAGCCTGTTGTGCAGCTTGCTTGCCGCCTACGCCTGTGGCGCCAGCGGTACCTTTGAAACACCCAAGCGGGAAGTTTAGCCCTTGGAGCGCGCTACGCATGCCATTACTCTGTGGCCCTGATCGACCATGGAGTAAGGCATGTCTTTAGCATCCGTATGTGTATTTTGTGGGGCCAGCACCGGCAGCAACCCGGCTTACCGTGAAGCGGCCGTCGCCTTGGGCCAGGCCCTGGCTGCACGCCAGTTGACCCTGGTCTACGGTGGCGGCGCTGTAGGCCTGATGGGCATTGTGGCTGACGCCGCACTGGCGGCCGGCGGTGAAGTGATCGGCATCATTCCGCAAAGCCTCAAGGACAAGGAAATCGGCCACAGCGGCCTGACCCGACTGGAAGTGGTCGACGGCATGCATGCGCGCAAGGCCCGGATGGCCGAGCTCAGCGATGCCTTCATCGCCCTGCCCGGCGGCCTTGGCACGCTGGAGGAACTGTTCGAAGTCTGGACCTGGGGTCAATTGGGCTATCACGGCAAACCACTGGGCCTGCTGGAAGTGAATGGTTTCTACAGCAAACTCACCGGCTTTCTCGATCACATCGTCGGCGAAGGTTTCGTTCGCGGGGCGCACCGTGACATGCTGCAAGTGAGCGAGTCGCCACTGACACTGCTGGATGCCCTGGAGAACTGGCAACCGAGCGTACCGCCCAAGTGGGTCGAGCAAAAAACCGACTAACCGCTCGGCACCGATACAGGGCAGAATACGCGCCGCTCAACCTCCCCTTCGCCCCTAGAGGATCGCCCATGGCCAAACCCAATTATTCCTTCGCCAAACGTCAGCGTGACTTGGCCAAGGAGCAGAAGAAAGAGGAAAAGCTTCAGCGCAAGAAAGCGATGGCTGAAGAAGATGCAGCGGCACTGAACCCGGATGCAGAAGGTGAAGTGGCGGCAGATGATGATATTGATACACCGAAAGACCAGGCTCACGACGCCTGAGACCCTCCGGGCTGGATAAATCGTTGCGGCCCACCGGATCTGTGTTCAGGGTCAGCAGCTCCTTGCTGACCCTCAGAGGCCCAACGCCTTGTGAATAGAATCGCGGTAACCCTTGGGCAAATTTGCCGGTAAGCGCCCCGGATCAAACAGCCCGATCTCCTTGTGTTCATGACTGATCTTCGGCACAAACCCACCCAGCAACCGGCAGCGGTAAGTCGAAATGAACACGTGTTTACCGGGTATTACCTCGAACAGGTAAGAATCCAATGGCTCCCCCACCCTCACTGCAACATCCAGCTCCTCGGCAATTTCCCGTGCCAGGCATTCGGGTGCCGTCTCGCCCAGCTCGATTCGCCCGCCGGGCAATTCCCACTCATCTCGCTCGTTGAGCATCAGCACAACCAGGCCTTCGGGAGATTGCAGTACGCCCTTGATTGAAATCGGATACATCAGACTTTCTCCTTTTTTTACCGACGCATCTTCCGGTTTATGGAAGCAGTACAACACCAAAGTCGGACGATGCGGGAGAAATGATTGGGCGCGTTGCACGTCAATGTGGGGGGGAGATCGAAGATCGCCACAATGCAAAACGCCAACCCGAAGGCTGGCGTTTTGTTCAGTTCAAACGAGCTTTAGCGCGGAACAACCGGCTTGCGCCCGGCCTTGGGTCCCTTGCCCTTGGCCGCTTCCTTGCGCTCCTTGGCCGCCTGCTGGTTGCGGGCGAACGCAGCGGCCTTGGCCTGTTCACGCTTGTCCCACGGGTTGCCGCCATCGCTGGCGCGAGGTGGCAGACCGGTGTGCTGGGTCAGGATCTTCGTCGTTTCCTTGGCCACTTTATGGCTGCCGGCAGGCGTCGAATTCTTGCGACGAGCACTCTGGTAGCTGTCGGTGGACGGCTGATGCAGCGGGATCAGCTGATTCTTGCCCGGCCCGATCAGATCGCTACGGCCCATGCGGATCAACGCTTCACGCAGCATCGGCCAGCCTTTCGGGTCGTGATAACGCAAGAAGGCCTTGTGCAGACGGCGCTGTTCCTCGCTCTTGACGATGGTCACCGCGTCGCTCTTGTAGGTCACCTTGCGCAGCGGGTTCTTGCCCGAGTGGTACATCGCGGTCGCAGTCGCCATCGGCGACGGGTAGAACGCCTGCACCTGGTCGGCACGGAAGCCGTTGCCCTTGAGCCACAGGGCCAGGTTCATCATGTCTTCGTCAGTGGTACCCGGGTGAGCGGCGATGAAGTACGGAATCAGGTACTGCTCTTTCCCGGCTTCCTTGGAATACTTCTCGAACATGCGCTTGAACTTGTCATAGCTGCCGATGCCCGGTTTCATCATCTGGTTGAGCGGACCTTCCTCGGTGTGCTCCGGGGCGATCTTCAGGTAACCGCCGACGTGGTGGGTCACCAGTTCCTTGACGTACTCCGGCGACTCGACGGCAAGGTCGTAGCGCAGACCGGAGGCGATCAGGATCTTCTTCACACCCGGCAAGGCACGGGCGCTACGGTACAGCTGAATCAGCGACGAGTGGTCGGTGTTCAGGTTCGGGCAGATGCCCGGGAACACACATGACGGCTTGCGGCACGCGGATTCGATTTCCGGGCTCTTGCAGGCGATGCGGTACATGTTCGCCGTCGGGCCGCCGAGGTCGGAGATCACACCGGTAAAACCCGGGACCTTGTCGCGAATTTCTTCGATTTCGCGAATGATCGACTCTTCGGAGCGGTTCTGGATGATCCGGCCTTCGTGCTCGGTGATCGAGCAGAACGTACAGCCACCGAAGCAGCCGCGCATGATGTTCACCGAGAAACGGATCATTTCATAGGCCGGGATTTTCTCCTTGCCATACGCCGGGTGCGGAATGCGCTGATAAGGCATGCCGAACACGTAGTCCATTTCTTCGGTGGTCATCGGAATCGGTGGAGGGTTGAACCAGACGTCGACTTCGCCGTGCTTCTGCACCAGGGCACGGGCGTTGCCCGGGTTGGTTTCCAGGTGCAGCACGCGGTTGGCGTGGGCGTAGAGCACCGCGTCATTTCGGACTTTCTCCACCGACGGCAGACGGATCACGGTCTTGTCGCGGGTCATCTTCGGGCTGGCCAGGATCTGCACGACCTTGGCTTCCTGCGGATCTTCAACCGGCCCCTTCTCCTGCTCGATGGCGCAGGCGGCGGTGTCCTGGGTGTTCACGTACGGGTTGATGATCTTGTCGATCTTGCCCGGACGGTCGATGCGCGTGGAGTCGACTTCGTACCAGCCTTGCGGCGTGTCACGACGGATGAATGCGGTGCCGCGCACATCGGTGATGTCTTCGATCTTTTGACCGTAGGACAGACGCTGGGCGACTTCAACGATCGCACGCTCGGCGTTGCCGTAGAGCAGGATGTCGGCGCTGGCGTCAATCAGGATCGAGTTACGCACCCGGTCCTGCCAGTAATCGTAGTGGGCGATGCGGCGCAGGGACGCTTCGATGCCGCCGAGCACGATCGGCACATGCTTGTAGGCTTCCTTGCAGCGCTGGCTGTAGACCAGGCTCGCGCGGTCCGGCCGCTTGCCCGCCATGCCGCCCGGCGTGTAAGCGTCATCGGAACGGATTTTCTTGTCGGCGGTGTAGCGGTTGATCATCGAGTCCATGTTGCCGGCCGCGACGCCGAAGAACAGGTTCGGCTCGCCAAGCTTCATGAAATCGTCTTTGGACTGCCAGTTCGGCTGGGCAATGATCCCGACGCGAAAGCCCTGGGCCTCCAGCAGCCGACCGATGATGGCCATGCCGAAGGACGGGTGATCGACGTAGGCATCACCGGTGACGATGATGATGTCGCAGGAATCCCAGCCGAGCTGATCCATCTCCTCCCTGCTCATCGGCAGGAACGGCGCTGGCCCGAAACATTCGGCCCAATATTTTGGATAGTCAAATAACGGCTTGGCTGCTTGCATGTCGATAACCGGTGTTGGCTTTCATTGAATTTCGCGGGCGCGGAATATAGCACAAATTTTGACCAATTCCGACGGCTGTGGTCGGAAATTGTGCTTTACCTGTGGCGAGGGAGCTTGCTCCCGATCGGCTGCGCAGCAGTCGGATTCTGGGGGCTGCTGCGCAACCCGGCGGGAACAAGCGCCCTCGCCACAAGTGCTCGACGTTACTCGTCGTCGTCGAAGTTGTAACTGCCCGGCGCGAGGTTTTCGAAGCGGGTGTACTTACCGATAAACGCCAGGCGAATAAAGCCGATCGGGCCGTTCCGCTGCTTGCCGATGATGATTTCGGCAATGCCCTTGTGTTCCGTCTCGGGGTGGTACACCTCGTCGCGGTACACGAACATGATCACGTCGGCGTCCTGCTCGATCGCTCCGGATTCCCGCAAGTCGGAGTTCACCGGACGCTTGTTGGGACGTTGTTCCAGGGAGCGGTTGAGCTGCGACAGCGCCACCACCGGGCAGTTGAATTCCTTGGCCAGGGCTTTCAGGGATCGGGAGATCTCGGAAATCTCGTTGGTCCGGTTGTCACCGCTGGAGCCGGGAATCTGCATCAGCTGCAGGTAGTCGATCATGATCAGACCGATGTCGCCATGTTCGCGCACCAGGCGCCGGGTCCGCGCACGCATTTCCGACGGGCTGATGCCGGCGGTATCATCGATGAACAGCTTGCGATCGTTGAGCAGGTTGACCGCCGAGGTCAGGCGTGGCCAATCGTCGTCTTCCAGTTGGCCGGAACGCACCTTGGTCTGATCGATACGACCGAGGGACGAGAGCATACGCATGATCAGCGATTCGCCTGGCATCTCGAGGGAGTAAACCAGCACCGCCTTGTCGCTGCGCAGTACGGCGTTTTCCACCAGGTTCATGGCGAAGGTGGTTTTACCCATCGACGGACGGCCGGCGACGATGATCAGGTCGGACGGCTGCAGACCGCTGGTCTTCTCGTCGAGGTCGGTATAGCCGGTGGACAGGCCGGTAATCGCGTCGGCAGTGTTGAACAGGGTGTCGATGCGATCGATGGCCTTGGTCAACAGTTCGTTGACCCCCACCGGGCCGCCGGTCTTCGGCCGCGCCTCGGCGATCTGGAAGATCTGCCGTTCGGCTTCGTCGAGGATCTCTTCGGCTGTACGGCCTTCAGGGTTGAAGGCGGCGTCAGCAATTTCGGTGCTGATACCGATCAACTGACGCAACGTCGCCCGCTGGCGAACGATCTGCGCATAGGCCTTGATGTTGGCGACGGACGGCGTGTTTTTCGCCAGCTCGCCGAGGTAACCGAGGCCGCCGACCTGGGACGTCTGACCTTCCTTGTCCAGTTGCTCTGCAAGGGTCACGACGTCGATCGGCATGTTCTGATCGGCCAGTTTGGCGATCGCACGGAAGATCAGACGGTGGTCATGTCGATAGAAATCGCCGTCGGAGACTTGATCGAGCACGCGTTCCCAGGCGTTGTTGTCCAGCATC
>DATMUG010000030.1:0-18163 GCA_035563915.1 Pseudomonas sp. | reverse complement strand
ATCGACTACGCCGCGCAGAAAGTCTGCGAGGCCGTTACCAAGCTGCGCGCTCTGTCGCCGCTGTGGGACATGTACAAAGACGGTGTCGACATTTCGAAAATCGAGTGGGCGGCACACTGATTTCAAGTCGCCGCGAACCGGCCCCGGGGACTCAGGTTCCGGGGCTCAAAGAGCGACTCTCTGATGAGTGAGGATTAAGCATCATGGCTTACAGCGAAAAGGTCATCGACCACTACGAAAACCCGCGCAACGTCGGCAAGATGGACGCGGAAGATCCTGATGTCGGCACCGGCATGGTCGGCGCGCCGGCTTGCGGCGACGTTATGCGCCTGCAGATCAAGGTTAACGACGCCGGCATCATCGAAGATGCCAAGTTCAAGACCTATGGCTGCGGCTCCGCCATTGCTTCCAGCTCCCTGGCCACTGAGTGGATGAAGGGCAAGACGCTGGACGAGGCAGAAACCATCAAGAACACTCAGCTGGCTGAAGAGCTGGCGCTGCCGCCTGTGAAAATTCACTGCTCCGTACTTGCAGAAGATGCCATCAAGGCAGCGGTTCGCGACTACAAGCAGAAGAAAGGCTTGATCTGACTTTCAAGATTTGGCGACGAGTAAGGAGTCAACGATGGCTATCAGCATGACAGAAGCGGCAGCGCGACACGTGCGACGCTCCCTCGATGGGCGCGGCAAGGGTGAGGGGATTCGTCTGGGTGTTCGCACCACGGGCTGCTCCGGCCTTGCCTACGTGCTGGAGTTTGTCGACGAGTTGGCTGCGGAAGACCAGGTGTTCGAGAGTCACGGCGAGAAAGTGATCATCGACCCGAAAAGCCTGACTTACCTGGACGGCACCGAGCTCGATTTCGTCAAGGAAGGGTTGAACGAAGGCTTCAAGTTCAACAACCCCAACGTGCGCGGTGAATGTGGCTGCGGCGAAAGCTTCAACATCTGAGGCTAGTCGTGGGTACTCCTTGTCATTTCGCTTTATTTGAGCTGAAACCGGGTTTCGACCTGGATCTCGATCAGCTGGCTTCGCGCTACCGTGAGTTGGCGCGCAGTGTTCACCCGGACCGCTTTGCTGACGCCACCGAGCGTGAGCAGCGGCTGGCGCTGGAACAGTCCGCAAGTCTCAATGAGGCCTACCAGACGCTCAAGAGTCCTCCCAAGCGCGCGCGCTACTTGCTCGCCTTGAATGGAGGCGAGCTGCCGCTGGAGGTCACGGTGCATGATCCGGAGTTTCTTCTGCAGCAGATGGAGCTGCGCGAAGAGCTGGAAGATCTCCATGACAGCGCCGACTTGTCGGGTGTGGCCGCGTTCAAGCGCCGCCTCAAGGCTGCCCAGGAAGAGCTGAACCAAAGCTTTGCTGCTTGCTGGAACGATGCCGCGCAGCGCGAGCGGGCCGAGCGCCTGATGCGACGCATGCAGTTCCTCGACAAGCTGACCTACGAAGTGCGCCAGTTAGAAGAGCGCCTCGACGATTAACCCAGTGCCGCTCCGGTCGCACGCCTGATATACAGATAAGTCCTGATAACGATGGCCCTACTGCAGATCGCCGAACCCGGCCAAAGTCCTCAACCGCACCAGCGTCGTCTGGCTGTGGGGATCGACTTGGGCACTACCAATTCGCTGGTCGCTGCCTTGCGCAGTGGTCTTTCCGAGCCTCTGGCCGACGCAGAAGGGCGGGTGATCCTGCCGTCTGCCGTTCGCTATCACGCTGATCGCGTCGAAGTGGGCGAGTCCGCCAGGCTGGCTGCCGCCACCGATCCTTTGAACACTGTCCTGTCGGTCAAGCGCCTGATGGGGCGTGGTCTGTCCGACGTCAAGCAATTGGGCGACCAGCTGCCGTACCGTTTTGTCGGTGGCGAATCGCACATGCCGTTCATCGACACGATCCAGGGCCCGAAAAGCCCGGTCGAAGTCTCCGCCGATATCCTCAAGGTCTTGCGCCAGCGTGCCGAAGCTACCCTGGGCGGCGAGCTGGTGGGTGCGGTGATCACGGTTCCAGCCTATTTCGACGACGCTCAGCGTCAAGCCACCAAGGACGCCGCCAAACTGGCCGGTCTCAACGTGCTGCGTTTGCTCAATGAGCCGACCGCCGCTGCCGTGGCTTATGGCCTGGATCAGCACGCCGAAGGTCTGGTGGCGATATACGATCTGGGCGGCGGCACCTTCGATATTTCGATTCTGCGCCTGACCGGCGGTGTGTTCGAAGTACTGGCTACCGGTGGTGACAGCGCCCTGGGTGGTGATGACTTCGACCATGCGATCGCTGGCTGGATCATTGAGAGCGCCGGTCTGTCCGCCGACCTCGATCCGGGTGCGCAACGCAATCTGCTGCAAACCGCCTGTGCGGCCAAGGAAGCGCTGACCAACGCCGCTTCTGTCGAGGTCGTCTATGGCGATTGGAAAGCCGAACTGACCCGCGAAGCGTTCAATGCGCTGATCGAGCCGATGGTCGCTCGAAGCCTGAAAGCCTGCCGCCGTGCGGTGCGGGACTCCGGTGTCGAGCTGGAAGAGGTTCACGCGGTGGTCATGGTCGGAGGTTCGACTCGTGTGCCGCGGGTTCGTGAAGCCGTCGCCGAAGCTTTTGGTCGTCAGCCGCTGACCGAAATCGACCCGGATCAAGTGGTGGCCATCGGGGCCGCGATCCAGGCCGATACCCTGGCTGGCAACAAGCGAGACGGCGAAGAACTGCTGCTGTTGGACGTGATTCCGTTGTCCCTGGGGCTGGAAACCATGGGCGGCCTGATGGAGAAGGTGATCCCGCGCAACACCACCATTCCCGTCGCCCGCGCCCAGGACTTCACCACCTACAAGGATGGCCAGTCGGCCATGGCCATCCATGTGTTGCAGGGTGAGCGCGAGCTGATCAGCGACTGCCGCTCCCTGGCCCGTTTCGAGTTGCGCGGCATTCCGGCGATGGTGGCGGGAGCGGCGAAGATTCGCGTGACCTTCCAGGTTGATGCCGACGGTTTGCTGAGCGTCTCCGCCCGCGAGTTGGGTTCGGGTGTCGAGGCCAGCATTCAGGTCAAGCCGTCCTACGGCCTGACCGACGGCGAAATTGCCAGGATGCTCAAAGACTCCTTCCAATATGCCAGCGATGACAAGGTTGCCCGCGTTCTGCGCGAGCAACAGGTCGATGCCCAGCGCCTGGTCGAAGCGGTGCAGGCTGCTCTGGAGGCTGACGGTGAGCGTCTGCTCGATGCTGAAGAGCGCATGGTCATCGAGATGCAGGTGCAGGAACTGACCGAACTGATGAAAGGTACCGATGGTTACGCCATCGAGCAGCAGACCAAGCGTCTGTCGCAAGTGACCGATGCCTTTGCTGCCCGCCGCCTGGATTCGACGGTGAAAGCCGCTCTGGCGGGGCGCAACCTGAATGAGATTGAGGAATAACGATGCCGCAGGTCATTTTTCTGCCACACGAAAAGTTTTGCCCGGAAGGGATGGTCGTGGAGGCTGAGACTGGTACGTCCATCCTCGAACTGGCCCATGAGCACCATATCGAGATGGAAAGTGCCTGTGGCGGCGTCTGCGCCTGCACCACCTGTCACTGCATCATTCGCGAGGGCTTTGACTCGCTGGAAGAAGCCGACGAGCTGGAAGAAGACTATCTTGACAAGGCTTGGGGGCTGGAAGCCCAGTCGCGCCTGGGGTGCCAGGCCAAGGTCGGCACTGAAGACCTGACGGTCGAAATTCCGAAGTACTCGCTCAACCACGCAGCCGAAGCGCCGCACTGATTCAAGGAATTGTCATGAGTCTCATGTGGACTGATGTTCTGGAGATCGCAATCCAGCTGGCTGAAACCAAGCCCGATGTAGATCCTATGTCGGTCAACTTCGTCGATCTGCGTAAATGGGTGATGGAATTGCCCGAGTTCGGCGACAAGCCTGAGCATTGTGGCGAAAAGATTCTGGAGGCCATCCAGGCCCACTGGATCGAAGAACGCGACTGAGCCACGCCGCAGGTTAGGCAATACCCGAGAACCCGCGTATAATTCGCGGGTTTAATTTTTCGCACATTACCGTTTCTGGAGTTACACCATGGCTGTTCAACGTACTTTCTCCATCATTAAGCCTGACGCCGTTGCCAAAAACGTGATCGGCAAGATCACCACTCGTTTCGAAGACGCTGGCCTGCGCATCGTTGCTTCGAAAATCAAGCAACTGTCCAAAGCCGAAGCCGAAGGTTTCTACGCTGAGCACAAAGAGCGTGGTTTCTTCGGTGACCTGGTTGCCTTCATGACTTCCGGTCCGGTTGTCGTTCAGGTTCTGGAAGGTGAAAACGCTATCGCTCGCAACCGTGAGCTGATGGGCGCTACCAACCCTAAAGAAGCTGCTGCCGGCACCATCCGTGCTGACTTCGCTGAATCCATCGACGCCAACGCCGTACACGGTTCGGACTCCGAAGCCGCTGCCGCTCGCGAAATCGCATACTTCTTCGCAGCTACTGAAGTAACCACTCGCTAAGCATTGGCTTAAAGAGTGAAGGTGAATCCATGACTACATCGACTGTTAAAACCAACCTGCTGGGGCTCACCCAGCCGGAAATGGAAAAATTCTTCGACTCAATCGGGGAGAAGCGTTTCCGTGCCGGTCAGGTAATGAAATGGATTCACCACTTTGGCGTCGATGATTTCGACGCCATGACGAACGTCAGCAAGGCCTTGCGCGAGAAGCTCAAGGCTGTTGCTGAAATTCGTGGTCCGGAAGTGGTCAGCGAGGACATCTCCAGCGACGGTACCCGCAAGTGGGTCGTTCGCGTGGCGTCCGGTAGCTGCGTCGAGACCGTTTTCATTCCCCAGGGCAAACGCGGCACCTTGTGCGTTTCGTCCCAGGCAGGCTGTGCCCTGGACTGCAGTTTCTGCTCCACCGGCAAGCAAGGCTTCAATAGCAACCTCACCGCCGCCGAAGTCATCGGCCAGGTGTGGATTGCCAACAAATCCTTTGGCAGCGTTCCGGCGACCGTCGACCGTGCCATCACCAACGTGGTGATGATGGGCATGGGTGAGCCGCTGCTGAACTTCGACAACGTCATTGCCGCCATGCACCTGATGATGGATGACCTGGGCTACGGCATTTCCAAGCGCCGCGTGACCCTGTCCACGTCGGGCGTGGTGCCGATGATCGATGAGCTGGCCAAGCACATCGACGTCTCGTTGGCGTTGTCCCTGCACGCACCGAATGACGCATTGCGTAACCAATTGGTGCCGATCAACAAGAAATATCCGCTTAAGATGCTGCTCGATTCGTGCCAGCGCTACATGTCGTCCCTGGGCGAAAAGCGTGTGTTGACCATCGAGTACACCTTGCTCAAGGACGTCAATGACAAGGTCGAGCACGCGGTGGAAATGATCGAGTTGCTGAAGAATATCCCGTGCAAGATCAACCTGATTCCCTTCAACCCGTTCCCGCGCTCGGGGTACGAACGGCCGAGCAACAACGCCATTCGTCGGTTCCAGGATCAGCTGCATCACGCCGGTTTCAACGTCACCGTCCGCACCACACGTGGTGAAGACATCGACGCCGCTTGTGGTCAATTGGTAGGGCAGGTGATGGATCGCACCCGTCGCAGCGAACGTTATATCGCCGTGCGCGAGTTGAGCGCCGACAACGATATGGCCGTGAACGCCGCGAACAAGTAAACAAGAGAGGATCTCTATGTCCCTGCGCTTTGCGCTGCTTTTGTTATTGGCCAGCCTGTGTGCTGGCTGTGTTCTTTCGGGTGATTACAACCCGATGAAGACCAGCAAGGGCCGCGACGAAGCGCGTGAGGCGTACGTGCAACTGGGCATCGGTTATCTGCAACAGGGTATGACCGAACGGGCGAAAGTGCCGTTGAAGAAGGCGCTGGAGCTTGACAGCTCGGACCCGGACGCCAATGCGGCGCTGGCGCTGGTGTTCCAGGCCGAGATGGAGCCGGAACTGGCCGACCAGCATTTTCGCAAGGCGCTGTCCTCTCGTCCCGCCGATGCACGAATCCTCAATAACTACGGCAGTTTTCTTTTCGAGCAGAAACGTTACCAGGAAGCCTACGAGCGCTTTGAGCAAGCCGCTGCCGATACCCTGTATCCTGAGCGTTCGCGGGTTTTCGAGAACCTGGGCATGACCGCTGCGATGCTGGGCCAGCGTGACCTGGCGCAGCAGCAATTGGAAAAAGCCCTGCGTTTGAATCGACAACAGCCACGTGCCTTGCTGGAAATGGCTGAGTTGTCTTATGAAGACAGGCATTATGTGCCCGCGCGTGACTATTACGATCGCTTCAGCCTGCTTGCCGAGCAAAATGCACGTAGTCTATTGCTCGGCGTTCGGCTGGCGAAAGTGTTCGAAGATCGCGACAAGGCCGCCAGTTTCGGCCTGCAACTAAAACGACTCTATCCGGGTACACCGGAATATCAGCAATACCTGTCGGAGCAATGATGAAAGCGGCGCATCCCGAAGTTGTAGCAGCGAATCGCGTTAATCCCGGTGAGACCTTGCGCCAGGCCCGCGAGAGCAATGGCTGGTCGCTGGCCGAAGTGGCCCTCAAGCTCAACCTCACCGTTAATTCCCTGAGTCATCTGGAAGCCGGCGCTTTTGACAAGCTGCCGGGGCACACCTTCGCCCGCGGTTATATCCGCGCCTATGCCAAGTTGCTCGGCATGGACCAGGCCGTTCTGGTTCAGCAGTTCGACCAATCCACCGGCACCGACTCCCAGGGCAGTAACGTTCATAGCCTGGGTCGTATCGAAGAGCCGGTTCGGGTTTCCCACACTATTTTGCGTATTGTCAGCCTGTTGCTGCTGGTTGCAGTGATCGGAGGCGGTTTTGTCTGGTGGCAGGATCAGACTTCGCTGCGCACCAAGGATCTGGTCAGCCTGAGTCCTGAGCACGTTGAAGTTGAAGGCGCCGACGGCACCACCCAGATTCATCCACTGGACGAACCGGAAGATCAGGCAGTCGCTGAGGGTGAGGCTGACAAGTCGACTGCTCTGGCTTTGCCGCAGGCCGAAACTTCAACTGAGGCACCGGCGGAAACTCAAGCACCGGCAGCACCGGCAGCACCGGCAGCCGCCGTGCCGGCTCCAGCGCCTGCTGCTGCGGTTCACAACACGCCTTCGGTTGCGGCAACACCTGCAACCCCAGCCCCGGCAGTTCCTGCCGTGCCAGCTCCAACCGTCACCGCACCGGTCGCTCCGGTCGCTCCGGCTACGCCGGCGCCAGCCCCAGCCCCTGCTCCAGCAGCTACTTCCGCCGGCCAGGGTCAGGTTCAAGTGCAATTCACTGCCGACTGCTGGACGCAAGTGACCGACGGTGGCGGCAAGGTGCTGTTCAGCGGTCTCAAGCGTAAAGGCGACAGCCTTTCCGTCAGTGGCAAACCACCGTTTGCCGTACGCCTGGGCTTCGCCCGCGGCGCGCAGGTCAGCTACAACGGCCAGACGGTCGATGTGGCTCCGTTCACCAGTGGCGAGACTGCTCGCCTGAAGTTGGGTCAATAAGTCATGCACGGCGAATCTCCAATCAAACGTCGCGTGTCGCGCAAGATCTGGGTCGGTAACGTTCCTGTTGGCGGCGATGCGCCTATTGCTGTACAGAGCATGACCAACAGCGACACCAACGATGTTGCTGCTACTGTTGCTCAGATCAATCGTCTGGAAGCGGCCGGTGTCGACATCGTGCGGGTTTCCGTTCCGGACATGGATGCCGCCGAGGCCTTCGGCAAAATCAAACAATTGGTCAAAGTGCCGCTGGTGGCCGATATCCATTTCGACTACCGCATTGCTTTGCGCGTCGCCGAACTGGGTGTCGACTGCCTGCGGATCAATCCGGGCAACATCGGTAGCGAAGCGCGCGTACGCGCCGTGGTCGATGCCGCCCGTGATCGCGGGATTCCGATCCGTATCGGCGTCAACGCCGGTTCCCTGGAAAAGGACCTGCAGAAAAAATACGGCGAACCGACCCCGGCTGCGCTGGTCGAGTCGGCGTTGCGTCACGTCGAGCACCTTGAGCGCCTGAACTACCAGGACTACAAGGTCAGCGTGAAGGCCTCCGATGTGTTCATGGCCGTCGAAGCCTATCGCCTGCTGGCCAAGGAAATCGTCCAGCCATTGCATCTGGGTATCACCGAAGCCGGTGGTTTGCGTTCAGGCACGGTGAAATCCGCCGTGGGCCTCGGTATGCTGCTCGCCGAAGGGATTGGCGATACTATCCGCATCTCGTTGGCGGCCGACCCGGTCGAGGAAGTGAAAGTCGGCTACGACATCCTCAAGTCCCTGCACCTGCGTTCCCGTGGCATCAACTTCATCGCCTGCCCGAGTTGCTCGCGGCAGAACTTCGATGTGGTCAAGACCATGAACGAGCTGGAAGGGCGCCTCGAAGATCTGTTGGTGCCGCTGGATGTCGCGGTCATCGGTTGTGTGGTCAATGGTCCAGGTGAAGCCAAGGAAGCCCATATCGGCTTGACCGGTGGCTCGCCAAACCTGATTTACATCGACGGCAAGCCGTCGCATAAGCTGACGAATGACAATCTGGTGGATGAGCTTGAACGCTTGATCCGCCAGAAAGCGGCCGAAAAGGTCGAAGCTGACGCTGCCGTCATCGCGCGCGGCTAAGCCTGACCAAGAGCCGAACGAATTTAAGGATTTAAAGTGAGCAAGTCTCTGCAAGCCATTCGTGGCATGAACGACATCCTGCCCGAGCAGACGCCCCTGTGGCGTCACTTCGAAGGCACTGTTTCGCGTCTGCTGGATAACTACGGTTACAAGCAGATCCGCATGCCGATCGTCGAGTTCACCGAGCTGTTCAAGCGCTCCATCGGTGAAGTGACCGACATCGTCGAAAAAGAGATGTACACCTTCGACGATCGCAACGGCGACTCCCTGACTCTTCGCCCGGAAGGCACCGCTGCCTGTGTGCGTGCTGTACTCGAACACGGCATCACGGGCGGTGGCCAGGTGCAGAAACTCTGGTACATCGGCCCGATGTTCCGTCATGAGCGTCCGCAGAAAGGCCGTTATCGCCAGTTCCACCAGATCGGTGTCGAGGTGTTCAACCTCGATGGTCCGGACATCGATGCCGAACTGATCGTGCTGACCTGGCGCCTGTGGGGCGAACTGGGTATCCGTGACGCGGTCAAGCTCGAGCTCAACAGCCTCGGCACCAGTGAGTCCCGGGCCCGTTATCGTGATGCGCTGGTCGCGTTCCTGTCGCAACACCTGGACAAACTGGACGAAGACAGCCAGCGCCGCCTGAAGACCAATCCGCTGCGGGTGCTCGACACCAAGAACGCCGAAACCCAGGCGATCCTGACCGATGCGCCGAAGATGGCCGACTACCTTGACGAAGAGTCTCGTACACACTTCGAGGGCCTGAAGGCTCGTCTCGACGCTGCCGGCATTCCTTATGTCATCAACCCGAAGCTGGTTCGCGGGTTGGACTACTACAGTAAAACCGTTTTCGAATGGGTCACCGACAAACTTGGCGCCCAGGGCACCGTGTGTGCCGGTGGTCGTTACGACGGCCTGGTCGAGCAAATGGGTGGCAAGCCGACTGCGGGCGTGGGCTTCGCCATGGGCATTGAGCGCCTGGTTCTGCTGCTGGAAACCCTGGAGCAGATCCCGGAAGAAATTTCCCGTCAGGTCGACGTCTACCTCTGCGCCTTTGGCGAAGAAGCGGAACTGGCCGGTCTGGCGCTGGCCGAGCGTGTGCGTGACCAATTGCCCAACCTGCGTCTGCAAGTAAACGCCGGTGCAGGCAGCTTCAAAAGCCAGTTCAAGAAAGCCGACAAGAGCGGTGCGTTGTATGCACTGATCCTCGGTGACGACGAGATGGCCCAGCAAGTGGTAGGTTTCAAACCCCTGCGTGGCCAGGGCGAACAACAAAGCATTGCCTGGGATGCGCTTGCTGCACACCTGGCCACCTGCGTCGTGCAGGGTTGAAGCTGTCTTAAACAGCCGAATTAGCGATTAAGGAGTATTGGGGTGTCGAGTACCGAAGAGGAACAGCTGGCGGATTTGAAGGAATGGTGGTCGCGCAACGGCAAGCCCCTGGTCACTGGCGGCCTGTTGGCGCTGGTCATCGTATTCGGCTGGCAGGCGTTCCAGAAGTATCAGAGCAACCAGTCGCAAGGCGCCTCGATGCTCTATCAGCAATTGCTGGAAACCACACTGACGCCCGACGGAAAACCGGATGCGGCCCGTGTTTCGGATCTGGCGGGCAAGCTCAACAGCGAGTTCGCCGGCAGCGCCTACGCGCAGTACGGCAGCCTGTTCGTGGCGAAAGTCGCCGTCGACAGCGGCAAGCTGGATGACGCAGCCAGCGAGTTGAAGGCCATTACCGCCAAACCGGCCAATGCCGCACTGGGTGAAATCGCCCGTCAGCGCCTGGCTCAAGTGCTGGCTGCGCAGAACAAGGTCGATGAAGCCCTGAAACTGCTTGAAGGCGATGCCGACAAGGCATTCGTGGCGACTCGCGAAGAACTCAAGGGCGACCTGCTGGTTCAGTTGGGTCGTACCGATGAAGCGCATGCGGCCTATCAAAAAGCCAAGGCGGCTCTGTCGGATGAAGCGGCGGTCGGTGGCCTACAAATCAAGCTGGACGACCTGGCCAAAGGGGATGCGTGACGTGATCCGTTGGAAACATGCAGCATTGCTGGCTCTGGCCATTCTGGCCGCGGGTTGCAGCAGCAACAGCAAGAAAGAACTGCCGCCTGCCGAATTGACCGATTTCAAGGAAGAAGTGGTCCTGAAAAAACAGTGGAGTCGTTCGATCGGTGACGGTCAGGGCGAAACCTACAACATGCTGGTTCCGGCAATCGATGGCGACACCATCTATGCGGCCGACGTGACCGGTGTGGTGATGGCGCTGGATCGCAGCAGCGGCGACGTCAAGTGGAAGAAAGATCTCGAACTGCCTGTTTCCGGTGCCGTCGGCGTCGGTTACGGCCTGCTGACGATCGGCACGATCAAGGGTGAAATCGTTGCCCTGGATGCCATCAACGGCGAAGAGAAATGGCGCGCTCGCGTGTCCAGCGAAGTCCTCGCGCCACCGGCCAACAACGGTGATGTTGTAGTGGTTCAAACCCAGGACGATCGTCTGATCGGTCTGGACGCCGCTACTGGCAACCAGCGCTGGCTTTATGACAACACGCCTGCCGTACTGACCCTGCGCGGTACCAGTGCGCCGATCGTTACCAACCGCCTGGCGGTGGCTGGTTTTTCGACCGGTAAAGTGGTCGCTCTCGACATTTCCAACGGCGTGCCGGTGTGGGAACAGCGTGTAGCCATCCCGCAAGGTCGCTCGGAGCTGGAGCGCGTTGTCGACATCGATGGCGGCTTGCTGTTGTCCGGCGAGACCATCTATGTCGCGAGCTATCAAGGTCGCGTTGCGGCGCTCGATCTGCAAAGCGGCCGTCAGCTGTGGCAGCGTGATGCCTCCAGCTATGCCGGTGTCGCGCAGGGTTTCGGCAGCGTTTACGTGAGCCTGGCTTCGGGCACCGTTGAAGGCGTCGACGAGCGTTCCACCACTGCCCTGTGGAGCAACGATTCGCTGGCCCGTCGTCAACTGTCGGCACCGGAAGTGTTCTCAAGCTACGTTGCAGTGGGTGACCTGGAAGGTTACCTGCACCTGCTGAGTCAGGTAGACGGTCGTTTCGTCGGCCGTGAACGCATCGACAGCGACGGCCTGCGTGCCCGTCCGCTGGTGGTGGGTGACACGATTTATGTGTATGGCAACAGTGGCAAACTGGAAGCCCTGACCATCAAGTAACGACTATGCTTGGGTTTTAACCCCCAAGCGGCTTCACTTGTAGGAGCGAGCTCGCTCGCGAAGGACGTCAACGATTACGTTTGCGGTCTCAATCAACGCGTTGTTTTTGCGTTTTTGCGCGCAAGCTCGCTCCTACAGTGATTGCACCCGAGCACCAGCCGCTGCCACGCAGCGGCTTTTGTATTTTCTGAAATAACGAAGTGGAGAGCCGCATGGTTCCCGTAATCGCCCTGGTGGGTCGACCGAACGTCGGCAAGTCCACCTTGTTCAACCGCCTGACCAGGACTCGTGACGCCATCGTCGGCGACTTGTCTGGTCTGACCCGTGATCGCCAGTACGGTGAGGCCAAGTGGCAAGGGCGTTCCTACATTCTGATCGACACCGGCGGTATCTCCGGTGACGAGCATGGTATGGACGAAAAAATGGCCGAGCAGTCGCTGCTGGCCATTGAAGAAGCGGATGTCGTTCTGTTCCTGGTAGACGCCAAGGCGGGTTTCACCGCCGCCGACCAGATGATCGCCGAGCACTTGCGCAAGCGTAACAAGCGTTCCCACGTGGTCGCGAACAAGGTCGACAACATCGATCCTGAAATGGCTCGTGCCGAATTCTCCCCGCTGGGCATGGGCGACGCGATCCCGATCGCCGGCGCACACGGTCGTGGTATCACCCAGTTGCTGGAAATCGCACTGAGCGACTTCCCGAAAGACGACGATGAGCCAGAAGAAGGCGAGGAAGAGGAAGTTGCCGAGGGCGAAGAAGCCAAGCGCATTCCTGGCCCAAGCGAAAAAGACGGGATCAAGATCGCCATCATCGGCCGTCCGAACGTCGGCAAGTCGACCTTGGTCAACCGCATGCTCGGTGAAGAACGAGTCATCGTTTATGACCAGCCCGGCACCACCCGCGACAGCATCTACATCCCGTTCGAGCGTAACGAAGAGAAGTACACGCTGATCGACACCGCCGGTGTGCGCAAGCGCGGCAAGATCCACGAAGAGGTCGAAAAGTTCTCCGTGGTCAAAACCCTGCAAGCGATCAAAGACGCCAACGTGGTGATCTTCGTGATGGACGCCCGCGAAGGCGTGGTGGACCACGACCTCAACCTGCTGGGCTTTGCCCTCGAAGCAGGTCGTGCGCTGGTCATCGCGCTCAACAAGTGGGACGGCATGACGCCGGGCGAGCGTGACTATGTGAAGACCGAGCTGGAGCGCCGGCTGTTCTTCGTCGACTTTGCCGACATTCACTTCATTTCGGCCTTGCACGGCACGGGCGTGGGCAACCTCTACGCTTCGGTGCAAAACTCGTTCAAGTCGGCGGTCACCCGCTGGCCGACCAGTCGTCTGACTCAGATCCTCGAAGACGCAGTCAGCGAGCACCAGCCACCGATGGTCAACGGTCGCCGGATCAAGCTGCGTTATGCCCACTTGGGTGGTGCGAACCCACCGATTATCGTGATTCACGGTAACCAGATCGAGAAGGTGCCGAAGTCTTACGTTCGTTATCTGGAAAACACTTACCGTCGTGTTCTCAAGCTGGTCGGTACGCCGATCCGTATCGAGTTCAAGGGTGGTGAGAACCCGTATGAAGGCAACAAGAACACGCTGACCGACCGCCAGGTCAACAAGAAGCGTCGCTTGATGTCGCACCACAAGAAAGCCGAGAAGAAGCGCCGCGACAAGCGTTGATTCGAGGTTAAGGAAGGGCGCTTTATGCGCCCTTTTTTTATGGGCGCCGGATGGGCTATCCTCGGCTCTCCCGCGCCGCGTCAGAGCCGGGTGTAGAGCAGGGAATCACCGATGATCACCAGTAAGTTGCCGAATGTCGGCATCACCATCTTCACTCAGATGTCTCAGCTCGCGGCTTCGAGCGGGGCGATCAATCTGTCCCAGGGTTTCCCCGATTTCGATGCCCCGCAGGCGCTGTGCGATGCGGTCGGCCGGCACATCGCCAATGGCCACAACCAGTATTCTCCAATGACCGGCCTGCCATTGTTGCGTCAGCAAGTGGCAGCGAAGATCGCTCGCAGCTACGGCGTAGCGGTCGATGCCGATAACGAGGTGACCATTACCCCAGGCGCCACACAAGCGATCTTCTGCGCGATCCAGGCTGTTATCCACAGCGGTGACGAAGTGATCGTGTTCGACCCCTGCTACGACAGCTACGAGCCATCGGTGGAACTGGCCGGTGGTCGTTGCGTGCATGTGCAGCTCGGCCTCAATGACTTCGCCATCGACTTCCAGAAGCTGGCCGAGGCCATCACGCCGCGCACCCGGATGATTGTGCTGAACACCCCGCACAACCCGAGCGGGGCACTGATCAGCCGCGCCGAGCTGGATCAGTTGGCGGACCTGATCCGTGATCGCGATATCTATCTGGTCAGTGATGAGGTCTACGAACATCTGGTGTACGACGGTGTACCCCACGTCAGCGTGCTGAACCATGAAGAGCTGTATCAGCGCGCCTTCGTGGTGAGCTCGTTCGGCAAGACCTATCACGTCACAGGCTGGAAAACCGGCTACGTGGTCGCGCCAACGGCTCTTACGGCTGAGCTGCGCAAGGTGCACCAATACGTGAGTTTCTGCGGGGTGACACCGCTGCAGTTTGCGCTGGCCGACTTCATGGCCGAGCATCCGGAGCACGTGGAGGAGTTGCCCGGCTTCTATCAGGCCAAACGCGATCTCTTCTGCGATCTGCTGGCGCCATCGCGCTTCAGTTTCACTCGTGTCGCCGGCACCTATTTCCAATTGGTCGATTACTCGCAGATACGCCCGGACCTCAACGACGTCGACATGGCGCTGTGGATGACCCGTACGCACGGCGTGGCGAGCATTCCGATTTCTGTGTTCTATCAGACGCCGCCCGAGGGCCAGCGTTTGGTGCGGCTGTGTTTCGCCAAACGCGAGGAGACCCTGCGTGAAGCAGCGGAAAAACTATGCGTGATTTGAGTGCCTTGCCGAAATTGACCGTCGCGCTGGTGCAAACCACATTGGCCTGGCACGACCGTCAAGCCAATTTGACGCATTTCGAGCCGCTGCTGGAGCAAGCTCGGGGGGCTGATCTGATCATCCTGCCGGAGATGTTTACCACCGGTTTCTCGATGGAGTCCGAGACGCTGGCCGAGGCGGAAAACGGCCCCACCAGCAAGTGGTTGCGGGTTCAGGCGGCGAAGTTGGATGCGGTGATCACCGGTAGCGTTATTGTGCAGGCCGCCGATGGCAGTCATCGCAACCGCCTGCTGTGGGCGCGGCCGGATGGCGAGGTGTTGCACTACGACAAGCGCCACCTGTTCCGCATGGCCGGTGAGCATCATCACTACACCCCCGGCGAACGTCAGGTGCAGTTCGAACTCAAGGGTTGGCGAGTGCGACCGTTGATTTGCTACGACCTGCGTTTCCCGGTCTGGAGCCGTGACGCCCAGGACACGGACCTTTTGCTGTATACCGCCAACTGGCCAGGCGCGCGCCGCCAGCACTGGAATCGTTTGCTGCCGGCACGGGCCATCGAAAACCTGTGTTATGTGGCGGCGGTGAACCGCGTTGGGACGGATGGCAAAGGTTTTGCCTATACCGGCGACAGTCAGGTTCTGGATTTCCAGGGCGAGACATTGCTCAGTGCCGGAGAGGCGGACGGGGTGTTCAAGGTGGTGCTGGATGCGGCGGAACTGGCGGCGTATCGCACAAGATTTCCGGCAAATCTGGATGCCGATACTTTCGAGTTCACCTGAAGCCCCCACTGTCTGAACTGGCCTCTTCGCGGGCAAGCCCGCTCCCACAGTGATCGGTGTGTACTCCAGTTTTGTGTCCACCAAAAAACCTGTGGGAGCCGGCTTGCCCGCGAAGGGGCGGCACAGGCAGCCGAAAAAGGTCAGGTAAACAAAAAGGCCCCGAGGTTCTCACCCCGGGGCCTTTCTTATCGCAGCGAAGGTTACGCCGCTTTCGCTTCCGGCTGGCTCAGCGAGCGGTTCAGCGCACTGAAGAGGGCCTTGAAGCTGGCGGTAGTAATGTTTTCATCGATGCCAACGCCGTGCACTGCACGTTCACCGTTCACACGCAGTTCAATGTAGGCCGCAGCCTTGGCATTGGTACCTGCACCGATGGCGTGCTCGTTGTAGTCCATGATTTCAACCGGTACCGGCAGGCCAGCAACCAACGCTTCCAGGGCGCCATTGCCCTTGCCGCGCCAGTGCAGGTTGGTTTCGCCCTGGCCTTGGCTGGCGACTTCCACTTCGACGGCACTGTGGCCGTTTTCTTCCTGCAGACGGTGGCTGACCAGCGCGTAAGGGGCGTTGGCTTGCAGGTACTCGCTGTGCAACAGGGCGTGGATCTGCTGGGCGGTCATTTCCAGGCCCAGGCGATCGGTTTCACGCTGCACGACCTGGCTGAACTCGATTTGCATGCGACGCGGCAGGCTGATGCCGTATTCCTGCTCCAGCAGGTAGGCGATACCGCCCTTGCCCGACTGGCTGTTGACGCGGATGACGGCCTCGTAGCTGCGACCGATGTCGGCCGGGTCGATCGGCAGGTATGGCACTTCCCACAGGGCGTCCGGTTTCTGCTGGGCGAAGCCCTTGCGGATTGCATCCTGGTGGGAGCCGGAGAACGCAGTGTGAACCAGGTCGCCAACGTACGGGTGACGTGGGTGCACCTGGATCTGGTTGCACTCTTCGACGACCTTGCGCACGCCGTCGATGTCGGAGAAGTCCAGCTCAGGGTTCAGGCCCTGCGTGTACATGTTCAGCGCCACGGTCACCAGGTCGACGTTACCGGTACGCTCGCCGTTGCCGAACAGGCAGCCTTCGACACGGTCGGCGCCGGCCATCAGGCCCAACTCGGTGGCGGCTACGCCGGTGCCACGGTCGTTGTGGGTGTGCAGGCTGATGATCACGCTGTCACGACGGTTGATGTGACGGTGGAACCATTCGATCTGGTCGGCATAGATGTTCGGGGTGGCGCATTCGACGGTGGCCGGCAAGTTGAGGATGATCTTGCGCTCGGGCGTCGGGTTCCAGACTTCAATGACCGCGTCGCAGACTTCCTTGGCAAACTCAAGCTCAGTGGCACTGAAGGTTTCCGGGGAGTACTGGAAGGTCCACTCGGTTTCCGGTTGCTGGGCGGCATATTTGACGAACAGCTTGGCCGCGCTCACGGCGATTTCCTTGACGCCTTCCTTGTCCTGATTGAAGACAATGCGGCGGAAAGAAGGGGAGGTGGCGTTGTACAGGTGAACGATGGCTTTTTTCGCACCGCGCAGGGATTCGAAAGTACGCGCAATCAAATCTTCACGTGCCTGGGTCAATACCTGGATGGTGGTGTCGTCCGGGATATGGCCGTCTTCGATCAGGGTGCGGACGAAGTCGAAATCGGTTTGCGAGGCGGACGGAAAGGACGCTTCGATTTCTTTCACGCCGACCTGCACCAGGGTTTTCCAGAAACGCAGCTTCTTGGCGGAGTCCATCGGTTCGATCAGCGACTGGTTACCGTCACGCAAGTCAGAGCTGCACCAGATCGGGGCGGCGGTGATGGTTTTCGACGGCCAGGTGCGATCCGGAAGATTGATGGTCGCGAATGCGCGGTATTTCGAAGACGGGTCTTTGAGCATGCTCATCGGGAAATCCTTATTGTGTGGGCCGAAAAAAGGCGGCCTGCCGGTGGATCGAATGTTCTGGATAAAGCGTAGGACGAGGTGCCGCGATTCAGCCCGGCAGTCGTGCGCTGACAAGGCACAAGCTGCGATGCTGACGGAGCTGGATGAGGGTGTGAGAGGTTTTCATGCCTTCAACCCTAACCTTGAGGGGTGAGGATGGCAAGCAGTCAGAAAAAATTGAGAGGAATACTCGTTGTGGTCTGTTTTTGGAGATTTTATTGCTTCGAACCGGTTTGATCTTCAGGTTGCTTGCGCAAGGATTGGACGATGCGCAATCGGCGTTTTCGGCGCCGCGTGCTCGTGGCGGGGCTATTCTTCTTGAAAGCCTCGACGGGCAAGCGGGAGTCGGCGATGAACGAGTCCGATTGGAAACAGTATTGCGTATTGCGTCCGGTGGCCCATGAACGGATGTGCGCCCGGATCATGACCGATGTCGAGAAGATCGTGCTGGACAAGAGTGTCCCGCCCTACGAACGCCTCGATGCCAGCGAGGAGTTGCTCAAGGCTGGGCAAAAGGAGCTGTATTGGGCGTTTGGCGTCTTCAGGTTTTCACGCCATGAGGCGAGATCACACCTGCTCGGGCTTTGTGCGCGGGAGTTGATCACGGCAGAGGAGTTGACCTGGTTTTCAGTGGAGACTCAGGAGTGGGTCAGGCACTGTCTGGCGGATCGGGAAGTCCATGGAATCGAGGATCTTGATGCGGAATAGTCGGTGTCGGTAACGTCGCTTTCGCGGGCAAGCCCGCTCCCCCAAGGATCACCGAAAACCTGTGGGAGCGGGCTT
>DATMUG010000029.1:0-3534 GCA_035563915.1 Pseudomonas sp. | reverse complement strand
CACCTGCGTCACCACGTATCGCCAGAAGGCGTATACCGTGGCCGTAAAGTGATCGACAAGGGCGCTGACGAGTAATCACTTGTCCGCTCAAGTCATCGCGATTGACGCAATGGGCGGGGACTTCGGTCCCCGCAGCATTGTCCAGGCCAGCTTCGCTTGCCTGTCTGCTGCCCCCTCGCTGCACCTGACCCTCGTTGGTCAACCCTCCCTTCTTGAAGAATTGATCGCTGGCCAGTCGGCTGCGGATCGTTCGCGCCTGTCGATTACTCCGGCATCCGAAGTCATTACCATGAGCGAAAAGCCTTCCCAGGCTTTGCGCGGCAAACCTGATTCGTCGATGCGTGTGGCGCTTGAATTGCTGCGTGACGGCAAGGTTCAGGCTTGTGTCAGTGCCGGCAATACCGGTGCGTTGATGGCGCTGTCGCGATTCGTGCTCAAGACACTGCCGGGTATTGATCGGCCGGCCATGGTCGCGGCAATTCCAACGCAGACCGGTTATTGTCAATTGCTCGACCTGGGCGCCAATGTCGATTGCAGTGCCGAGCATCTGTTGCAGTTCGCGGTCATGGGTTCGGTCGCCGCGGAAACCTTGGGGATCGTGCGACCGCGTGTTGCCCTGCTGAATATCGGCACCGAAGACATCAAGGGCAATCAGCAGGTCAAGCTGGCCGCCACACTGTTGCAAAGCGCTCGAGGCATCAATTACATCGGTTTTGTCGAAGGTGACGGTTTGTACCGTGGCGAGGCGGATGTGGTGGTGTGTGACGGCTTTGTCGGAAACATTTTGCTCAAATCCAGCGAAGGCCTGGCAACCATGATTGCGGGGCGCATCGAGGCTTTGTTCAAGCAAAGTCTGCCGTCCCGGGTGGTGGGGGCGTTGGCCTTGCCGTTGATGAAGCGTTTGAAAGCGGATCTGGCGCCTGCGCGGCATAACGGTGCCAGCTTCCTCGGCTTGCAGGGAATTGTTGTGAAAAGTCATGGATCTGCCGGGGTTCAGGGCTTTCAGAGTGCAATTTCCCGCGCATTGATCGAGATCCAGGAAAACCTCCCCGAGCGCATCCACGGCCGTCTGGAGGATTTGTTGCTTTAGGCGTTTTCGTCGGACAATGCTTAAATGTGACCGCTCGGTTCATCGGGCCATCCAACTGTCAGTTTCTTGCGTCCCCGTAAAAGCGGGGCACCCATTCTCCGGCGATAAGATCATTAGGGGCTTGTTACATGTCTGCTTCTCTCGCATTCGTCTTTCCGGGACAGGGTTCGCAGTCCCTCGGCATGCTGGCCGAGTTGGGCGCGCAACATCCGGTTGTCCTGGAAACATTCAAAGAAGCATCCGATGCTCTGGGCTATGACCTGTGGGCGCTGACCCAGCAGGGGCCGGAAGAGCAACTCAATCAAACCGATAAAACCCAGCCGGCCATTCTGACCGCCTCGATCGCCCTCTGGCGTCTGTGGCTGGCGCAAGGTGGTGCGCGTCCGGCCTATGTTGCCGGTCACAGCCTGGGTGAATACAGTGCGCTGGTCGCGGCAGGCAGTCTGGGCCTGGGCGATGCGGTGAAACTGGTTGAAACCCGCGGCAAGCTGATGCAAGAGGCCGTACCGGCCGGGCAGGGCGCAATGGCCGCCATTCTGGGGCTGGACGATGCTGACGTGGTGTCAGCCTGTGCTGAAGCGGCGCAGGGTGAAGTGGTCAGTGCCGTCAACTTCAACTCCCCGGGACAAGTGGTTATCGCCGGTGCCAAGGCGGCTGTTGAACGCGCCATCGAGGGCTGCAAAGCTCGTGGCGCCAAGCGCGCCATGCCTTTGCCGGTCAGCGTGCCATCCCATTGCGAGCTGATGCGTCCGGCGGCCGAGCGTTTTGCTGAATCGGTTGCTGCCATCGACTGGCAGGCGCCACAGATTCCTGTCGTGCAGAACGTCAGTGCCGATGTGCCTGCCGATCTGGAAACCCTCAAGCGAGACCTGCTTGAGCAGCTTTACAAGCCTGTGCGCTGGGTCGAGTCGGTCCAGGCGCTGGCAGCCAAGGGCGCGACCAGCCTGGTCGAGTGCGGCCCGGGCAAGGTGCTCGCTGGTCTGAACAAGCGTTGCGCCGATGGCGTATCGACTTCCAACCTCAATACCCCAGATGCTTTCGCTGCCGCCCGTGCAGCGTTGGCCTGAATCAGGAGAAGCTTGCATGAGTCTGCAAGGTAAAGTTGCACTGGTAACCGGTGCGAGCCGCGGCATTGGACAGGCGATCGCCCTGGAACTGGGTCGTCAGGGTGCCATCGTGGTCGGTACTGCGACCTCCGCTTCGGGTGCCGAGCGCATCGCTGCGACCCTGAAGGAGCACGGCATTCAGGGCACCGGCCTTGAACTCAATGTCACCAGCGACGAGTCCGTTGCGGCGGTGCTGGCGAGCATCCAGGAGCAGTTCGGTGCGCCGGCGATTCTGGTCAATAACGCTGGCATCACCCGCGATAACCTGATGATGCGCATGAAAGACGACGAGTGGTACGACGTTGTCGACACCAACCTGAACAGTCTATATCGCCTGTCCAAGGGGGTTTTGCGCGGCATGACCAAGGCTCGTTGGGGTCGGATTATCAGTATTGGCTCGGTTGTGGGTGCCATGGGCAACGCAGGCCAAGTAAACTATGCCGCCGCCAAGGCCGGTCTGGAAGGTTTCAGCCGCGCGCTGGCGCGTGAAGTCGGTTCGCGTTCGATTACGGTAAACTCGGTGACCCCAGGGTTCATCGACACCGATATGACCCGCGAACTGCCCGAGGCGCAGCGTGAAGCCTTGCAAACGCAAATTCCGCTGGGTCGTCTGGGACAAGCACAAGAGATCGCGTCTGTGGTCGCTTTTCTTGCGTCCGACGGTGCAGCCTACGTGACCGGGGCTACAATCCCGGTGAACGGCGGGATGTACATGTAGGTTAAATGTGACGGATTGCTTCAAAAAAATGTCATACGAGCTGTCTAAAATCCGTTATAAAGCTGCAATCTATTTATAGGCAGAGGGCTGCAGGGTTTGAGGAGTGAAGCTTTCAGTTGAAAAGCTGAAAAGTCTTTCTATACACTTACCCACTGGCCAGCTGCCTGAATTTGTCCATTAGGAGTGAAAACAAGGTATGAGCACCATCGAAGAGCGCGTCAAGAAAATCGTTGCCGAGCAACTGGGCGTTAAAGAAGAAGAAGTGGTCAACACTGCTTCCTTCGTTGAAGACCTGGGTGCCGACTCCCTTGACACCGTTGAGCTGGTGATGGCTCTGGAAGAGGAATTCGAGACCGAAATCCCTGACGAAGAAGCTGAGAAGATCACTACCGTACAAGCTGCAATCGACTACGTTAACTCCCACCAGGGTTAATAGTTTGTAATCGTTGCTAGCTGTCATGGAAAAACCGCACTGCCCTATGGCGTGCGGTTTTTTCTTTAGGCCTGATGCAAAGTCGTCATTTGAAAAAGGAGAGTGCTGTGTCGCGTAGACGCGTCGTAGTCACCGGTATGGGTATGTTGTCGCCACTGGGCACGGATGTGCCGAGCAGTTGGCAGGG
>DATMUG010000028.1:0-8791 GCA_035563915.1 Pseudomonas sp. | reverse complement strand
ATTCGAGCAGTTCGGTAATCGGCTTTTGCTTGAGTTCAGTCAGATTCATATAGGAATGACGTAATCATTTATGGAGGGGGGAAATTAAGCTTTTGGCTTAATGAGGCCGCGCCGCGGAGAAGGCGACAGGATCGCGTACTTATTCGAAAAGGAGAGCGTCGGCGACGGCTAGCAGGGGGCACTGGAGAAACCAGCGCGGGGCCGAATGTAACACCTGAATTTCGGAGCGTCTAGCCCTGAATAACGAAAAGCCCCGCAATTTGCGGGGCCTTTTTTGACACGCTACAACGACGCTTAGATGTTGGCGTCGAGGAAAGCGGCCAGTTGCGACTTCGACAGTGCGCCGACCTTGGTCGCTTCAACGTTGCCGTTCTTGAACAGCATCAGGGTCGGGATACCACGTACGCCGTGCTTGGCCGGGGTTTCCTGGTTTTCGTCGATGTTCAGTTTGGCAACGGTCAGCTTGCCTTTGTAAGTCTCTGCAATTTCGTCCAGAACAGGAGCGATCATTTTGCAAGGGCCGCACCATTCAGCCCAGTAGTCGACCAGTACAGCGCCTTCAGCCTTGAGTACGTCGGCCTCGAAGCTAGCGTCGCTAACGTGTTTGATAAGATCGCTGCTCATGGAATTCTCCAGGGTTGTAAGCAAAAAAACGTGGCCCATCATAGCCGCCCTTCCCCCGTTCAGGAAGGTGCAGTTGATTGAGTCTCGCTATGGTGTTTCATGAGTCTGTGTATAGCCCGGATCACGCCGAAGCGACTGGCCGAAGGCCTGTGGCGAGGGAGCCGGCTCCCGCTCGGCTGCGCAGCAGTCGTAATTCCCTGTCGACTGGTCATTAATGACACACCGCGTCGAATGGCTTTGGGGCCGCTTCGCAGCCCGGCGGGAGCAAGCTCCCTCGCCACGGGAACTGTGCTGGATCAAGGCTTTGAACACTGCGCGTTGGCGCCAGCCTTTGATCGTGGCACGATGTCAGGGTTATCGACCGAGACCCCCTGACCATGCCGCAATCCCAAGCCAAGAATCTGTCCCTGATCGCCGCAATCGACCTGGGCTCCAACAGCTTTCACATGGTCGTGGCCAAGGCCCAGAACGGCGAAATCCGTATTCTCGAACGCCTCGGGGAAAAGGTTCAGCTGGCCGCCGGCATCGACGAAGAACGTCGTCTGAGCGAAGAATCCATGCAGCGCGGGCTCGATTGCCTCAAGCGTTTCGCCCAGCTGATCAACGGTATGCCGACGGGCGCCGTGCGGATCGTGGGCACCAACGCCCTGCGTGAAGCCCGCAACCGTGCCGAATTCATCCACCGTGCCGAGGAAATCCTCGGCCACCCGGTGGAAGTCATCTCCGGTCGTGAAGAAGCACGTCTTATCTACCTCGGCGTGTCCCACACTCTCGCCGACACGCCGGGCAAACGCCTGGTCGCTGACATCGGCGGCGGCAGTACCGAGTTCATCATCGGCCAGCGCTTCGAACCGCTGCTGCGTGAAAGCCTGCAAATGGGCTGCGTCAGCTTCACCCAGCGCTACTTCAAGGACGGCAAGATCACCCCGGCCCGCTACGCTCAGGCGTATACGGCGGCACGGCTGGAGATCATGAGCATCGAGCACGCGCTGCACCGCCTGACCTGGGATGAAGCCATCGGCTCCTCGGGCACCATTCGCGCCATCGGCCTGGCACTGAAGGCTGGCGGCCAAGGTTCAGGTGAGGTCAATGCCGAAGGCTTGGCCTGGCTCAAGCGCAAGCTGATCAAGCTGGGCGATGTCGAGAAAATCGACTTCGAAGGCGTCAAGCCTGACCGCCGGGCGATTTTCCCGGCCGGCCTGGCGATTCTCGAAGCCATCTTCGACTCCCTTGAATTGCAGCGCATGGATCACTGCGAAGGCGCGCTGCGCGAAGGCGTGCTCTACGACCTGCTGGGCCGTCATCATCACGAAGACGTGCGCGAACGTACCCTGACCTCGCTGATGGAGCGTTACCACGTCGACCTGGAACAGGCCGCTCGCGTCGAGCGCAAAGCCCTTCATGCCTTCGACCAGGTGGCCAAGGACTGGGATCTGGAAGACGGCGTCTGGCGCGAGCTGCTCGGCTGGGCGGCCAAGGTCCATGAAGTGGGCCTGGACATCGCCCACTATCAGTACCACAAGCACGGCGCCTACCTGATCGAACACTCGGACCTGGCCGGGTTCTCCCGTGAAGACCAACTGATGCTCGCGCTGCTGGTGCGCGGCCACCGCCGCAATATTCCCAAGGACAGGTTTGCCGACTTCGGCGATGACGGCATCAAGCTGATTCGCCTGTGCGTGCTACTGCGCTTCGCGATCCTGTTCCATCACATCCGCGGCACTCAGGCCATGCCTCAGGTGGAACTCAACGCCAATGGCAACAGCCTGGAAGTGGTGTTTCCGGAACACTGGCTGGATGACAACCAGCTGACCCAGGCCGACTTCGCCATCGAAGCGGAATGGCTGACCCGTGTAGACACCGTACTGACCGTGCGCTGAGACCTGCAGGGGAATGATTTCGGCTCGGTAGAAACAAAAATGGCGATCCCTCGGGATCGCCATTTTTTTACATCAGGTCAGCTGCTGACCGGCAGAATCGGGCTACCCAACCGCTCCAGCAACGTCGCCTGGGCGCTGCGCGGGTTCTGGTTGCCGGTCGGTGTATTGCGGATGTAACGACCGTCCGACTGCAGGCTCCAGCTGTGGGTGTTATCGGTCAGATACAACTCCAGCTCTTTCTTGACCCGCATGATCAGCTTCTTGCCCTCTACCGGGAAGCAAGTCTCGACGCGCTTGTCGAGGTTGCGCTCCATCCAGTCGGCACTGGACAGGAACATCTGCTCTTCGCCGCCGTTAAGGAAGTAGAAGACCCGGGTGTGCTCCAGGAAGCGGCCGATGATCGAGCGCACGTGAATATTGTGGGAAACCCCGGCGATGCCCGGACGCAGGCAGCACATGCCCCGCACCACCAGATCGATGCGCACGCCCGACTGGCTGGCCTTGTACAGCGCGCGGATGATCTTCGGATCGGTCAGCGAGTTGAACTTGGCAATGATGTGCGCTGGCTTGCCATCGAGGGCGAACTGGGTTTCGCGGGCAATCATGTCGAGCATGCCCTTCTTCAGGGTGAACGGCGCGTGCAAAAGCTTCTTCATGCGCAGCGTCTTGCCCATGCCGATCAGCTGGCTGAACAGCTTGCCGACGTCTTCGCACAGCGCATCGTCCGACGTCAGCAGGCTGTAGTCGGTATACAGACGGGCGTTGCCGGCGTGGTAGTTACCCGTGCCCAAGTGGGCGTAACGCACGATCTCACCGGCCTCGCGCCGCAGGATCAACATCATCTTGGCGTGGGTCTTGAAGCCGACCACGCCGTAGATCACCACCGCACCGGCCGCTTGCAGACGGCTGGCCAGTTGCAGGTTGGATTCTTCGTCGAACCGCGCCCGCAATTCGATTACGGCGGTAACTTCCTTGCCGTTACGCGCGGCATCCACCAGCGCATCGACGATTTCCGAGTTGGCGCCGGAGCGGTACAGCGTCTGACGCACCGCGAGCACATGCGGGTCCTTGGCGGCCTGGCGCAGCAGGTCGACCACCGGGGTAAAGGACTCGAACGGGTGCAGCAGCAGGATGTCCTGCTTGCTGATCACGCTGAAAATGTTTTCGCTGTTCTGCAACAGCTTCGGAATCTGCGGGGTGAACGGCAGGTGCTGCAGCTCGCGCTGACTGTCCAGACCGGTAATGCTGAACAAACGCGTCAGGTTCACCGGGCCGTTGACCTGATACAGCTCGGTCTCGCTCAGGTTGAACTGTTTGAGCAGGTAATCCGACAGGTGTTTCGGGCAGGTGTCGGCCACTTCCAGACGCACCGCGTCGCCGTAGCGACGGGAGAACAACTCGCCGCGCAGCGCGCGCGCCAGGTCTTCGACGTCTTCGGAGTCCAGCGCCAGGTCGGCGTTACGGGTCAGTCGGAACTGGTAGCAGCCTTTTACCTTCATGCCCTGGAACAGATCATCGGCGTGGGCGTGGATCATCGACGACAGGAACACATAGTTGTCGCCAGCGCCGCCTACCTCTTCCGGCACCTTGATGATGCGCGGCAAAAGGCGTGGGGCCGGGATGATGGCCAGACCGGAATCGCGACCGAAGGCATCGATACCTTCGAGCTCGACGATGAAGTTCAGGCTCTTGTTCACCAGCAACGGGAACGGGTGAGTCGGGTCGAGGCCGATCGGGGTGATGATCGGGGCGATCTCGTCGCGGAAATAGCGGCGCACCCAGGTTTTGAGCTTGGTGTTCCAATGGCGGCGACGGATGAAGCGGACCTGATGTTTTTCCAGCTCCGGCAGCAGGATGTCGTTGAGGATCGCGTACTGACGGTCCACGTGACCGTGTACCAGTTCGCTGATGCGAGCCAGGGCCTGATGCGGTTGCAGGCCGTCGGCGCCGGCCTGTTCACGGGCGAAGGTGATCTGCTTCTTCAGGCCGGCGACGCGAATTTCGAAGAACTCGTCCAGGTTGCTGGAGAAAATCAGCAGGAACTTCAGCCGCTCCAGCAACGGATAGGACTCGTCCAGCGCCTGTTCCAGCACGCGGATGTTGAACTGCAGTTGAGACAGCTCGCGATGGATGTACAGGCTGCTGTCATCCAGGCCGGGAATGGCAATCGCCGCCGGTGCCGCCGCAGCGGCTTCGGTGACCGCCGCAGGCGGAGCAGGCTCGAGCTCCGGCGGGGTTTCGTCGATTTGCTCCACAATCGGTTGAGCATCTTTTACGGCAACTTCAGTGAGTCCTTCGGTATTCATCGAATGTTCCTGGGAGGGCTATTTTTGCTCTCGTAACAATTGAGCTGCGCGAACGGCAAAGTACGTCAGGATGCCATCAGCGCCTGCGCGTTTAAAAGCGGTCAGGGATTCGAGAATCACCCCTTCGCTCAACCAGCCATTCTGGATCGCCGCCATGTGCATGGCGTATTCGCCGCTGACTTGATAAACGAAAGTCGGCACTTTGAATGCTTCTTTGACCCGGCAAAGGATGTCCAGATACGGCATGCCTGGCTTGACCATGACCATGTCTGCGCCTTCTGACAAGTCCGCCGCCACTTCGTGCAGGGCTTCGTTGCTGTTGGCCGGGTCCATCTGATAGGAGGCCTTGTTGGCCTTGCCCAGGTTCGACGCCGACCCCACCGCATCGCGGAACGGCCCGTAATAGGCGCTGGCGTATTTCGCCGAATAGGCCATGATCCGCACGTTGACATGCCCGGCCACTTCGAGGGCTTCGCGAATGGCCTGGATGCGACCGTCCATCATGTCCGACGGCGCCACGACCTGCGCACCGGCTTCAGCGTGGGACAGGGCCTGCCTGACCAGTGCATCGACGGTGATGTCGTTCTGCACATAGCCTGCTTCGTCGAGAATGCCGTCCTGGCCGTGGGTGGTGAACGGGTCCAGCGCAACGTCGGTGATCACCCCCAGCTCAGGGAACTGCGCACGCAGGGCACGGGTGGCGCGTTGGGCGATGCCTTGCGGGTTCCAGGCTTCGGCGGCGTCCAGCGACTTGAGCTCAGGCGGCGTCACCGGGAACAGCGCCAGCGCCGGAATCCCCAACTCGACCCACTTGGCCGCTTCTTCCAGCAACAGATCGATGGTCAGACGTTCGACACCCGGCATCGAGGCCACCGCTTCGCGACGGTTTTCGCCGTCCAGCACGAACACCGGCAGAATCAGGTCATCGACGGTCAGGACGTTTTCACGGACCAGTCGACGCGAGAAATCGTCACGGCGGTTGCGGCGCAGGCGGGTTGCGGGGAACAGACGGTTGGCGGGGGTAAAGCTCACGGCAGACTCCTGAGCCCGCGCGTACGGGCGAGCGTGACAGTTATAAGCGGCCATTATGACGAAGGTATTACAGTTGTGCGCATCCCGCGACATGTAGCCGCATTCCATTGTCCTTGTAGGAAATGTTCACGTCGAGACACATTTGGACACTTTCCTGAATGTGTACGAAGGGTTAGGCTGCGCGTTCATTTCGCCAGCACCCAGACAATGCTCCAACAATTTCTGCATGACTTCGGCTACTTTGCCCTGTTCCTCGGCACGTTCTTCGAAGGCGAAACCATCCTGGTACTCGCAGGCTTCCTCGCGTTCCGTGGATACATGGACATCAACCTGGTGGTGGTCGTGGCGTTCTTCGGCAGCTATGCCGGCGATCAGCTGTGGTACTTCCTGGGACGCAAGCACGGGCGCAAGCTACTGGCGCGCAAACCCCGCTGGCAGATGATGGGCGACCGGGCGCTGGAACATATCCGCAAACACCCGGACATCTGGGTCCTGAGCTTCCGCTTCGTCTACGGCCTGCGCACGGTGATGCCGGTGGCGATCGGCCTGTCAGGCTATCCACCAGGGCGTTATCTGCTGCTCAACGGCATTGGTGCGGCGATCTGGGCTGCCGCGCTGGCGGCGGCCGCCTATCACTTCGGTGCGGTGCTTGAAGGCATGCTCGGCAGCATCAAGAAGTATGAGCTGTGGGTACTGGGTGCCCTGCTGGTGCTGGGCGTCGGCCTGTGGCTGCGCCGCCGCTTCAAGAATGCGCGCCTGGCCCAGCAGGTCTATGCCGAGGAGCAGAAGGCCAGGCAGGCCGGCGAACCTAAGACGCCAGCCGAGTGAAACGGTTTCTGCAGCAGTAGAGACCGATACCACTGACCAGGATGTAGCTGAGCAGGCCGACCCAGCCCACTGCGCTGGCCGGCCATAGCCCCACCACCGGCGCCAGCCAGACCAGCGGCACGTTCGATACCAGCCGCAGCAGTTCCAGCTTCAACGCCCACGGGCGATTCTCCAGGGCCACGCCCAGCACGAACAACCCCAGTGCCACCGCGCCCCAGCCCAGCACCAGGGCCGGGGTCGACAGACGCGGCTCCAGATTCATCAGATAACTGCCCAGAGCGATGTACACGCAGAACTGCAGCAACACGTAGATCTGCTGACGCCCATCCAGCGGCACTTCGAATTTATGGAACTGACTCAGATCCGGTTTGTGGATCGGGTACCTGGCCGCCACATCCGCCGGCCGCCAGCCGGTACGCATGAACCAGATCCGCAGCTTGTCCCAGGTGCTTTCGGTGCGTCGCGCATCCGCCCACAACTGCGCGTAGAACTGTACGTTCGCCCAGATCGGGTTCCAGCTCGCCAGCGGTGTGGTCACGCCGAAAATCACCGGCTCGTTGTCGTCCTCTTCCTGGAACGAGCCGAACAGACGGTCCCAAATAATGAACACGCCGCCGTAGTTGCGATCCATGTAGAGAGCGTTCTGTGCATGGTGAGCCCGATGATTGGACGGCGTAACGAAGAACCACTCGAACCAGCCGAGCTTGGGAATATGCCGGGTGTGTACCCAGAACTGGTACAGCAGGTTCAGCGCGGCAACACTGACAAACACCAGCAGCGGCACGCCGGCCACAGCCATCGGCAGGTAGAAGATCCAGCTCAACAGAAATCCGGTGCTGGTCTGGCGCAGGGCGGTGGAGAGGTTGTAGTCCTCGCTTTGGTGATGCACCGAATGCGCCGCCCAGAGGATGTTGCGCTCGTGGCCCATGCGGTGCAGCCAGTAGTAGCAGAAGTCATAGAAGACGAAGGCAAAGATCCACACCCACACCTTGTCCGCCGAGAGCTCGAACAGCGCCAGATGCTTGAGGGCAAAGCCATAGGTGACCAGCCCCACGCCCTTGGTCAAAAGGCCCGTCGTGGTCGACAGCACGCCGGTGCTGATGCTGTTGATCGCGTCCGCCACCCGATAGTTGCTGACCCCGCGCCAACGGTCGGCCAGCAGTTCGACGGCGATCAGCACAAAGAAAAACGGCACCGCATACACAATGAAGTCCATAAGGCGTCCTGAACGGAATTTTTAGGGACAGATGCTAGGTGTAGCCGCGAAATAACCCTATGGCAACGAGTGACAAATTAGTGGACATTTAACGCCATGAATCTGGAGAAAAGCCCATGAGCAAAAAAGTTGCAGTGATCCTTTCCGGTTGTGGCGTGTACGACGGCGCCGAGATCTACGAGAGCGTGATAACCCTGCTGCGCCTGGACCAGCGTGGTGCTCAGGTGCAGTGTTTCGCCCCGAACATCGCGCAGCTGCATGTGATCAATCACCTGACCGGCGAAGAAATGCCCGAGTCGCGCAACGTCCTGGTGGAATCGGCGCGCATCGCCCGGGGCCAGGTCATGGACATCCGCGAGGCCGATGCCGAAGACTTTGATGCGCTGATCATTCCCGGCGGTTTCGGATCGGCCAAGAACCTTTCCAACTTCGCCGTCGAAGGCACTGGCTGCAGCGTACAACCGGAGGTGCTGGCCTTGACCGAAGCCTTCGCCGAAGCCGGCAAGCCCGTCGGCCTGATCTGCATCTCGCCAGCGCTGGCGGCGAAGATCTACGGTCCGGGCGTGACCTGCACCATCGGCAACGACGCCGACACCGCCGCCGCGCTGAACAAGATGGGCGCCACCCACAAGGACTGCGCCGTGAGCGACATCGTCGAAGACAAGGCGCGCAAACTGGTGAGCACCCCGGCGTACATGCTGGCCCAATCGATCAGTGAAGCCGCGTCGGGCATCAACAAACTGGTCGACCGCGTGCTCGAACTGACCCACGAAAACGACGCCTGACACGATCCGGCAACTGATTTCCTGTGGCGAGGGAGCTTGCTCGCGCTCGGCTGCGCAGCAGTCGCAAACCGGTTGATAAGGTCTACCTTTAAACCGTAGTGGGCGGTTTTGGGGGTTGCT
>DATMUG010000027.1:0-5743 GCA_035563915.1 Pseudomonas sp. | reverse complement strand
CAGGCGATGCGGTTTGGGCAGGCACACCGCATCAGCAGGTTTTACGCCTGCTGCGCAGTCGAGCGGGAGCAAGCTCCCTCGCCACAAAGACAGTTGCTCCCACAGGTTTTGTGTCGACCACAAAGTCTGGGTCTGTCCACGGACTCCTGTGGCGAGCGAGCTTGCTCGCGCTGGGCTGCGAAGCGGCCCCGATATCAGGCGATGCGGTTTGGGCAGGCACACCGCATCAGCAGGTTTTACGCCTGCTGCGCAGTCGAGCGGGAGCAAGCTCCCTCGCCACAAAGACAGTTGCTCCCACATCTGAACTTCATGGACAGTTGAATCGCGGGCACAAAAAAGGCCTCCCGAAGGAGGCCTCTCTTTTGTCACGCCGCTTGCGCTGGCGCTACTGGATTAGCAGCTGTAGTACAGGTCGTATTCCAGTGGGTGTACGAAGGTACGTACCTTGATTTCTTCTTCGCTTTTCAGAGCGATGTAAGCGTCGATGAAGTCGTCGCTGAAAACGCCGCCTTTGGTCAGGAACGCACGACCTTTGTCCAGCTCTTCCAGGGCTTCTTTCAGGCTGCCGCAAACTTGTGGGATCTCTTTCGCCTCTTCTGGCGGCAGGTCGTACAGGTTTTTGTCAGCGGCATCGCCAGGGTGGATCTTGTTCTGGATGCCGTCCAGGCCAGCCATCATCAGTGCGGCGAAGCACAGGTACGGGTTGGCAGCCGGATCCGGGAAGCGTGCTTCGATACGGCGGGCTTTCGGGCTCGACACGTAAGGAATACGGATCGAAGCGGAGCGGTTGCGAGCCGAGTAGGCCAGCATGACCGGGGCTTCGAAGCCTGGAACCAGACGCTTGTAGGAGTTGGTAGCCGGGTTGGTGAAGCCGTTCAGGGCCTTACCGTGCTTGATGATGCCGCCGATGAAGTACAGGGCGGTATCGGACAGGCCGGCATAGCCTTCGCCTGCGAAGGTGTTCTTGCCATCTTTCCAGAGGGACATGTGCACGTGCATGCCCGAACCGTTGTCGCCGTACAGAGGCTTAGGCATGAAGGTGGCGGTACGGCCGTAGGCGTCGGCAACGTTGTGCACGACGTACTTCAGGGTTTGGGTTTCGTCGGCTTTCTTCACCAGGGTGTTGAACTTGACGCCGATTTCGTTCTGGCCGGCAGTTGCCACTTCGTGGTGGTGAACTTCGACGGTCAGGCCCATTTCTTCCAGTGCGTTGCACATGGAGGTACGGATTTCGTGGTCGTGGTCGAACGGCGGAACCGGGAAGTAGCCGCCTTTGACGCCAGGACGGTGGCCTTTGTTGCCGCCTTCCACGTCCTGGTCGGACATCCAGGAGCCTTGTTCGGAGTAGATCTTGAACATGGAGCCGGAGATGTCGGACTTGAACTTCACCTGGTCGAAGATGAAGAACTCTGGCTCTGGACCGGCGTATGCGGTGTCACCGATACCGGTGGACTTCAGGTACTCTTCGGCGCGCTTGGCGATCGCACGTGGGTCGCGGTCATAGCCTTGCATGCTCGATGGATCGACGATGTCGCAAACCAGAATCAGGGTCGGCTCTTCGGTGAACGGGTCCAGTACGGCGGTGCTGTCGTCCGGCATCAGGATCATGTCGGAGGCTTCGATGCCTTTCCAGCCGGCGATGGAGGAACCGTCGAACATCTTGCCGACTTCAAAGAAGTCTTCATCCAGCGCGTCGCGAGCCGGCATGGTCACGTGGTGCTGAGTACCGCGGGTGTCCGTGAAGCGCAGATCAATCCACTTGACGTCATGATCTTTAATGAGTTGAACCGACTTCGACATACTGTCCTCCGGGGTGGCTTAGGGCGGGTAGTGGATGCCCTTAAATGTTTGTGATGCCGGCGCGAATACTCTGCCAAGGCAACCTGCCTCACAAGGGAGCAAATTGCATGCCAGTGCCCCAGCATGGGTTTTTTGCCCCAAATTCACGCTTATAACGGTGTTCAGCCCATAAAAACGGAAATTCTCGCCCCTTAATGTGGCGTCGAAATTGAAAATTGAACCGTTTTGGTGCGCGTGAAACCTTCTGTACATTAATTGGTTAAAAGCTGAGCAATTTCCGCTATAATCCGCGCCCCCCTTTTTCGGCTGGCCCTGCGCGCGCTGTTTTCATGAAACTAATCGTAAAAGTCTTCCCCGAGATCACCATCAAGAGCCGCCCTGTCCGGACGCGTTTCATCCGTCAGCTGGCCAAGAACATCCGTGCCGTGCTCCGCGACCTGGACCCGGCTGTGGTGGTGAACGGCGTATGGGACAACCTCGAGCTGGAAACCCGCGTCAGCGACCCCAAGGCCCTGAAAGAGATGGGCGAGCGCCTGAGCTGCATGCCGGGCATCGCGCACTTCCTGCAAATCGACGAGTACCCGCTGGGCGATTTCGACGACATCGTCGCTAAATGCAAGCAGCACTACGGTGATGCACTGGCCGGGAAGATTTTCTCGGTGCGCTGCAAGCGTGCCGGCAAGCACACCTTCAGTTCGATCGATATCGAGAAGTACGTCGGCAGCCAGTTGCGCCGCCAGTGCGGTGCCGCCGGGATCGACCTGAAAAAGCCCGAAGTGGAAGTCCGCATCGAAGTTCGCGACCAGCGGTTGTTCGTGATCCACAGCCAGCACAACGGCATCGGCGGTTATCCGCTGGGCGCGCTGGAGCAGACGCTGGTGCTGATGTCCGGTGGTTTCGACTCCACCGTGGCGGCCTACCAGATCATGCGCCGTGGCCTCATGGCCCACTTCTGCTTCTTCAACCTGGGCGGACGGGCCCACGAACTGGGCGTCATGGAAGTCGCGCATTTCATCTGGAAGAAGTACGGCAGCTCGCAACGCGTGTTATTTGTCAGTGTGCCGTTCGAGGAAGTGCTGGGAGAAATTCTCGGCAAAGTCGATAACAGTCATATGGGCGTAGTATTGAAGCGTATGATGTTGCGCGCTTCCTCCGCGATTGCCGATCGACTGCACATCGAGGCGCTGGTCACCGGTGAGGCGATCTCTCAGGTATCGAGCCAGACGTTGCCGAACCTGTCGGTGATCGACTGCGTGACCGACAAGCTGGTGCTGCGCCCGCTGATCGCCAGTCACAAGCAGGACATCATCGACACGGCCAACGAAATCGGTACCGCCGACTTCGCCCGGCACATGCCGGAGTACTGCGGGGTCATTTCGGTCAACCCGAAGACCGCCGCCAAGCGCTACCGCGTGGAGCACGAAGAGAAAGAATTCGACATGGCCGTGCTCGAGCGTGCACTCGAGAACGCCAAGCTGGTCCCTATCGATCGGGTGATCGACGAGTTGGGCCAGGACATACAGATTGAAGAAGTCAGCGATGCGCTGGCCGGTCAGATCGTGATCGACATCCGCCACCCGGATGCCGCCGAGGATGACCCGCTGGAACTTGCTGGTATCGAGGTACAAACGATGCCGTTTTATGCACTGAACGCTCGTTTCAAGGAACTGGACCCTACTCGCCAGTACCTGTTGTATTGCGACAAAGGCGTGATGAGTCGCCTGCATGCCCACCATCTGCTCAGTGAGGGGCATGCCAATGTGCGCGTTTATCGACCGAGCTAAGTGCCCGGGGCTGTTTGCCTGTGGCCTGCGTCACCGGCCCCCCGATGCCACCGTCAAGCTGTAACGGCTTTCACGGACGCTACTGTTAATCGCTGCCAAGACTTGTCAGCACACCGAATCCTCTGATCGAGATACACAAGTGATCGAAAATCTACGCAACATCGCCATCATCGCCCACGTTGACCACGGTAAAACCACCCTGGTAGACAAACTCCTGCGTCAGTCCGGCACTCTGGAGCGCAACGAGCTCAACGACGAGCGCGTGATGGACTCCAACGACCAGGAAAAAGAGCGCGGTATCACCATTCTGGCGAAAAACACCGCCATCAACTGGAACGGCTACCACATCAACATCGTGGACACCCCGGGCCACGCCGACTTCGGCGGCGAAGTAGAGCGCGTAATGTCGATGGTCGACTCCGTTCTGCTGCTGGTTGACGCTCAAGACGGCCCTATGCCGCAAACCCGTTTCGTGACCAAGAAGGCTTTCGAAGCCGGTCTGAAGCCAATCGTCGTGATCAACAAGGTTGACCGTCCGGGCGCGCGTCCTGACTGGGTTCTGGACCAGATCTTCGACCTGTTCGACAACCTGGGTGCCACCGACGAACAGCTGGACTTCAAAGTCGTCTACGCCTCGGCCCTGAACGGCATTGCCGGTCTGGACCACACCGAAATGGGCGAAGACATGACCGCGCTGTACCAAGCGGTTGTCGACCACGTTCCAGCGCCAGCTGTTGACCGTGACGGCCCGTTCCAGATGCAAATCTCCGCTCTGGACTACAACAGCTTCCTGGGTGTGATCGGTGTTGGCCGTATCGCTCGTGGTCGCGTCAAGCCGAACACCCCGGTTGTTGCTATCAGCGCCGACGGCAAACGCCGCAACGGTCGTATCCTGAAGCTGATGGGTCACCACGGTCTGCACCGCATTGACGTTGAAGAAGCAGCGGCCGGCGACATCGTCTGCATCAGCGGTTTCGACGAGCTGTTCATCTCCGACACCCTGTGCGATATCAACACCGTCGAGGCGATGAAGCCTCTGACCGTTGACGAGCCAACCGTATCCATGACCTTCCAGGTAAACGACTCGCCATTCTGCGGTAAAGAAGGCAAGTTCGTGACCTCCCGTAACATCAAGGATCGTCTGGACAAAGAGCTGCTGTACAACGTTGCACTGCGCGTTGAAGAAGGCGACTCGGCTGACAAGTTCAAGGTGTCCGGCCGTGGTGAGCTGCACCTGTCGGTACTGATCGAAACCATGCGTCGCGAAGGCTTCGAGCTGGCCCTGGGCCGTCCTGAAGTGATCATCCGTGAAGTCGACGGCGTGAAGCAGGAACCGTTCGAAAACGTCACCATCGATATCCCTGAAGAATCCCAGGGCAAGGTCATGGAAGAGATGGGCCTGCGTAAGGGCGACCTCAGCAACATGGTGCCGGATGGCAAAGGCCGTGTTCGCCTGGAGTACAACATCCCTGCTCGCGGTCTGATCGGTTTCCGTAACCAGTTCCTGACCCTGACCAACGGCGCTGGCATCCTGACCTCGATCTTCGACCGTTACGCGCCAGTGAAGTCGGGCCACATGTCCGGCCGTCAGAACGGCGTTCTGGTTTCGGTTGAAACCGGCAAGGCACTGACTTACTCCCTGGAAACCCTGCAGGCTCGTGGCAAGCTGTTCGTAGAACACGGCCAGGAGATCTACAACGGTCAGATCGTCGGCCAGAACAGCCGCGACAACGACCTGGGCGTCAACCCTACCAAGGGCAAGAAGCTCGACAACATGCGTGCTTCGGGTAAAGACGAAACCATCGCCCTGGTTCCACCTGTTCGCTTCACCCTGGAACAGGCTCTGGAATACATCCAGGAAGACGAGCTGTGCGAAGTCACGCCTAAGTCCATCCGTCTTCGCAAGAAGATCCTGGACGAAAGCGAGCGTACCCGCGCTGCCAAGAAAGCCAAGGCGTAATTCAGCCCGAGCTTGAAAAAAACGCCCCCGGTCGCGAGACTGGGGGCGTTTTTGTTTGTCTGCGATTTATGTGGTGTTTGCGCCGGCCTCATCGCGAGCAAGCTTGCTCCACAGTGTTCGAGGTGAACCACAAATTGTGTGAACACCACAGAACCCCTGTGGGAGCGAGCTTGCTCGCGATGGCGGCCGATCAGCCGCC
>DATMUG010000026.1:0-10361 GCA_035563915.1 Pseudomonas sp. | reverse complement strand
GACTTTACGACTGCTGCGCAGCCGAACGGGAGCAAGCTCCCTCGCCACAAAAGGTTCGCAGCCTATTCGCGGCGAGCGAGCCACCGATCCAGCCCGATCAGCACAAGTGATATCCCCACAAATCCCGCCAGCAATCCCCCGGCATTGATAAACACCTGTGGATAACCCAGCTTCGCTACATCAATGAAAGGGTACGGATAGCTCGCCAGCAAATGCCCGCGCAGCAACGCATAGGCAAAGTACGCCAACGGGTAGATCACCCACAGCGCGATATGCCTGAGCCGCAATGTGCCCTTGGGTACGCAGCACCACCAATAGATCAGAAACAGCAGCGGCATCACGTCGTGCAGCAGTTCGTCGGCCAGCCATTGCCAGCCCTCGGGATGCCAGAGATGGCGCAGCAACAGGCTGTACGCCAGGCCCACCACGACGATGCTCACCGTAATGCCGCTGCTGACCCAGGGCTGCAAAAACCAGCGACGCGTGGCGGATTCCCGGGACGTCAGCTCACAGGTCAGCACAGACGCGACCAGGGTGTTGCTGAGCACGGTGAAATAGCTGAAGAAACTCACCAGCCCGGCCAGCAGGCTGGCGGCGAATGTCCAGCGCGAATAGAAGATGAGGTAAAGCTGAATACTCAGCCCCGCCCAGCCCAGAACGGCAGCCACCGCCACCAGGCCACGCCGCGTGACGGGCGCCCTTGCCATGTTCAGAGCGGACGCTTGGTGCGCATCAGTTTCACGTACAAGCGCTCGACCTTCTCCCGCGCCCATGGGGTTTTGCGCAGGAAGGTCAGGCTCGACTTGATGCTTGGATCACTCTTGAAACAGCGGATGTCGATGCGTTCGGCCAGCCCCGACCATTCGTAGTGTTCAACCAGGGCGTTGAGGATTTGCTCCAGCGTCACGCCATGCAGCGGGTTGTTGTTCTGTTCGGTCATGCCGGGCCTTCAAACTGGGAAAGAGTGGGAAGCCGCGCACCTTAGCCGAGGGTGTCGCCTTGGGGAAGCGGTCTGTTAAATGTAGATGAACCTGCACGAGCAGCCGACCGACGCTCGAACGGTCGCGAGGGTCGTCAACCGATTACGCGAGCCTTCAGGATTCAAACAATCGCCAATCGATCTAAACAACTGTCAACTCTGACAGTAGCTGCCCCTTTCTTTTCTACGCATCCTCAACGGCACGCACGTAAAAGCGTGTCCGTATAACTGAGGTGCAAATGACTTCGCTTATTCGAAATGCCACTGACTGGATCGAGGCCCTGGCCGAAGGTGAAATCAAGTTGCACCAGCTGCCCAAAGCGTTCTCTCGCGACGAAGCCGCCTACATCCGCCGCGAGGCATTGCAACGTATCAGCGGAAAGTCACTGCACACCATCGGCAGTTACACCTTCGATGCGAAACCGGCCAAATGCGAGAACTTCATCGGCGCCATTCAAGTACCGGTGGGGGTTGTCGGGCCCTTGTTGGTCAATGGTCAGGCGATCACCGCAAAGGAGCAGGTATTTGCCCCCCTGGCGACCACTGAAGGTGCGTTGATCGCCAGCGTTTCCCGCGGTTGCAGCGCCCTTTATGCCGCTGGCGGCGCAGTGGTTCGCGTCGAGGATATCGGTATCACTCGGGCGCCGGTGTTTTGCTCCAGCGGCATCGTGCAAACCCAGGCATTCCTGGCCTGGATTGGCGACCACTTTGAGGACATCAAGCAGCTGTGCGAACAAGGCAGTGCTCATCTGCGATTGCAAGATATCGAACCCGCTGTGGTCGGCACCTCGATCTACCTGCGCTTTGGCTTTAAAAGCGCCGATGCCATGGGCATGAACATGGCAAGCATCGCCTGCGACCGTGCTGTCACTCAACTGATCAGTCCGGCAACAGGCGTGCGATGTATCAGCATTTCAGGCAATTACTGCACCGATAAAAAGCCGGCGTTGGTCAATTTTCTCAACGGTCGCGGCAAGCGCATTCATGCCGAAGCGCACCTGAGCGCCGACATTTTGCGTGACATTCTGAAAACCGATGCTGCGGCGCTGTGTGAGCTTCAATACCGGAAAAATTTGCTCGGTTCGGCCATGGCCGGGGCGATCGGATGCAATGCTCACCATGCCAACATTCTCGCCGCGTTTTTCATCGCGACCGGTCAGGACGTTGCCCAGATTGCCGAAAGCGCCATCGGCATCACCTGCATCGAAGCCCGTGAACACGGCGCCATCTACGCCTCGGTGCTATTGCCAGATACCCCGTTGGGCACGGTCGGCGGTGGCACAGGTCTGGACACGCAATCTGAAGCCCTCGCGCTGATGGGTATTGAGCCCGGCAACAAAAAACCTGGTGTCAATGCACAATGTCTCGCGGAAATACTCGGCGCCCTGGTACTGGCCGGTGAGCTGTCCATCATGGCAGCGCAGGCTTCTCATCAACTGGTCGATGCTCATATCAAACTGGGTCGTTGAACGATGATTGCCATTCAAGCCAGCGCCCCGGGCAAAGTCATTCTGATGGGTGAGCACGCCGCGTTGCATGGATGCCCCGTAATCGCCAGTTCCATCGGGTTGTACTGCAATGTTTGGGTGCGACCGCACCGGGATGGACTGGCTGAGCTGAAACTGCCTGATCTGGAGATCCACCGATTTTACGAACTTGGCCAACTGGTCGATTACACCCTGCGGGTGCGCCAGGCGTGGGAGCGCTATCGCAGCGAGCCGACATCGCGACACTTCGAGCTGGTCAGGGGTATGGACCCCGATCATTTGGTCAAATGCGCCATTGGGGAAATCCTGCTCAGGCTCCCACCCAAGGATTGGCACGGTTTTTCCCTGCGGGTGCGATCGCAGATACCTGTCGATGCCGGCTTCGGCAGCTCCGGCGCCGTGGCGGTTACGCTGGTCGCGGCGCTGCTGCGCCTCTTCAGGCTGCCGGCGACGGAAGATTCCATCCAATCCCTGGCATTGACCCTTGAACGCTATGTACACGGCCAGCCTTCGGGAATCGATCACAACACCAGCCTGCGTGGCTCGGTGGTCGAGCGGCGATCGACCGGGGAAGGTGCCTTTCGCCTGACTTCGTCACCCGCTGAAAACCTGGACATGGCGTTGCACGGATTGCAGATCTATCACACGGGTGCCGCCCGCGAGGGTACCGGGCAAGTGATCGCCGCCACCCGAGATCGACTGGCAGGCCTGGGTAATCCATTGCTGGGCAGCATGTGTCGCAACACCGAGCGCTTTTGCTCGCTGTTGCAGCAAACGCGTCCGATGCCCGAAACGCTCAAGGCGGTGGTGCGCGACTATGAAGCCGATCTGGAAAAACTTGGCGTAGTGCCAGCCGCCGTCGCCGAGGTGATCCGCGCCATCGAAAGGTCCGGCGGCGCGGCAAAAATCTGCGGTGCGGGGGCGCTCTCGGGAGATAGCGCCGGTGCGCTGCTTGTCGTAGATGCACCTTCGCTGCCGGCATTGCGGCGCTACCGCAGGATCGACGCAACACTGGGGGTCAGCGGCCTGGAGATCAGCGAGCAATGAACCGGATCACCGTCTCATCCCCCAGCAACATTGCATTGATCAAGTATTGGGGCATGAGCGATGAACAGCAGACGCGCCCCAACAACGTTTCACTGTCCATGACCCTGAGCCAATGCGTCAGTCTTTGCACGATGGCACCGCTGCACAGCGGTACGACCGATGAGATCCTGTGGAGAACCAGTGAAGGCACGCTGGTTCCCGCCAACGCCTCGTTGCGCCTGGGCATCGATCATCATCTTGGGCAATTGCGCCAGCACTTCGATCATTGGCAACCTCTGCGCATCGCCACCAGCAACAGCTTTCCCACCGGTGCCGGCATCGCCTCGTCGGCGGCAGGCTTCAGCGCCTTGGCCATGGCCTTTGCCCTGCAGTGCGATCAGGGCTGCGACGGCGCACACGTCAGTGAACTGGCACGCTTGTCCGGCTCAGGCTCGGCGACACGATCGGCGTTCGGCGGGTTTGTCCAGTGGCCAGGCGATGCCCGGCAGCTTGCCGGGCCGGCACAACAGTTCGCCCCTGCGCAGCACTGGCCACTGCATGACCTGATTGCCGTGGTCGACGCCAGACACAAGAAAGTCAGCTCCCGTCAGGGCCATCGTCTGGCCTCGAGCAGTCCTTTTTACCAGACCCGTCTTGAACGATTGCCCGAACGTCTGGACATCGTGCGCAAAGCCATCCTCAACCGTGACTTCGATGCATTGGCCGACGCGGTAGAGCGCGAAGCCATTGAAATGCACATGATCGCCATGACGTCCCGGCCGCCGGTTTTCTACTGGCAACCGACAACGCTGACTCTGCTCGAACGGGTCCGCCAGCTGCGCAGCGAAGGCCTGCAGGTGTGTGCCACGATGGATGCCGGCCCCAATGTGCACGTGCTCTGCACAACCGAGCATCGGTCACAGGTCTTTGCTGCATTGAGATCGCTGCCCGGCGTCGTACGGTGGATTTTCGATCAGGTGGGCGACGGCCCCCGGCAACTCAAACACCACCTGTTTTAAGTGACTGTGGGTAGCCCTCAAATCAAAGTGCCCGGGCAAAGTCCAGCTAACCTGTCTATCTACTGAACACTCAACTGAAAATCCCCTCGAATGCTTCAGTATCCCAAAGCATCATTGAAACCACCGCCAACCTGCCCCATCTAAGACCCATACCCATAGCGCAGGTGCCCACATGAGCGACCAGCAGGAATTCCCCGAAGACCCGAGCGAATACGCCGATCCGCAAAACGCCCCTCAGCACACCCCCGGCAAGGGCCTGGCCCTGCCCGGGCAGAATCTGCCGGACAAGGTCTACATCATCCCGATCCATAATCGACCGTTCTTCCCCGCCCAGGTGCTGCCGGTCATCGTCAATGAAGAGCCATGGGCGGAAACCCTGGATCTGGTGGCCAAGTCCGAACACCACTCCCTGGCCCTGTTCTACATGGACACGCCCCAGGAAGATCCGCGCCACTTCGACACCTCGGCCCTGCCGCTGTACGGCACGCTGGTCAAGGTGCACCACGCCAGTCGCGAAAACGGCAAGCTGCAATTCGTCGCCCAGGGCCTGACCCGCGTGCGTCTCAAGACCTGGCTCAAGCACCATCGCCCGCCGTACCTGGTAGAGGTCGAATACCCGCATCAGCCCACCGAGCCGACCGACGAGGTCAAGGCCTATGGCATGGCGCTGATCAATGCGATCAAGGAATTGCTGCCACTGAACCCGCTGTACAGCGAAGAGCTGAAGAACTACCTCAACCGCTTCAGCCCCAACGATCCGTCGCCACTGACCGACTTCGCCGCCGCCCTCACCTCGGCTACCGGCAGTGAGTTGCAGGAAGTGCTCGACTGCGTGCCGATGCTCAAACGCATGGAAAAAGTCCTGCCGATGCTGCGCAAGGAAGTCGAAGTCGCGCGTCTGCAAAAGGAAATCTCCGCCGAGGTGAACCGCAAGATCGGCGAACATCAGCGCGAATTCTTCCTCAAGGAACAACTCAAGGTCATCCAGCAGGAGCTGGGGCTGACCAAGGACGACCGCAGCGCCGACATCGAACAGTTCGAGCAGCGCCTGGTGGGCAAGGTCCTGTCGCCACAGGCGCAAAAGCGCATCGAAGAAGAAATGAACAAGCTGTCGATCCTCGAGACTGGGTCGCCGGAATACGCTGTCACCCGCAACTACCTGGACTGGGCCACTTCGGTGCCCTGGGGCGTGTACGGCGAGGACAAACTCGACCTCAAGCATGCGCGCAAGGTGCTGGACAAACACCATGCGGGCCTGGATGACATCAAGGACCGCATCCTCGAATTCCTCGCCGTGGGTGCTTATAAAGGCGAGATCAGCGGCTCCATCGTCTTGCTGGTGGGCCCGCCGGGCGTGGGCAAGACCAGTGTCGGCAAGTCCATCGCCGAAACCCTGGGGCGGCCGTTCTACCGTTTCAGCCTTGGCGGCATGCGTGACGAGGCCGAAATCAAGGGCCATCGCCGCACCTACATCGGCGCGCAGCCGGGCAAACTGGTGCAGGCGTTGAAAGACGTCGAAGTGATGAACCCGGTGATCATGCTCGACGAGATCGACAAGATGGGCCAAAGCTACCAGGGCGACCCGGCTTCGGCGCTGCTGGAAACCCTTGATCCTGAGCAGAACGTCGAGTTCCTCGACCACTACCTCGACTTGCGGATGGACCTGTCCAAAGTGCTGTTCGTCTGCACCGCCAACACTCTGGATTCGATCCCCGGCCCTTTGCTCGACCGGATGGAAGTGATTCGCCTGTCGGGCTACATCACCGAAGAAAAAGTCGCCATCGCCAAGCGTCACCTGTGGCCCAAGCTGCTGGAAAAGGCCGGGGTGTCCAAGGCCAGCCTGACCATCAGCGACAACGCGTTGAAGGCGTTGATCGATGGCTATGCCCGCGAAGCCGGCGTGCGCCAGCTGGAAAAACAACTGGGCAAACTGGTGCGCAAGGCGGTGGTGAAGCTGATCGATGACCCCAACGCGGTGATCAAGCTCGGCCCGAAAGACCTCGAAGCCTCCCTTGGTCATCCGGTGTTTCGCAACGAGCAGGTGCTGGCCGGCACCGGCGTCATCACAGGGCTGGCATGGACCAGCATGGGCGGCGCCACCCTGCCGATCGAAGCCACGCGCATTCATACCTTGAACCGTGGTTTCAAGCTCACCGGGCAGTTGGGCGATGTGATGAAGGAATCCGCGGAGATCGCCTACAGCTACGTGTCCTCCCATCTGAAGTCGTTTGGCGGTGATCCGAAGTTCTTCGACGAAGCCTTCGTACACCTGCACGTGCCGGAAGGCGCCACCCCGAAAGACGGCCCGAGCGCCGGCGTGACCATGGCCAGCGCCCTGCTGTCGCTGGCGCGCAACCAGCCGCCGAAAAAAGGCGTGGCCATGACGGGTGAGCTGACGTTGACCGGGCATGTGCTGCCGATTGGCGGCGTGCGGGAAAAGGTGATCGCGGCGCGACGGCAAAAGATCTTCGAATTGATCCTGCCGGAAGCGAACCGGGGCAACTTCGAGGAACTGCCGGAGTATCTGAAGGAAGGCATTACCGTGCACTTCGCCAAGCGGTTTGCGGATGTGGCGAAGGTGTTGTTCTGAGACTCCTCTAGCGACTGCACTGCCGTCTTCGCGGGCAAGCCCGCTCCCACAGGGATCTTGGTGAACACTGCGTTTGTGTTCTAGCCATACCACTGTGGGAGCGGGCTTGCCCGCGATGGCGTCAGCACTCACACCGCGTCTCCCCTGTCGCTGTCACATTCTGTCTCAACTCAGTTATGCTCGCCGTTCGTCGTGAACGCCGGAGCCCCCGAGCCTATGTCCCCCACCCGCCTGTTCGTCCCCCTCGCCTTCGCGCTGCTGGCCGCCTGCGCCACGCCACCGAAACACAACGTGACCGTGGAAAAACAAAGCGAGTGCCCGGTGAAACTCACCAGCGGGCAAAACCTGATCCTGACCCTGCCGAGCAACCCGACCACGGGTTATCGCTGGTCGATCCAGGATTCGGCCGGTGGCGTACTGCGCTCGTTGGGACCTGAGGTTTATCGCAACCCCGAAGATGCCGGAGTCGTCGGCGCCGCCGGTGTCTCGACCTGGCGTTTCCAGGCGTTTGCCCCCGGCACCGGGCGTCTGCGACTGACCTCGCAACAGCCTTGGGCGCCGGAAGTGCTGCCGGTGGACGCCTTCGACTGCGCCATTTCGGTTAATTGACCGTGGGCTGGCTGATCCTGGCGCTGATGGGCGCGGTGACCTTTCTCTATGGTCTGAGCGTACATTCGGCGCTGCTGTGCCTGCTGGTCAAGCCGCTGCCGGTGCTGGCCCTGCTCGGCTGGTTGCACGATGCGCCGCCCGGCGAGTATCGGCGCTGGATCAGCCTCGGCCTGATTTTTTCCCTGCTCGGCGATGTGTTGCTGGCCTGGCCGCAGGATCTGTTTGTGTTCGGCCTCGGCGCCTTTCTGGTTGCCCACCTGGCCTACCTGAAAGCCTATCTCAGCGACTGTCGGCGCCCGGCACTGTTGCCGCTGATCATCGCTCTATGTGTCGGTGCAGTGCTGTTGGGCATCCTGATTGCTCACGGGCTGGGGCCATTGCTGGTTCCGGTAATCGTCTACGGCCTGGCCATCAGCGCCATGCTCTGGCGCGCATTGGCCCGCTTGAACACCGACGTGCCCAAGCGCTCGGCGCTGCTGGCGGCCGGCGGTGCGGTGGCGTTTGTGTTTTCTGACAGCGTGATTGGCATCAGTCGTTTTGTGGTGCCGTTCGATGCGGCGCCCTATGTGATCATCCTCAGTTATTGGCTGGGGCAATGGGGGATTACGGCCTCGGCATTCACCCAAAAACCGCACTGACCCGTGTGGCGAGGGAGCTTGCTCCCGTTGGGCTGCGAAGCAGACCTGAAACCATTCAACCGAGCTTTATCAGGCACACCCGGCCAGCCAGGTTTACGACTGCTGCGCAGCCGAGCGGGAGCAAGCTCCCTCGCCACAAAAGCGCTTTGCCTCGGAAACTGTGTCAAGGCGCCGGTTTATCAGACAACCCGCGCATCCCTGCGCCAACTTGGCTAAAATGCCGGCCTTTTCCCCCGACACCGCCGGAACCGCCGTGAGCAAAGAACCCGATCGCCTTTTCGCCCAGCCATTGGCCCAGGTGCCTGACTTCGCCTTTAACGAGGACGTGGTGCGGGTGTTCCCGGACATGATCAAGCGCTCGGTGCCGGGCTATCCGACCATTGTGGAAAACCTCGGCGTGCTCGCCGCGCAGTTTGCCCAGCCGGGTAGCGTGCTGTACGACCTCGGTTCGTCCCTCGGTGCCGTGACCCAGGCCTTGCGCCGGCACGTGCGCACCGACGGTTGCCGGGTGATCGCTGTGGATAACTCGGCGGCGATGGTCGAGCGCTGCCGCGAATACCTCAATGGCCAGGACTCGATGTTCCAGGAGCTGCTGCCGGTCGAGGTGATCGAAGGCGACATCCTCGCCCTGCAATTTCAGCCCGCCTCGGTGGTGGCACTGAACTTCACCCTGCAATTCATCGCCCCTGACCAGCGCACCGCGTTGCTTGGCCGAATCCGCCAATCGTTGCTGCCCGGCGGCGCGCTGATCCTTTCGGAAAAGCTGCGCTTCAACGACCCCGAAGAACATGCGCTGCTCACCGACCTGCACATCGCGTTCAAACGCGCCAACGGCTACAGCGAACTGGAAATTGCCCAGAAGCGCAGCGCCATCGAAAACGTCATGAAGCCCGACAGCCTCGAAGAACACCGCGAACGCCTGCTGGCCGCCGGGTTCTCGAAAGTCGTGCCGTGGTTCCAGTGTCTTAACTTTGCCTCGTTGATTGCCTTGCCATGATTGATCTGTCCCCCCTCGCCCGCCGTCTGGCAGGCACGCCGCTGGCCGATTGGGCCAGCACCCTGCAAGTGCAGCTCGACAAGAAGATGGAAAAGGGTCATGGCGACCTGGAGCGCTGGCAAAGCGCGCTGGATGCCTTGCCGCAGATCCAGCCCAGCGAAGTCGACCTGCTCAACGGCCTGAAGCTGGACACCGACTGCGACGACGAGACCCGCGCGCAAATGCGTACTGCCTTGATGGGGCTCTCGCCGTGGCGCAAAGGGCCATTCGATCTGTTCGGCGTGCATGTCGACACAGAATGGCGCTCGGACTGGAAATGGTCGCGGGTCGCCCCGCATCTGGATTTGAAGGGTAAACGCATCCTCGATGTCGGCTGCGGCAATGGCTACTACATGTGGCGAATGTTGGGTGCCGGTGCGGACAGCGTGATCGGCGTCGATCCGAACTGGCTGTTCTTCTGCCAGTTCCAGGCGGTGCAGCGTTACCTGTCACAGCCCAATGCCTGGCACCTGCCCTTCCCCTTCGAAGACCTGCCGCCGAACCTCGAGGGTTTCGACACGGTGTTCTCCATGGGCGTGTTCTACCACCGCCGCTCGCCGATCGAACATTTGCTGGCGCTGAAGGATTGCCTGGTCAAGGGCGGTGAACTGGTGCTCGAAACCCTGGTGGTCGAAGGTGACAAACATCAGGTGCTGGTGCCGGAAGATCGTTATGCGCAGATGCGCAATGTGTGGTTCCTGCCGTCCGTGCCGGCGCTGGAGCTGTGGCTGCGTCGTGCTGGCTTCAGTGATGTGAAGTGTGTGGACGTGAGCGTGACTACGGTCGAGGAACAGCGCGGGACGGAGTGGATGAAGTATCAGTCCTTGAGCGACTTCCTTGATCCTGAAGACCACAGCAAGACCATCGAGGGGCTGCCGGCGCCGATGCGGGCTGTTATCGTCGCCAAGAAGTAACCCAACCCTCCCGAACACTGAAAATCCTGTGGGAGCTGGCTTGCCAGCGATAGCGGTAAATCA
>DATMUG010000025.1:0-7358 GCA_035563915.1 Pseudomonas sp. | reverse complement strand
GCTTATGAGCGGAAGAATTGAGAGCCCGTCGTTTTGGGCCGCCTTTGTGGCGAGGGAGCTTGCTCCCGCTGGAGGCCGAAGGACTCCCTGGTGCAGCGATGGAACTGTGCATGGATAAACACAATCGCTGATTTTGCGGCTGCGGCGCAGCCGAGCGGGAGCAAGCTCCCTCGCCACAGAGAATTACGAGCTAATTGCTGATCGCCAGAATACTGGCCTGGTACGACCCAACAAACACATCGAAATCGCCGACTTCGTGCTGTTCCAGCTCCACCTGTTCGGCCAGCGACGAGCGCGCGCGCTCTTCAAAGGTCGCCTGTACGTCCGCGGGCAGCGGCTCGCTACGGAAAAACTCCGCATGGGCCTGGCTCTGGCGCAAGGAGAACTGGGCAAAGCTTTCCTTGTGCTCGGCCATCGACGCGAGGACTTGGGCCGATGGTGTCAAGGACGGGTCCTTGACCTTCGCCATCTGCGCATCCAGTGCCTTGCTGTGAGCATCGCCGCCATGGCTTTGGTCCAGCAGCGCAGCCAGCGGCGCGATGTTTTCCAGCAACTGGCTGGCCCAGTCCTTGAGGTCTACCGGCTTGCCGTCGCGTTGCAGTTGCAAGCCGGGACGACGACCTTCCTTGACCACGCTGAGGAAGTTCGAAGTGGCGTTACCGCAGCTGGTGTTGGTCAACAGCGGGCTGTCGTTCAGGGCGCAATACAGCAGGAAGGCGTCGAGGAAGCGCGATTCGGTGATGTCGATGCCCATCGGCAGAAACGGGTTGATGTCCAGGCAACGAACTTCGACGTACTGAATGCCACGGGCCATCAGGGCCTGGATCGGACGCTCGCCGGAATAGGTCACGCGTTTCGGGCGGATGTTGGAGTAGTACTCGTTTTCGATCTGCAGGATGTTGGTGTTGAGCTGAACCCACTCACCATCCTTGTGTGTCCCGACTTCGACATACGGGGCATAGGGTGTGGCCACCGCCTTGCGCAGGCTGTCGGTGTAACTGGTCAGGTCGTTGTAGCACGGCGTCAGGCCGGCCTGGGCATTGCTCTGGTAACCCAGGTCGCTCATGCGCAGGCTGGTGGCGTAAGGCAGATACAGGGTGTCGGGGTCCAGTTGCTCCAACTGGTGGGATCGACCGCGCAGGAAGCCGGCGTCCAGCGCTGGCGAGGCACCGAACAGGTACATCAGCAGCCAGCTGTAGCGGCGGAAGTTGCGGATCAGGGCAATGTAGGACGACGACTGGAAATCGCGGTCGGTACCGACAAAACCTTCAGCCGCCTTGAGCAGCGGCCAGAGTTTTTCCGGCAGGGAAAAGTTGTAGTGAATCCCGGCGATGCACTGCATGGTCTTGCCGTAGCGCAGGGCCAGGCCCTTGCGGTACACGTACTTGAGCTGACCGATGTTGGAGGTGCCGTAGTAGGCGATCGGGATATCTTCCTCGGCCGGCAAAGGGCACGGCATCGATGGACTCCACAGGTACTCGTTGCCGAGCTTGCTGTAGGCAAAGCGATGAATGCTGTCCAGACTCGCCAGCGTATCGGCCGGATCGGTCAGGGCAGGGGTAATGAACTCCAGCAGCGACTCGGAATAGTCGGTGGTGATCTGTTCGTTGGTCAGCGCGGAACCCAGTTCTTCAGGGTGCGGCGTTTGCGCCAGGCGACCTTCGCCGGTCACGCGCAGGCATTCACGTTCGATGCCGTGAAGGCACTGTTCGAGCAGAGAGAGGTTAGCGCGCTCGCCGAGCAGAGCCAGGCGGCGGTTGAGAAGTTCGCTCAAGTTGGATTCCTTCACGCGTCAGTCGCCCCAATATGGGGGTGGGCAGGACGGTCTACAAGGGTGAAGTTAAAACTGGCGTTATCGCCTGGTTTGGATCGCAAACACTGCTGGTGATCAGCCAATAACTGATCACCTCAATCCTCCGTGGGAGCGGGCTTGCTCGCGAAGAGGGCATGTCAGTCAACAGTGAGTCGCCTGTCACGCCGCCTTCGCGAGCAAGCCCGCTCCCACTGGGGGATCGCGGCGCTACGGTCATAGCGCCGAAATTACCTCAAATTGATGGCGACTAGCTACAGGACAGCGAACGTGCCTTGTGCTTTTGCGACCAGTTTGTCGCCTTGCATGACGTCGGCCTCGACCACCAGGGTGCGACGGCCCGGATGGATCACCCGTGCCGTGCACATCACTTCGCCGCCTTCGACGGCGCGGATGTAGTTGATCTTGCACTCGATGGTCGCGCTTTGCTGGTCAAAGCCATGGCTGCTGGAGCAGGCCAGCCCCATGGCGATGTCGACCAGGCTGAACAGGGCCCCGCCGTGCAGCTTGCCGGCGCGATTGCGCAGCTGCGGTTCCAGCACCAGGGCGACTTGCGCCACCCCGGTTTCCAGGCTGTGCAAACGGCAGCCCAGCAGCTTGAAAAACGCGCTTTCGGTGTACCCGGCAGGGATCTGCATCAGCGCTTCTTCAATTGCTTGGCGTTGGCGAACAGCGAGGCCATGGCGTTGTTGCTCGGGGCCGCCGCGGTGGTTTCCTTGCGGGGCGCGTTGCTCTGGGACTGGCGTGGCGCCGAGCCCGGGCGTGCACCGCGAGCGCCGTCGATTTTCTCCCCCGGTGTGTCGCTCATGCGCATCGACAGGCCCACGCGTTTGCGCGGAATGTCGACTTCCATGACTTTCACTTTCACCACATCACCGGCTTTTACCGCTTCGCGAGGATCCTTGATGAACTTCTCCGAAAGTGCGGAGATGTGCACCAAACCGTCCTGATGCACGCCGATATCGACGAAAGCGCCGAAGTTGGTCACGTTGGTTACCACGCCTTCGAGGATCATCCCCAGTTCCAGGTCCTTGAGGTCTTCGACACCTTCCTGGAATTCGGCGGTCTTGAACTCTGGGCGCGGGTCGCGGCCCGGTTTTTCCAGCTCTTGCAGGATGTCGGTGACGGTCGGCAGGCCGAAGGTTTCGTCGGTGAATTTTTTCGGGTCCAGACGCTTGAGGAAAGCGGCGTCGCCAATCAGCGAACGAATGTCACGGTCGGTCTCGGCGGCAATGCGTTGCACCAGCGGATAGGCTTCCGGGTGCACCGCGGACGAGTCCAACGGATTTTCACCGTTCATCACGCGCAGGAAGCCGGCGGCCTGTTCGAAGGTCTTTTCGCCCAGACGCGCGACTTTCTTCAAGGCTGCGCGGGTTTTGAAGGCGCCGTGTTCGTCGCGGTGGCTGACGATGTTCTGTGCCAGGGTCGCGTTGAGGCCGGAAATGCGCGCCAGCAGTGCCACGGAGGCGGTATTCACGTCCACGCCAACGGCGTTCACGCAGTCTTCGACCACGGCGTCCAGACCACGGGCCAGCTTCAGTTGGGACACGTCGTGCTGGTACTGGCCGACACCGATGGATTTCGGATCGATCTTCACCAGTTCCGCCAGTGGATCCTGCAGGCGACGGGCGATCGACACCGCGCCACGGATCGACACGTCCAGGTCCGGGAATTCCTTGGCAGCCAGTTCCGATGCCGAGTACACCGATGCGCCGGCCTCGGACACCATGACCTTGGTCATTTTCATGGCTGGGTATTTTTTGATCAGCTCAATCGCCAGCTTGTCGGTTTCGCGGCTGGCGGTACCGTTGCCGATGGCGATCAGGTCCACCGAATGCTTGGCGCACAGGGCGGCAAGGATCGCGATGGTCTGATCCCACTTGTTGTGCGGCACGTGCGGGTAAACGGTGGCGTGATCCAGCAGCTTGCCGGTGGCATCGACCACGGCGACCTTGCAGCCGGTGCGCAGACCCGGGTCGAGGCCCAGGGTTGCGCGAGGGCCGGCTGGAGCCGACAGCAGCAGGTCGTGCAGGTTGTGCGCAAATACATTGATCGCTTCGGTTTCCGCGCCGTCACGCAGTTCGCCCAGCAGGTCGGTTTCCAGGTGGGTGTAGAGCTTGACCTTCCAGGTCCAGCGCACCACTTCACCGAGCCATTTGTCGGCTGGACGGTTCTGGTTCTGGATGCCGACGTGCTGGCCGATCATGCCTTCGCACGGGTGCATGGTGCCCGCAAGCTCATCGCCGACTTTCAGCGCGGAGCTGAGAATGCCTTCGTTGCGGCCACGGAAAATCGCCAGCGCGCGGTGCGATGGCATGCTTTTCAGTGGTTCGTCGTGTTCGAAATAGTCGCGGAATTTGGCGCCTTCCTCTTCCTTGCCAGCGATCACGCGGGCACTGAGGATGGCTTCCTGCTTGAGGAAATTGCGCAGCTTGTCCAGCAGGCTGGCGTCTTCGGCGAAGCGCTCCATCAGGATGTACTTGGAGCCTTCGAGGGCGGCCTTCACGTCGGCAACGCCTTTCTCAGCGTTGACGAAGCGCGCCGCTTCGGTTTCCGGGGTCAGGCCCGGGTCGTTGAAGAGGCCGTCGGCCAGCTCGCCGAGGCCGGCTTCCAGGGCGATTTGGCCCTTGGTGCGGCGCTTCTGTTTGTACGGCAGGTACAAGTCTTCGAGGCGGGTCTTGGTGTCGGCGAGCTTGATGTCGCGTTCAAGCGCAGGGGTCAGCTTGCCTTGCTCCTGAATGCTGGCAAGGATGCTGATGCGCCGTTCGTCGAGTTCTCGCAGGTAGCGCAGACGCTCTTCCAGATGACGCAGTTGGGTGTCATCGAGGCTGCCGGTCACTTCTTTCCGGTAACGGGCGATGAAGGGAACGGTAGACCCTTCATCGAGTAGCGCGACGGCCGCTTCGACCTGTTGTGGGCGTACGCCGAGTTCCTCGGCGATGCGGCTGTTGATGCTGTCCATAAAACCACCTGACAAATTGTGAAAGCAGGCTCGCAGGCGCAGCGTAGGGCCCTGGCGAGTCTGGTTGAGCGGCCTGGCCTGCGCCGCTGCCTGGATCAAAAGGTATCCCGTTGACCCGTGAAATCGAACAATTACTGCCGGTGCCATGAAAATAAAAACCGGCCACCGGGGGTAACGATCAGACGTTGCCTGACACAAAAGGCCGCGCATTATAACCAGCGTTCCGTCATTCGGGGCATCGCGGGCTGCGAGTGCGAGGGCCGGTTTTCTGGCGGTGAAGGAAAAATCTGCTAACAATGCACACGGTGCGTATAACGGCAGCTACGCCATAATGCGCGCCGAGCTAAAAGGAGCATCCAATGAGCAGCACTGCAAACATTGCTGAAGGCGAAAAAATTCTTATTGTTGACGACGACCCGGGGCTGAGTAGCCTGCTGCAACGTTTTTTCGACAGCAAGGGCTACCGCGCCCGCGCCGTACCGAACACGGATCAAATGGATCGCCTGTTGGCGCGTGAAGTGTTCAACCTGGTCGTCCTCGACCTGATGCTGCCCGGCGAAGACGGCCTGACCGCTTGCCGCCGCTTGCGCAGCGCGAACAACCAGATCCCGATCATCATGCTGACCGCCAAGGGTGACGAGCTAAGCCGTATCAAGGGCCTGGAACTGGGCGCCGACGATTACCTGGCCAAGCCGTTCAACCCCGACGAGCTGATGGCTCGCGTCAAAGCCGTCCTGCGCCGTCAGTCGGCACCGGTGCCGGGAGCACCGGGCAGCGAAGACGAAAGCGTGACCTTCGGTGACTACGAACTGTCCCTGGCCACCCGCGAGCTCAAGCGCGGTGAAGAAGTGCACATGCTCACCACCGGTGAGTTCGCAGTACTCAAGGCGCTGGTGATGAACGCCCGCCAACCGCTGACCCGCGACAAACTGATGAACCTGGCCCGTGGCCGCGAATGGGATGCCCTTGAGCGTTCCATCGACGTGCAGATTTCCCGCCTGCGCCGGATGATCGAGCCCGATCCATCCAAGCCGCGTTATATCCAGACCGTCTGGGGCGTGGGTTACGTGTTCGTGCCGGACGGCGCCGCCACCAAGTGATCGGCCCATTGCGCAAGCGGGTCGGCGGTCGAAAGGTCAGGTGACCTTGGCCGCAGACTCGCGACCCGCAATATGCGAGCATCGCTCGTTCCTGCAAGTGTGTAGCGCCTACCCATGAAAACCCCCGTTTGGTTCCCTCAGAGTTTCTTCTCCCGCACCCTTTGGCTGGTGCTCATCGTCGTTCTGTTTTCCAAGGCACTGACCCTGGTTTATCTGTTGATGAACGAAGACGTGCTGGTGGACCGCCAATACAGCCACGGCGTCGCCCTGACGCTACGTGCCTATTGGGCCGCCGATGAAAACAACCGCGACAAGATTGCCCAAGCCGCGACCCTGATTCGGGTGGTGGGCGCCGGTGTACCGGAAGGCGAACAGCATTGGCCTTACAGCGAAATCTACCAGCGGCAGATGCAGGCTGAGCTGGGCGCCGACACCGAGGTGCGATTGCGCATGCACACACCTCCGGCATTGTGGGTGCGGGCGCCAAGCCTGGGTGATGGCTGGATGAAAGTGCCGCTGTATCCGCATCCGTTGCGCGGTCAGAAAATCTGGAATGTGCTGGGCTGGTTTCTGGCCATTGGTTTGCTGTCAACGGCGTCGGCGTGGATCTTTGTCAGTCAGCTCAACCAGCCTCTCAAACGCCTGGTCTATGCCGCTCGGCAGCTCGGCCAGGGTCGCAGTGTGCGTCTGCCGATCAGCGATACCCCCAGTGAAATGACCGAGGTGTATCGCGCCTTCAACCAGATGGCCGAGGATGTCGAGCAGGCCGGTCGGGAGCGTGAGCTGATGCTCGCCGGAGTCTCCCATGACCTGCGTACGCCGTTGACCCGCTTGCGGCTGTCACTGGAGCTCATGGGTGATCGCAGCGACCTGACGGACGACATGGTCCGCGACATCGAAGACATGGATGCGATCCTCGACCAGTTCCTGGCCTTCATCCGTGACGGACGCGATGAATCGGTGGAAGAGGTGGACCTGAGCGATCTGGTCCGTGAAGTCGCCGCCCCGTACAACCAGATGGAAGAAAAAGTGCATCTGCAGCTGGAACCGATCCAGCCGTTTCCGCTGCGCCGGGTGTCGATGAAACGCCTGCTGAACAACCTGATTGGCAACGCACTGCACCATGCGGGCAATGGTGTGGAAGTGGCCGCCTATGTCTCCGGTGACACGGCCGCTCCCTATGTGGTGCTGAGCGTCATGGACCGTGGCGCCGGTATCGATCCGGCGGAGCTGGAAGCGATCTTCAACCCTTTCACCCGCGGTGACCGGGCTCGGGGTGGCAAGGGCACCGGGCTGGGGCTGGCGATCGTGAAGCGGATTGCTTCGATGCATGGCGGGAATGTCGAGCTGCGCAACCGTGAGGGTGGCGGGCTGGAGGCGCGGGTGCGCTTGCCGCTGGGGCTGATGTTGCCGCGGGATGCGGTTTAACCGTTAAAAAGATCGCAGCCTGCGACAGCGCCTACAAGGTACACATACCCATGTAGGC
>DATMUG010000024.1:0-6060 GCA_035563915.1 Pseudomonas sp. | reverse complement strand
TACCAACCAAAAGCAGGTTGAGGGCTTCCCCTCAACCATAGAATCTCCCACAGGGGAACTTCGTCGTTCACACAGTATGTGTAAGACGCAGTCCAGTGTGGGAGCGGGCTTGCTCGCGAAGGCAGGCGACTCGGTCTCCCGAATCGCCCCGGTACTTACTCCAGGGCCGCCGCCGGCCCGAAGAACTCGTAACGGCTCTGCTTCTCAGGCACACCCAGCGCCTTGAGGTGACGCTTGACCGCTGCCATGAAACCTTTCGGCCCCAGGAAGTAAGCGTCCAGATCGCGCTCGGCAGGCAGCCACTCGCCCAGTTGCGCCTGGCTCAGCAGACCGACCTTGTGCGCCGCCGGGCTCACGCCGTCATCTTCGTCATAGCAGTAGAAGCGCTTGAGTTGTGGGTGGCGAGCCGCCAACCCTTCAATCCAGTCGCGGAACGCGTGGACGCTACCGTTGCGGGCGCAGTGGATGAAGTGCACCGGACGCTCGGTTTCCAGCGCCGCTTCAAGCATCGCCAGGGTCGGGGTGATGCCAACGCCGCCGCTGATCAGCACCAGTGGCTTGTCGCTGGCCGTCAGGGTGAACTCGCCCGATGGCGGGAACAGCTGGATGCTCTGACCCACGTGCAGTTCATCGTGCAGGTGATTGGAAGCGCGACCACCGACTTCACGCTTGACGCTGATGCGGTACTGACCGTTGTTGGGCCGCGCCGACAGCGAGTAGTTGCGACGGATTTCTTCACCATCGAGGAACAGTTTCATGCCGATGTACTGACCCGGCTCTGCCGCCAGAATCGGGCCTTTGTCCGCAGGTTCGAAGTAGAACGAGGTGATTTCCGCGCTTTCCTCGACCTTGTCGACGACGATGAATTCCCGCGCCCCACGCCAGCCGCCCGGTGCCTGTTCTTTCTGGTCGTAGATGCTGGTTTCGGCGCCAATCAGGATATCCGCCAGTTGACCGTACGCCGCGCCCCAGGCCGCGATCACTTCCGGGGTGGCGATTTCTTCGCCCAGCACTTCAGCGATGGCGCGCAGCAGACAGGTGCCGACGATCGGGTAGTGTTCCGGCAGGATCTGCAGGGCCACGTGCTTGTTGATAATCTTGGCCACCAGATCGCCCAACTGATCGAGCTGATCGATGTGGCGGGCATACATCAGTACGCCGTTGGCCAATGCACGCGGCTGGTCACCGGTGGCCTGGTGGGCCTGGTTGAACAGCGGGCGAACTTCCGGGTACTCGGACAGCATCATGCGATAGAAGTGGGTGATCAGCGCTTCACCACCGCTTTCCAGCAGCGGCACGGTGGATTTGACGATGGCACGGTCTTGAACGCTAAGCATAAGGTGACTCCTGAACATCGAGGGTTTGTAAACGATTGCCCAAGGGATATCAGCTTTCGTGCCAACTTTTATTTACTTATAAATCAACAACTTAAAAATAAAGTAGTCATATCGACACAAGCAGCCTTATAGTCATACCGACTACACGGAGTCACTATGACTGCAAAATCCCTGCTCACCGCCCTGCTCCCCCTGGTCTCGGACCTGTCCCGCGAACTCCCTGAAGGAGAGCGCTATCGACGCCTGCTGGAAGCCATGCGCGCCCTCCTGCCATGCGATGCCGCCGCCCTGCTGCGCCTGGATGGCGATTGGCTGGTGCCGCTGGCTGTCGACGGTTTGAGCACCGACACCCTCGGTCGCCGGTTCAAAGTTAGCGAGCACCCACGCTTCGAAGCCTTGCTCAGCAGCCACGGCCCGACCCGGTTCGCCGCCGACAGCGACATGCCAGACCCTTATGACGGGCTGGTCGATGGCCTCGATGACCACCTGGAAGTCCACGATTGCATGGGCTGCCCCCTGTTCATCGACGAACGCCCCTGGGGTTTGCTGACCCTTGATGCCCTTGATCCCGAGCGCTTCGAGCCGATCGAACTGGACGCCCTGGAAGCCTTCGCCAGCCTCGCGGCTGCCACGGTCAACGCCGCCGAGCGCATCGAACGGCTGAACAATCGGGTCGAGGATGAACACCAGCGCGCCGAGGTTTACCGTCAGGCGAGCGGCCAACAGAACCGCGAAATGATTGGTCAGAGCAAGGCGCACAAACGTCTGGTGGAAGAAATCAATTTGGTGGGCGGCAGCGACCTGACCGTGCTGATCACCGGGGAAACCGGGGTCGGCAAGGAGCTGGTGGCCCAGGCCATCCACGCCGCATCGCCCCGGGCCGACAAGCCGATCATCAGTCTCAACTGCGCTGCGTTGCCCGACACGCTGGTGGAAAGCGAGTTGTTCGGTCACGTGCGCGGTGCCTTTACCGGGGCGTTGAACGAGCGGCGTGGCAAGTTCGAACTGGCCAACGGCGGCACGCTGTTTCTCGATGAAGTGGGCGAGTTGTCGCTGACGGTACAGGCCAAATTGTTGCGGGTGCTGCAAAGCGGCCAATTGCAGCGCCTGGGGTCGGACAAGGAGCATCAAGTGGATGTGCGATTGATCGCGGCGACCAACCGCGATCTGGCCGAAGAGGTGCGCAGCGGCCGCTACCGCGCCGACTTCTATCATCGCCTCAGTGTCTACCCGTTACGGGTACCGGCGCTGCGTGATCGCGGCCGCGATGTACTGCTGCTCAGCGGCTACTTCCTGGAACAGAACCGTTCCCGCATGGGCCTCAACAGCCTGCGCCTGAACAGCGACGCCCAGCTGGCGCTGCTCGCTTACGACTGGCCGGGCAACGTGCGCGAGCTGGAACACCTGATCGGCCGCAGTGCCCTGAAGGCCTTGGGCAACTGCAAGGAACGGCCGAAGATTCTCAGCTTGAGCGCCGCCGACCTGGACCTGCCCGATGGAGGCCTGGAGATCGCCGCCGAGCAACCGGCCAGCGCCGCCATTGCGCTGGTGACCGGTGATTTGCGTGAAGCCACGGAAAACTATCAGCGCCAGCTGATCGGCACGTGCCTGGAGCGGCATCACCACAATTGGGCGAGCGCCGCACGGGAGCTGGGGCTGGATCGGGCGAACCTGGGGCGGATGGCCAAAAGATTGGGCATGAAATAGCCCTAATGTGGCGAGGGAGCTTGCTCCCGCTCGACTGCGCAGCAGTCGCAATATATTCAATGCGGCCAGACTGGCACAACGCGGGGAGTGATTTGGGAGTGCTGCGCACTCCAACGGGAGCAAGCTCCCTCGCCACAGGGTTCAACTGTTTGGACAGGGATCGGTAATTAGCCTAAAGCCTGCCCCCAACAAGTCGATAACCCGGCATCGATAGCTGTTGGCGATCCTCGCGGTCGCCCGTCACCTTTTTCCACAGAAGGTACTTATGTCCTCCACCAAAGGCCGCGCGGATTCCCTTTCGCTTCTGCTGTTCACTCTGCGCAGTGGCAAGTTGATGGCGATCAACCTGCTCAAAGTCAGTGAAATCATCCCTTGTCCGCCGCTGACCAGATTGCCGGAGTCGCACCCGCACGTAAAAGGCATCGCCACGTTGCGTGGCGCCTCGCTGTCGGTGATCGACCTCAGTCGCGCCATCGGCGAGCGTCCACTGGAAGATCCCAACGGGGGCTGCCTGATCGTCACCGACGTCAGTCGTTCCAAGCAGGGTCTGCACGTGCAGGCAGTGAGCAAGATCGTCCATTGCCTGACCACCGACATCCGTCCACCGCCTTTCGGCTCTGGCGGTTTCCGTGCGTACATCACTGGCGTGGCCTCGGTCGACGGCGCGCTGGTGCAGGTGCTGGACATCGAGAAAGTCATCCACGGCATCGCGCCGGTGGAGATCGACATGTCACCGACCGAACTGAGCATGGAAGATGCGGAAATCCTGGGCAACGCGCGGATTCTGGTGGTCGACGACAGCCAGGTGGCGTTGCAGCAGTCGGTACACACCCTGCGCAATCTCGGTCTGCAATGCCACACGGCGCGCAGCGCCAAGGAAGCCATCGATTGCCTGCTGGACCTGCAGGGCACCGCCCAACAGATCAACCTGATTGTCTCCGACATCGAAATGTCCGAGATGGATGGCTACGCCTTCACCCGCACCCTGCGCGAGACCCCGGACTTTGCCCATCTCTACGTGTTGTTGCACACCTCGCTGGACAGTGCGATGAACAGTGAAAAGGCCCGGCAGGCAGGGGCCAATGCGGTGCTGACCAAGTTCTCTTCGCCGGAACTGACCCAGTGCCTGATCACCGCGGCCAAGGCTGTGGCCGCACAGGGTCACTGAGTCTTGGCCGGGGCCTATTGCTGGTTAATGCGGCGCGACCTTGCCAAGGTCCTGCCCGCCATCGACTGGCCGTCCGGCATCCGATTGAGCCACTACCGACCCGAACTTGCGGCTGCCATGCATGGCTTGATGGCGCTCGGTTTTGGCGATGGCGGTGGGCGTGTGCCGGAGCTGCCTCATTGGCAACAGCAATTCGAAACCGACCCTGAATATGATCCCGAGCTGTGCTTCGTCTTGCTGGATGACGCAGGCGTCGTTGCGGTGTGCCAGTGCTGGACCAGTACGTATATCAAGGATCTGGTGGTGCATCCGCGCGCTCGGCAACGGGGGTTGGGGCGGGCGTTGCTGCTTCACGCCTTCAGCGTATTTCGCCAGCGGCGGGAAGGCTTTGTGGATTTGAAGGTATTGGAAGACAACCTGCGAGCGCGGCAGCTGTATGACAGTGTCGGGATGTATGCGGTCCGCCGGGAATTGGTTCCAGCCTGAAACCGCTAAAAGATCGCAGCCTCCGGCAGCTCCTACAGGAGAACGCGTTCCAACTGTAGGAGCTGCCGAAGGCTGCGATCTTGGCGATGGCCCTCTTTGCATTTTCGTTAAGGCATACTCGGCCCCTTGCCAAGCCTGACCAAGGATGCCCATTGATGAAAGCCATCACACTCCCCCTCCTCTTCCTCACCGCCCTCATCACCCAGGCCCACGCCTCCAGCCCGGACGCCTGGGCCACCTACGACAAAACCGTGCTCGCCAGTTGCACCAAGGCCAGTGGCCTGAAAAATGCCAAACCCGTCGGCAACGCTGCCCAGTTCGATGATCGCGTCGGTTACACCGCCGTCCTGCTACAAGGCCAGTACCCGCAAAAACACATGAAAGGCGCCCAAGGCACCGAGCTGTGCCTTTACAACAAGCAAAGCAAAACCGCCTACGTGACCGAATGGGACTCCATCCGCCCGGCCGCCAAGGCGCAGTGAGTGGCGCATAACTTGCTTTGACAGGGCCTTTGCGGCGGCTTTCTGTCGTCGTTTCTTGCCTCTGGATGCGACTGTGCGCTCAATGAATACGACGTTTTCCTGCGTAGGCTGTGGCAAGTGCTGCCATGACCACCATGTCTCGCTAACCCTGTCCGAAGCCCGCCTGTGGGCCGCCGACGGCGGTCAGGTGATCGTGCTGGTGGAAGCCTTTCTGAGCAACGGCCTGGGCCTGCCGGCAGAACAACGTGAACACGCCCGGCGACGTTCAGCGGTGGTTCGCAGCGCAGATGCCGAGGCATTTGTCGCCATCACCTTCGCTGCCTATAACGCCGGTGCCTGCCGAAATCTTGACGAAGACAACCGCTGCCGCATCTACGAACGCCGACCACTGGTGTGCCGTATCTATCCAATGGAAATCAACCCGCACATTCCCCTGAACACCGTGGTGAAGGAATGTCCGCCCGAGTCATGGGAAACGGGACCGCAGTTAATTGTCGGGGGTGAACTGGTCGACCGGGATCTGGCGCAATTGATTCACCAGTCCCGTCAGGCCGATCGCGACGAGATTCTGATGAAGGATGCGATTTGCGCGTTGCTGGGGATTCGCACCACGGCGCTCAAGGGCGATGGGTTTACCGCGTATCTGCCGGACATGAACGAGTTTGCGACGATCATCGATGAGCTGCACGGGCAAACGTTGCCGCAATGGAACAGTGAATGGCAGTTTCACCTGTCGAGTGAGGACGTCGCCGGGCAGGTGCTGGCGACAGGGGCGCAGGTGGCGGTGGATGCGCCCAATTATGCGTTCATTTCTCTGCGGGCGGCTTGATCAAAAAAGGATCAGTGGCGTTTGTGCCGGCCTCTTCGCGGGCAAGCCCGC
>DATMUG010000023.1:0-13880 GCA_035563915.1 Pseudomonas sp. | reverse complement strand
ATCACCGACACCTGCCGGCCCTGCGGCTGCAAGCGGGCGAACTTACCAGATCAAATCAGCCTGCGCTACTCCCGGATGTCGAGCCCCCGGCGGGTGGCGCTTGCAGATGTCTGACAAGCCGTGTCTGTGGGAAGGGAGACCTGTTCAATAACTGATTTTAGTCAATCCTGGAGCGTACGTTCAGATCGTTACAGTCCAGCGTTCTTGAGGCTGTGACCTCCACGGGTTCTCGCTCGTTCCGGCAGACAGGTAGAATCGTCTCTTTTTTCCGTCGAAGGCATTCCAATGGGCCCCTACAGTGCGCGCAGTCGTGCGATCGAACCGTTCCATGTGATGGCGCTGCTGGCGCGGGCCAATGAATTGCAGGCCGAAGGCCACGACGTGATCCATCTGGAAATCGGCGAGCCGGACTTCACCACCGCCGAGCCGATCATTCGTGCCGGCCAGGCCGCGCTGGAGTCGGGAAAGACCCGCTATACCGCCGCCCGGGGCATTCCCGAGTTGCGAGAGGCCATCTCGGGCTTTTATCAGCAGCGCTATGGGTTGAACATCGATCCGCGGCGCATTCTCATCACCCCTGGAGGTTCCGGTGCGCTGCTGCTGGCCAGTGCCTTGCTGGTGGATCCGGGCAAGCATTGGCTCCTGGCAGACCCGGGTTACCCCTGTAACCGGCATTTCCTGAGGTTGGTCGAAGGTGCCGCACAGCTCGTTCCTGTAGGACCAGAGGTGCGTTATCAATTGACCCCGGACCTGATCCAGCGCCATTGGGATCACGACAGCGTAGGCGCGTTGGTCGCTTCTCCGGCCAACCCCACGGGAACCATCCTCACGCGCGACGAGCTGGGCGCCCTTTCTACCGCCATCAAGCAGCGTCACGGTCATCTGGTGGTGGACGAGATCTATCACGGCCTGACCTATGGCACCGATGCGGCCAGCGTGCTCGAAGTCGATGACAGCGCCTTTGTGCTAAACAGTTTTTCCAAATACTTCGGCATGACCGGGTGGCGTCTTGGTTGGTTGGTGGCGCCCGACGCGGCGGTCAATGAATTGGAGAAGCTTGCCCAGAACCTCTACATCAGCGCGCCAAGCATGGCTCAATACGCCGCGTTGGCCTGTTTTGAGCCGGCGACCATCAGCATTCTCGAAGAGCGCCGCGCCGAATTCGGTCGCCGACGGGATTTCCTGCTGCCAGCTCTTAGGGAGTTGGGTTTCGGTATTGCCGTGGAACCAGAAGGCGCGTTCTATTTGTATGCCGATATAAGCAAGTTCGGCGGCGATGCCTTCTCGTTCTGCCGGCATTTCCTCGAGACCGAGCATGTCGCGTTCACCCCTGGACTGGATTTCGGTCGTTATCAGGCCGGCCATCATGTGCGATTCGCCTACACGCAAAGACTCGAGCGTTTGCAGGAAGCCGTGGACCGCATTACGCGTGGCCTGCGGAGCTGGCAGGGCTGATGCGCTTTCATCCTCCCCTGGAAGAAGGTCGGCTCATTCGCCGTTACAAGCGTTTTCTCGCCGATATCGAAACCGTTACCGGCGAGTTGCTGACCATTCACTGCCCGAACACAGGTTCGATGCTCAATTGCCAGGTCGAGGGCGGGCAGGTCTGGTTCAGTCGTTCCGATGATCCGAAACGCAAGTTGCCCGGGACGTGGGAGATCGGTGAAACCCCGCACGGCCGGCATTTTTGCGTCAATACCGGTCGTGCGAACACGCTGATTGAAGAGGCGCTGCGTGCCGGGGTTATCGCCGAACTGAACGGTTTTACCGCGCTCAAGCGTGAAGTGGCGTACGGACAGGAAAAGAGCCGGATCGATTTCCGTCTCGAATACCCTGACGGCCCGGCCTATGTGGAGGTCAAGAGTGTCACGCTGGGCTTCGACGGTATTACGGTCGCGGCGTTTCCCGATGCGGTTACCCAACGTGGCGCCAAGCATCTTCGCGAGTTGGCCCACCTGGCTCGGGACGGGGTTCGTGCCGTGCAACTGTACTGTGTGAACCTGACCGGCATCGACGCTGTACGCCCGGCCGAAGAGATCGATTCGGCCTATGCCCAAGCCCTTCGTGAAGCGGTGGCGTGCGGCGTTGAAGTGCTGGCGTATGGCGTTCGTTTGACCCATGAAGAAATGGTGGTTGATCGACGCCTTGAAGTATTGCTCGGCGGTTAAAGGCTGATCCAGATGCCCTGCGCATCCTCGCGGCATTCGACTCGGGTAAGCGATTGCCCCGCGCAGGGGCCGGCGACGCATTCACCGTCCTCGATCAAAAACAGGGCGCCGTGGGTCGCGCACTGGATCAGGCTGTTGCTGGGGTCCAGGAACTGGTCGGGCGTCCATTCGAGCCCGACACCCCGGTGCGGGCAGCGATTGATATAGACGTAAACCTCGCCGGCCCGGCGTACGGCAAACAGCTTTTGCCCATCGACGTCGAATCCGCGGCTGCTGGCATCGGCCAGCTCAATGCCCGTACACAGAAGTTTCATGCCTATCCTCAGGGTGTGCAGTCATGACTGGATATGTCCGAGCTTGACTCATAAATGCAAACGATTATCAAATCAATGGCTCTCCCAATGGATGCAGGTGCCAGGAGCACAGGATACTTGGCCGCTGCTCTGATGTCCGGTAAACCCTTGAAGGAAGCTGTTTATGCACCCGAGTATCCGCATCGCTGTGCTTTGTATCGGACTTTTCTCCAGTCATCAGGCCGCCGCGGACGAGTTGCCGCAACGCTGGGTGAGTGCTGGTGGTGCACTCTCGGAGTGGGTTTGTGCGTTGGGCGGCGAAGGGAAACTGGTCGGGGTCGATACCACCAGTCAGCATCCGGCATCGCTGAAGGCCCTCCCAAGCATTGGTTATCAGCGGCAACTGTCGGCGGAAGGGGTGCTGAGTTTGCAGCCGCAGATTCTGGTCGGCACCGAGGAAATGGGTCCGCCGCCGGTGATTTCGCAGATTCGCAGTGCGGGGGTGAAGGTCGAGCAGTTTTCGGCGCAACCGGACATGGCGACGCTGCAGAACAACCTTCGGCATCTGGGCACGCTGCTCGGTGCGCAAAACAAGGCGGAGCAAGCGCTGGCCGCTTACCAGCAGGCGCTGGAGCAGCAGAAGGTCGAGGTGACTCGTGCGCAGTTGCAGCAGCCTTCACCGGGGGTGCTGTTGGTGCTGGGACACGCAGGCGGTAAACCACTCATCGCAGGTAAGGACACCGCCGCTGACTGGTTGCTGCGCCAGGCTGGTGGGCATAATTTGGCGACCCATAGCGGTTACAAGCCGTTTTCCAATGAGTCGTTGGTGAGTCTGGATCCCGATGTGCTGGTATTCGCCGATCGTGCGTTGAGTGGTAATGCGGCCCGTGAGGCATTGTTCAAGGAAAATCCGATTCTGGCCTCGACCCGTGCGGCCAGGAATGATCGTGTTATTGAGCTTGATCCAACCTTGCTGGTGGGTGGGTTGGGGCCGCGACTGCCCCGGAGTCTCAAGAAACTATCCGAGGGGTTCTATCCCGATAACGCGAGTCAGTAAAACTGCGCCGTCGTTGCCTGAAAGGAGCGGCGGCTTTTTCATGGGCAAAAAAAGACCCGGCAAGAGCCGGGTCAAATAACCGTGATTAGCCTGATGAGGAGATAATCTGAGAGTCCGAACCAAGGGCTTTTCAGAAAATCGACCAGTCTCGCGACCAGTTGTGATAATCATATCGATTCTCATTACCAAGTCAACAGCTGTTTTTTGATTGACTTGAATGGTGTCGCGCGCGCTCAGTAAGTAATTGAAATTATTGACATTTTTATTGTCGTTTTTAGTGATCTGCCAAGTGTTGGAGCGAAGAGTACCTTGCGTTCAGTTCTTGTGGCGTGACGAGATGGCCTCCAACTGCTGATTCAGTGCCTCTTTGCGTTCAGCGGGAATGTCGTTCCAGTGCACATCCATCAGGGCGCCTTCAATTGCATACAACAACACCTTGGACGCCCGAAAACCGCGCGTACGCACGGCCCGGTAAGCGTCCACCGCCCCCAGGCGACGCAAGTCCGAAGCGCTGTGGATGCCCACTGCATGCAGCCACTGCGCCGACGTCTTGCCAAGATTCTTCAGGTGTTGCAGTTCATCATTCATCAAGCCTCCTTGCGATGGCCGAATGGTGCGTGGGCAAGTCTCTCAGGAGTGTAGCCATCAGTAGGAAAAGCGTTATTGTTTGGTCGTTTTCGACGCAAACGCTTCTAAGGAGCAGGAGCTTTCGAAAGGCTGAACGCCTGCGAATTGGGTGCGAAAGGAATAGATCGAGCGAGATTTTTTGGTAAACCGTCCCGAAGTCCGGTGCGAAGGCGGGGGCACCAGACTTGTCAATTCACGCTATCGCTCAGCGAGTGCGGTAGCGCAGGCGAGTTCCGAAGTTCATTGACATCAGAATTTCGTCGGCGCTGAGCTCCGCCGGAAAGTATGCACCGGAAATCTGCGCATGGGCCAGGCTCGCGCCTTCCAGCGTAGCGTTGCGAAAGTCGATACCGCGTAGATCAGCCGAGCGGAAATAGGCATCGGTAAAATCGACCCCGTCGGCGTTCAGATCGCGCAAGTCCAGGCCACGGAAATCACCGCCCACCATGTCGATGGGACCATCTTTGGGTCGTTCTTTATTGAATCCCGTGATGTCGTCTTTGTGCAGCAAGGCATAAAGCGGGGTATCGAGAAGTTTCGGCTGGCTCATGGCATATCACCTGTTGGTTTTATGACGCCAGTATAATGCCACTATGTGACAGCCGTGAAGCGAGCGGGTGCTCCACGGCTGAAAATAGTGACTTACAGTCCTGGCAGGCGCTGGCGAATTTGCGCCACGACAGTATCCAGCGTTCCGCTTTCATTGGTCTGAACGCGTTTGCTGTAGAGGATTTCAGCCGGCGTCAGAGCTTCGCGACCAGCCTGCTGGGCCTCGATAACCGCCAGCGTGGCGTCGGACGGGTCGGTCTTGTCTGCCTGGCGCTGGGCCAGCCAGCTCTCGATAACGGCTTTCGGTGCGTCGCAGTCCAGAATCAGGAACGGAGTGCCTGTGGCTTCTGCGATTTTCGCCGCACTGGTGCGCTGATCGTGTTTGAGATAGGTGGCGTCGATCACCACCGGGAAACCGGCTTGCAAGATAACGGCGGCAATTTCATGCAGGCGTTTGTAGGTCGCGACGCTGGCATCAGCGCTATAGATGCCGGACTGCACGTCATTGGCGACGGTTTGTTCGCCAAACAGACGTTTGCGTTCCACGTCGGAACGCAGGCGAATCGCGCCCAGCGCTTCTACCAGTCGCATAGCCACATGGCTTTTGCCGACAGCGGATACACCATGGGTAATGGCCATGAAGCGAGAAGGAATGGTGCTGTAGCTTTCCGCCAGGTTGGCATAGGTACGGTATTGGCGCAGGGTGGTGGCACGCTGAACTGCGGTGGCGTCCGCCGGCATGCTGAACAGGCTGACTTTGGCGCGGACCATTGCGCGGTAGGCCTTATAGAAGTTGAGCAGCTCCAGACCCTGATAGTCGCCGGTCAATTCCAGGTACTGACTGATGAAGCGGCGAGCGAGACATTTCAAGCCGCGGTCTTCCAGGTCCATTGCCAGGAAGGCGGCATCGGCATACACATCGGTGAAGCGGAAGGGTTCGTTGAATTCGATGCAGTCGAAAATCACTACCTTGCCGTCAATCACCGTGGCGTTGCCCAAATGAATGTCGCCATGGCATTCGCGAATGAAACCGTCAGCCTTGCGCTGACTGAACACAGGCTTGAGGCGGTCGAAGCTGCTTTCGGCCCAGGCTTGCAGGGCGTCGAGTTGCTGCAGGTCAGCCTTGTCGCTGAGGAACGGACGAATTTGCTCGAAGTTCTGCCGCACAGGCGCCATGACGCTGTCTGGAGTGCCGGCTTCGTGTTCTGCCGGTACCTTCGGTGCGCCGAGGTGGAAGCGGGCGATTTGAGCTGCCATTGCATCGATGTGTGCAGGGGTCAGTTCACCGTTGGCCTGTAGGGTGCTCAGCAGGCCGTCCTGTGGGAACTGACGCATTTTCAGCACGTATTCGATGGCGGGTCCTTCGCCGCCCAGCTGCGGGGCTTGGGCATTGCCAGTGATCGGTAACACTTCAAGGTACAAGTCGTCGGTCAGACGCTGGTTCAAGCGCAACTCTTCGCCACAGAAATGCTCGCGAGCCTCAAGGGTGGTGAAGTCGAGGAAGCCGAAGTTGACCGGTTTCTTCATCTTATAGGCATAGGGGCCGGTGAGCAGGACCCAGGAGATATGGGTCTCGATGACCTTGAAGCCGTCTACCGGATGCGGATAGAGGGCCGGGTTTTGCAGGGCGGCGATCAGGGACTGGCTCACGGGGATGGTCCTTCAGAGTCTGGAAAAATTCAGGTCGTCATTATGGCGGCTAGCCAGCCTAACGCAAACGCGGAGCGCTCCTGTTGAGTATGAATAAAGTGCGTATAATCCGCCGCCATGACACGTACTCGAACCCCCCGTACCCCCAAAAAACCACTCTCCAAAGGCCTGCGGCCCTGGATGGGCTGGGCCCTTAAACTCAGTCTGGTCGGCCTTGTTGTGCTCGCCGGATTCGCGGTTTACCTCGATGCCATCGTGCAGGAAAAGTTTTCCGGCAAGCGCTGGACGATCCCGGCCAAGGTATATGCGCGTCCGCTTGAGCTGTTCGTCGGACAAAAGCTCAGTCGGGACGACTTTCTGACTGAACTCGATGCCTTGGGTTACCGGCGTGAAAGCGTGAGTAATGGCCCCGGCGCGGCAGCGGTCAACGGCAACACCGTCGACTTGAATACCCGTGGGTTCCAGTTCTACGAGGGCATGGAGCAGGCGCAACCGGTGCGTGTCCGGTTTTCCGGCGATTATGTTGCCGAGCTCTCGGCGACGAACGGTTCGAAACTCTCCGTGGTGCGCCTGGAACCGCTTTTGATCGGCGGGATTTACCCAAAGAACCTCGAAGATCGCATTCTGATTAAAATCGATCAGGTCCCGCCGTATCTGCTGGAAACCCTGGTCGCCGTGGAAGACCGGGATTTCTATAGCCATTGGGGCGTATCGCCCAAGTCGATTGTACGAGCCATCTACGTCAACACCTCTGGCGGCAAGATGACCCAGGGCGGCAGTACGCTGACCCAGCAACTGGTCAAGAATTTCTACCTGACCAGCGAACGCAGTCTGAGCCGCAAACTTACCGAAGCCATGATGGCGATGTTGCTTGAGTTGCATTACGACAAACGAGAAATTCTTGAGGCTTACCTTAACGAAGTGTTCGTCGGTCAGGATGGTCAGCGGGCGGTGCATGGTTTTGGCCTGGCCAGCCAGTTCTTCTTTGGGCAGCCATTGTCCGAACTGAAGCTGCATCAAGTCGCGATGCTGGTGGGCATGGTCAAGGGCCCGTCTTACTACAACCCGCGTCGCAATCCCGAGCGGGCGCTCGAGCGGCGCAATCTGGTGCTCGATGTGCTTGAACAGCAGGGCGTTGCCACAGCCGAGCAGGTCGCTGCCGCGAAGAAAATGCCGTTGGGAGTGACTACGCGAGGCAAATTGGCTGATAGCTCATTTCCGGGCTTCCTCGATTTGGTCAAGCGCCAACTGCGTGAAGACTATCGTGACGAAGACTTGACCGAAGAAGGCCTGAGGATTTTCACCAGTTTCGATCCGATCCTGCAGATGAAGGCTGAAGCTTCCGTCAACGACACCTTCAAGCGTCTGGCCGGGCGCAAAGGCTCAGATGATGTTGAAGCGGCGATGGTCGTCACTAACCCGGAAACCGGTGAAGTCCAGGCCATGATCGGCAGTCGTCAGGCCAGTTTTGCCGGTTTCAACCGGGCGCTGGATGCGGTGCGGCCGATCGGCTCGTTGATCAAGCCGGCGGTGTATCTGACGGCGCTGGAAAAACCGAGCCAGTACACGTTGACCAGTTGGCTATCGGACGAGTCCTTCTCGGTCAAGGGGGCGGACGGCCAGGTGTGGAAGCCGCAGAACTATGATCGACGTAGCCATGGCACGGTCTTCCTTTATCAAGGCCTGGCGCACTCCTATAACCTGTCGACCGCGCGTCTTGGTCTGGCGGTGGGTGTCCCGAATGTGCTCAAGACCCTGGGGCGTCTCGGAGTGAGCCGCGAGTTCCCGGCCTTCCCGTCCATGTTGCTGGGGGCCGGTGGCATGACGCCGATCGAAGTGGCAACCATGTACCAGACACTCGCCAACGGTGGTTTCAATACTCCGATGCGCGGGATCCGCAGCGTGCTGACTGCCGAAGGCGAGCCGCTCAAGCGGTATCCTTTCCAGATTCAGCAGCGTTTCGATCCAGCGTCCATTTACCTGATCCAGAGCGCCATGCAGCGAGTGATGCGTGAGGGGACCGGTAGTTCGGTCTACAACGTGTTGCCAAGAACCCTGACGCTGGCGGGCAAGACCGGCACCAGTAACGATTCGCGCGACAGCTGGTTCGCTGGCTTTAGTCAGGATTTGCTGGCAGTGGTCTGGCTGGGGCGTGACGACAACGGCAAGACTCCGTTTACCGGTGCAACCGGTGCGCTGCAGGTCTGGACCAGTTTCATGCGCAAGGCGGACCCGTTGCCGCTGGACATGCCGCAGCCGGATAATATCGTTCAGGCTTGGGTCGATTCGCGCACCGGGCAAGGCTCGGATGCCAACTGCCCAGGCGCCGTGCAGATGCCGTATATTCGCGGCAGCGAACCGCCTCCGGGTGCCGCTTGCGGTGGCGAAAGTCCTAACCCCGCCGAAACGGTGATGGATTGGGTCAAGGGCTGGATGAATTAAGCAAAGAGGGTTTCAAGTGAACAAGTGGTTTATACCAGCGGTTACCGCCGTGGCTTTGCTCAGCGGTTGCTCCACCGTACAACGTGGTTCGATTCCGGTTGTCGACTCCGGCACCACGGTCTCCAACAGCGAACGGGTTTCGGCGAACGGTGGCTACCGCCAGACGACGGTAAAACGCCCTGCGCAAGCCCAGGTTCAAGAAATTCCACAGGGTGATACCGGTGTTGTGGTGATGGTGCCAGGTGGTGGGGCGACGACGTCGACACCGATCAGCACCACGCCGATCACTCCGGGTCCGGTCAGCTCGGGGCCGATTACCCCGGGGCCGATCGATACTTCGCCGGTGCAGTCCGCGCCGATCAATCAGGGCAGCTATAGCATGCCGTCGACCCCAAGCGGGATTCCGTCGGCCAGTGCCGGAGGCCTGTCCGCCGACGAACAGTTGGACGGCCCGGTATTGGCGCTGTTGACCACGGCTCAACAGCAGCAGTCCAGTGGCGACCTCAATGGCGCGTCTTCCAGTCTGGAGCGCGCCCAGCGTGTCGCCCCGCGCGAGCCTCAAGTGCTTTATCGCCTGGCGCAGGTACGCATGGCTCAAGGCGATGCACCGCAGGCTGAGCAATTCGCCCGTCGTGGTCTGACCTTTGCCAATGGTCGTCCGGCGCTTCAGGCCAGCCTGTGGGAACTGATTGCCCAGGCTCGTGAGAAACAGGGCGATTCTGCGGGCGCGGCACTGGCCCGTCAGAAAGCCAAGGTTTCGTCGTAATGGATTCGCGTTTTCCGAAAATTGCCGATCATTTGCTGCTGATCGAGCGTGAGTTGCGGGTGCAAGGCTGGTGGGACGAGGTTTCGCCATCGGCCGAAGCACTCTCCAGTGTCGAACCCTTTTCGGTGGACACGCTGGATTTCGAGCAGTGGTTGCAGTGGATTTTCCTGCCGCGCATGAAGGCGATCCTGGAACAGAATCTGCCTCTGCCAAACGCGTCGGGGATTCAGGAAATGGCCGAAATGGTCTTCGCTAACCGTAACGTTCAGGGCAAGGATCGGCAGCTGCAAGTGCTGCTCAAAGAGTTCGATCAACTGATCACGGCCTCTCGCTGATCTATTCCTTTTTGCAGCCTGTAGGAGCTGTCGAGTGAAACGCGATCTTTTGATCTTGATCTTCAAGGTCGAGAGTCGCAGCCTCGTTGCACTCGACAGCTCCTACGGGTCCCTAGAGGCTCCTACTGGCAGTTTTCCGCTATCTGTTTCTGCGTTTCGCCAATGCGCTCTTGCCGCTGATCATCGTCCATGCGACGCAACGTTCCCTCCACTTCTTCTCTGAGGCGTGGGTTGTTCTGCAACTGCGCCAGATTCGTTCGCGCCTGCTCACAGAACCCTTTCAGTCCGGCCTGCTGTTCGGCGACCTGCCTTTTCACATCTTTGTCGATAGCCTGTTGATCGCCTATCGTCCCGCTGCTTGTGGGGAGAGTTGATTGGGTGGCGGGCTGGGAGGGGGTTATCACAACAGTGGTTTGCTGGCCTTGGGGTGGTTGCGCATCGAAGTGGGTAACGCCCTGGGCATCGACCCATTTGTAAATCGACGCGGCAATGCTCAAGGGGCTGACGCAAATCAGCAGGCTGGCGGTCAGGAACAGCGCTCGCATGTCATTTCCTTATATCGGGTTGCGCAATTGAAGCTAACACACTTGCGGTTTCGCGGTTTTTTCTTGCTTTCTCATGTGCTTACTTCAATAAAGCACAGACACGACTTGACTTGCAGGGGACGAAACAGAAGAATCCAAAGTCCGCTGTAGAGGGACTGCCAGAAGCAGACCCACTCAGCAGATCATGAGGCGCACATCCGCGCCGACCTGCTACACCCGCAACGCGTTACCTCGCGCTGGGTGGGAAAGGCCCGCAACACTTGGGACGATCCCAATACTTGCTCAGTCAGTGCTGACGTAGTCGGCGACCACCGTCGCTCATGCTCTGCTGAGAAGTAAACCTATTAAGACCCGCCCCATTTTTCGTGGGCGGTATTCTGGCGTTTTAGAGGTGGACAACGTGGAGCTTTTATCTGGCGGTGAAATGATCGTCCGCTTTTTGCGCGACGAAGGCGTCAAGTATATCTATGGGTACCCGGGTGGTGCCGCACTGCATATCTACGACGCACTTTTTAAAGAACCGACTGTTCAACATATTCTCGTCCGTCATGAGCAGGCAGCCACCCACATGGCTGACGGCTACGCGCGTGCCACCGGCAAGGCGGGTGTCGTACTGGTGACCTCGGGTCCCGGCGCGACCAACGTCATTACCGGTATCGCCACTGCCTACATGGACTCCATCCCGATGGTGATCCTGACCGCTCAGGTGCCCAGCACCATGGTCGGTACCGATGCATTCCAGGAAACCGACATGATCGGTATCTCCCGGCCGATCGTGAAACACAGCTTCATGATCAAGCATGCGTCGGAAATCCCGGAAGTCATGAAGAAAGCCTTCTATCTGGCGCAATCCGGTCGTCCGGGTCCGGTCGTTGTCGATATTCCGAAAGACATGACCAATCCGGCCGAGAAGTTCGAATACGTTTTCCCGAAGAAAGCCAAGCTGCGTTCCTACAGCCCGGCGGTCCGTGGTCATTCGGGGCAGATCCGCAAAGCCGTGGAAATGCTGCTGGCAGCCAAGCGGCCGATCATCTATGCCGGTGGCGGTGTGATCATGGGCAACGGTTCCGCTCCGTTGACCGAATTGGCACAGTTGCTCAACGCACCGGTTACCAACACCCTGATGGGACTTGGCGCCTATCCAGGCACTGACCGTCAGTTCCTCGGTATGTTGGGCATGCACGGCAGCTACACCGCTAACCTGGCCATGCACAATGCCGATGTGATCCTGGCCGCTGGCGCACGTTTCGATGATCGCGTGATCAACGGCGCATCGAAGTTCTGCCCGAATGCCAAGATCATTCACATCGACATTGACCCGGCCTCCATCTCCAAGACCATCAAGGCTGACGTGCCTATTGTCGGTCCGGTGGAAAGTGTGTTGACCGAAATGGTCGCCACCTTCAAGGAGATCGGTGAGGTTCCTGGCAAGGAATCGGTGGCCAACTGGTGGAAGCAGATCGAAGAGTGGCGTGGCGATCGCGACATGTTCCCTTACAACAAGGGTGACGGCAGCATCATCAAGCCTCAGACCGTGATCGAGACCCTGTGTGAAGTCACCGGTGGTGACGCCTATGTGTCCTCCGACGTGGGTCAGCACCAGATGTATGCGGCGCAGTACTACCGTTTCAACAAGCCGAACCGCTGGATCAACTCCGGTGGCCTGGGCACGATGGGCTTCGGTTTGCCGGCGGCAATGGGTGTGAAGCTGAACTTCCCGGATGCCGATGTCGCCTGTGTGACTGGCGAAGGCAGCATCCAGATGAACATCCAGGAACTGTCGACCTGCCTGCAACATGATTTGCCGTTGAAGATCATTCTGCTCAACAACGGTGTACTGGGCATGGTTCGTCAGTGGCAGGACATGAGCTACGGCGCGCGTCATTCGCATTCCTACATGGAATCGTTGCCAGACTTCGTCAAATTGGCCGAGGCCTATGGTCATGTGGGCATGCGCATCACGGACTTGAAGGATTTGAAGCCGATGATGGAAAAAGCATTCGCGATGAAGGATCGCCTGGTGTTCCTTGATATCCGGGTCGATGCCAACGAGCACGTCTACCCGATGCAAATCAAAGACGGCTCCATGCGCGATATGTGGCTGAGCAAGACGGAGCGTACCTAATCATGCGTCACATTATTTCCTTGCTTCTGGAAAACGAACCCGGCGCTTTGTCTCGCGTAGTCGGCCTGTTCTCACAGCGCAACTACAACATCGAAAGCCTGACTGTGGCGCCAACCGAGGACCCGACTCTGTCGCGTCTGACGCTGACCACCGTGGGTCACGATGAAATCATCGAGCAGATCACCAAGAACCTGAACAAATTGATTGAAGTGGTCAAATTGGTCGACTTGTCGGAAAGTGCTCACATCGAGCGCGAGCTGATGCTGGTCAAGGTCAAGGCCACCGGCGCCCAGCGCGCCGAGATCAAACGCACCACCGATATTTACCGTGGACAGATCGTCGACGTCAGTGCCAGCGTGTATACCGTTCAATTGACCGGTACCAGCGACAAGCTCGACAGCTTCATTCAGTCCATTGGCACTGCCTCGATTCTGGAAACCGTCCGCAGCGGCGTTACCGGGATCGCTCGCGGCGACAAAGTACTCAGCATCTAAATAAATTAGCGAATGGCCTGAACGGCCTGGATATATAGGGGAAATTCATGAAAGTTTTCTACGATAAAGACTGTGACCTGTCGATCATCCAGGGCAAGAAAGTTGCCATCATCGGTTACGGTTCCCAAGGCCACGCTCAAGCGTGCAACCTGAAAGATTCCGGCGTAGACGTTACCGTTGGCCTGCGTAAAGGTTCGGCCACCGTTGCCAAGGCAGAAGCTCACGGCCTGAAAGTAACTGACGTAGCCAGCGCTGTTGCTGCTGCCGACCTGGTCATGATCCTGACCCCGGACGAGTTCCAGTCCCAGCTGTACAAGAACGAAATCGAGCCGAACATCAAGAAGGGCGCCACCCTGGCCTTCTCCCACGGCTTCTCGATTCACTACAACCAGGTTGTTCCTCGTGCCGACCTCGACGTGATCATGATCGCGCCGAAGGCCCCGGGCCACACCGTGCGTTCCGAGTTCGTGAAGGGCGGTGGTATCCCTGACCTGATCGCTATCTACCAGGACGCATCCGGCAATGCCAAGAACGTTGCCCTGTCCTACGCTGCTGGTGTGGGTGGCGGTCGTACCGGCATCATCGAAACTACCTTCAAGGACGAGACAGAAACCGACCTGTTCGGCGAACAAGCCGTTCTGTGCGGCGGTACCGTTGAGCTGGTAAAAGCCGGTTTCGAAACTCTGGTTGAAGCTGGCTACGCGCCGGAAATGGCCTACTTCGAATGCCTGCACGAACTGAAGCTGATCGTTGACCTCATGTACGAAGGCGGTATCGCCAACATGAACTACTCGATCTCCAACAACGCCGAATACGGCGAGTACGTGAC
>DATMUG010000022.1:0-9478 GCA_035563915.1 Pseudomonas sp. | reverse complement strand
AGACCGAGTTCTCTCAAAGAATGCGGTCTACTGTGGGAGCGGGCTTGCTCGCGAAAGCTATTTCACAGGCGCCTCACCGAAACCGATCAACCTCGGAGCGCAAATCCGCCGCCAGCTTCTCCAGCTCCCTGGCGGTCACTGCCAGGTTGGAAACCACCTCACGCTGCTCACTGTTCGCCAGTGCAATGCTCTGCAGATTGCTGCTGAGCAAGGTCGCGGTACTGCTCTGCTCCTGGGTCGCCGTGGTGATCGCCGCGAACTGCTGACCTGCCGAGCGGCTCTGCTCGTCGATCCGCGCCAACGCTGCTGCGACGTTGGCATTGCGCGACAAACCTTCCTGCATCAACGCATTGCCCTGCTCCATGGTGCTGATGGCGTTGCCGGTCTCCTGCTGAATGCTTTGAATCATGCCGGAGATTTCGTCGGTGGCTTCACGGGTACGGGAAGCCAGGTTGCGCACTTCATCGGCCACCACCGCAAAACCACGGCCCTGCTCACCGGCACGGGCCGCTTCGATGGCGGCATTGAGCGCCAGCAGGTTGGTTTGATCGGCAATCGAAGTAATCACACCGACAATGCCGCCGATTTCCTGAGAGCGCTGCCCCAGGGTATTGATCACCGTGGCCGTGCTGTTCAATGCCCCGGCGATCTGCTCCAGCGACGATGACGCTTCGTCCATGGAGGTGCGGCCAATCTGCGTTTGCCGAGCATTGTCCTGAGCCAGCCGCTGAGTGCTGCCCATGTTGTCGGCGATGTTCAACGAGGTGGCGCTGAACTCCTCCACAGCCCCGGCCATGCTGGTGATTTCGCCGGACTGCTGCTCCATCCCCTCATAGGCGCCACCGGACAAGCCCGACAAAGCCTGGGCGCGGCTGTTGACCTCCAGCGAAGCATTGCGAATGTGCTCGACCATGGTCGACAGCGCCTGGCTCATCTGGTTGAACGCCCGGCCCAACTGGCCGATTTCGTCGTTGCTCGACACGTCAAGACGCACGCTCAGATCACCGGCGCCCAAGGCTTCGGCCTGACGCACCAGATCCCCCAAGGGCGCGAGTTTGCTGCGCAACAGCCACACCGCCGCTCCGACCGCCAGCAACATCGCCAGCAAACTGCCAATGGCCAGGCGGATACCCACGCTCCAGGTCACGGCGCTGATTTCGCTTTCTGGCATGCTCGCCACGACCGACCACGGCCCGCCTTCGAACGGCACCACGATGCTGTAGAAGTCTTCGCCCTTGTCGCTCCAGAAGTCGCCCTTGCCCGGGGTTTTCGCCAGTGCCGCCACTGCCGGGACCGCTTGATCCAGCGCCTGAACGCCGGCAATCGGCACCAGCCATTTGTTCTGCTCGTCCAGCAGCGCCAGGGAGCCGGTCTGGCCGATGCGGAATCGCTTGAGGTTTTCGAACTGGGCTTTCTGCGCGTCCGTGTAATCGAAACCTACATACAGCACCGCAATGACCTTGCCACTGCTGTCCCGTACCGGGGTGTACTGCGACATGTAGAAGCGCTCGAAAAGCAGGGATCGGCCCACGAAACTCTGCCCCGCCATCAAGCGCGCGTAAGCCGGGTTCGCATGATCCAGAACGGTGCCGATTGCACGGTTGCCGTCCTGTTTGCTGACGTTGGTACTGACCCGAATGAAGTCCTCGCCGCTGCGCACAAACACCGTGGCCACACCCGCGGTCATTTGCTTGAACTCGTCCACTTCCTTGAAGTTGTTGTTGAGCACTTCACTGCCCAGGTGCAAGCCCGGTGTCTGCACGCCCGCCACGGTCACCGGTTCATCCGGGTGCACGCTCAGCCCACCACTGAAGCGCTTCTCGAACAGCCCCGCCAGACGCTGGGTGCTTTCACGCAATGTACCGTGGAAGGTGCTCAGCTGATCGGCCAGCAACCGGGCTTCACTGGCCAGGTGCTCTTCGCGGGTGGCGAGGTTGGCGCTGTCCAGCGAACGCAGGGCGAACAGGGTACTGCCGGTGATGACGATCGCCAGTATCACGGCGAGCGCAAGTCCAAGCTGTGAAGCGATCCGGGCACGGGGATGGGACATGACGGCTCCTGGCCGAGCAGCCGGATCATCCTGATCGCGAGGCGCACTCAGCAAAATTTCTAATAATTGGGGTGTAGCGTCGAACCTGCACGAAGGTCCCACGAGCAGATTTTCGGCGGCTCACGGCAATACTTGAGTAATGGACCGGGATATTGCTCGAGCCCGCCGTTGCGACGGCTCTATCGATTCAGCTCAGGTGCACGACATCGGGCAATTCCATGGCCCGGACTTCACCTTGCAGGAAGTCGCTGAGCCGGCGCATGCGCTCACCGCCGGGGCGGGTTTTCGGCCAGACCAGGTAGTACTTCTCACCGCTGGCGACCGCCGTCGGCCACGGCAGGCTCAGTCGCCCCTGAGCGACATCCTCGGCCACCATCAGCAGGTCGCCCATGGACACACCGTAGCCTCGCGCCGCAGCGATCATCCCCAGCTCCAGCGTGTCGAACACCTGCCCGCCCTTGAGTGATACCTGATCGGCCAGGCCCATGCGCTCCAGCCAATTGCGCCAGTCGCGCCGGTCCGGCGTCGGGTGCAGCAGCTCGGTGTTGGCCAGCCGTGCGGCATCCCACGGCTGATCGCTCGGCAGGTTCGGGGCGCCCACCGGGATCAGTTCTTCGGGAAACAGGTAACTCGCCTCCCAGTCCGGCGGGAAATGGCCGTTACTCAGCAGCACCGCGCAATCGAAGGGCTCATCGTTGAAGTCCACCGAATCGACATCCATCCAGGCGCTGGTCAGTTGCACCTCGTTGCCCGGCTGCAAATGGCGGAAGCGACTCAAGCGCGCCAGCAACCAGCGCATGGTCAGGGTCGACGGAGCTTTCATGCGCAGAATGTCGTCTTCGGCGCGCAAGGTATTACAGGCGCGCTCCAGCGCCGTGAAGCCTTCGCGGATCCCCGGCAACAGCAAACGGGCCGATTCGGTCAATTGCAGATGGCGGCCGCTGCGGTGAAACAAGCGGCAGGCGAAGTGTTCTTCGAGGGTACGAATATGTCGACTGACCGCACTTTGCGTAATCGACAGCTCTTCGGCGGCACGGGTGAACGAACTGTGCCGCGCCGCCGCTTCGAATGCGCGCAGGGCATACAAGGGAGGAAGGCGGCGAGACATGGAGAAGCTCCTGATACGGGATTCGACCACCCTAACAGAAAGCGTCCAGCATGAGTTTGAATCATGCTATCCATCCTTTTTATCCCTTTGTGCAAACCCCGCAGAGCGCCGAGAATCGACCCCTTCCTGTCGACTTTTCCTACAGAGCGTGATGACCATGCAACATCCAGCACGTATTGAACTCTGGGCCATTTTGCGGTTGGCGGGGCCGCTGATCGCCTCGCAGTTGGCGCACATGCTGATGGTCCTCACCGACACCTTGATGATGGCGCGCCTGAGTCCCGAGGCGTTGGCCGGTGGTTCGCTGGGTGCGGCCAGCTATTCGTTCGTGTCGATTTTCTGCATTGGCGTGATTGCTGCGGTCGGCACCCTGGTGGCGATCCGTCAGGGCGCGGGCGATATTCTTGGCGCGGCCCGGCTGACCCAGGCCGGGGTGTGGCTGGCATGGTTGATGGCGCTGGGCGGCGGGTTGCTGCTGTGGAACCTCAAACCGGTCCTGCTGCTGTTCGGCCAGACCGAAAGCAACGTCCTGGCCGCCGGGCAGTTCCTGGTGTTTTTACCCTTCGCCCTGCCCGGCTACCTGACGTTCATGGCCTTGCGTGGCTTCACCAGCGCCATCGGCCGGGCGACGCCAGTGATGGTCATCAGCCTGGGCGGCACAGTGGCCAACTTCCTGCTCAACTATGCGTTGATCACCGGGATGTTCGGCCTGCCAAAACTGGGCTTGATGGGTATTGGCCTGGTCACCGCGATTGTCGCCAATCTCATGGCGCTGGCGCTGGCGTGGCACATTCGCCGGCACCCGGCCTACGACGCTTATCCACTGCGCGACGGTTTGCTCAAGCTCAACCGGCAGTACCTGAAGGAACTGTGGCGCCTGGGCCTGCCCATTGGCGGCACCTACGCCGTGGAGGTCGGGCTGTTTGCGTTCGCGGCGCTGTGCATGGGCACCATGGGCAGTACGCAACTGGCGGCGCACCAGATCGCCCTGCAAATCGTGTCAGTGGCGTTCATGGTCCCGGCGGGGATTTCCTATGCGATCACCATGCGTATCGGCCAGCACTACGGGGCCGGACAACTGCAGGATGCGCGGCTGGCCGGACGGGTAGGCATCGCTTTCGGCGCGGTGGCGATGCTGTGCTTCGCGATGGTGTTCTGGCTGCTGCCGAACCAGCTGATCGGTCTGTTCCTGGACCACAACGACCCGGCGTTTCGCGAGGTCATCAACCTGGCCGTGAGCCTGTTGGCGGTGGCGGCGTGGTTCGAACTGTTCGACGGCACGCAAACCATCGCCATGGGCTGCATTCGCGGGCTCAAGGACGCCAAGACTACCTTCCTGGTAGGCCTGGCCTGCTACTGGCTGATTGGTGCGCCGGCGGCGTGGTGGATGGCGTTCCACCTGCACTGGGGTCCGACGGGCGTCTGGTGGGGGCTGGCGTTGGGGCTGGCGTGTTCGGCGGTGAGCCTGACGCTGGCGTTTGAGTGGAAGATGAAGCGGATGATCAAGCGAGAGCCACTATCTCCGGGCCGCTTCCAGATGGCTCAGACAGACTGAGATACCCAATGTGGGAGCGGGCTTGCTCGCGAAAGCGGTATGTCAGTCAGCATTTATGTCAACTGACACACTCCATTCGCGAGCAAGCCCGCTCCCACAATGGGTCCGTGTTAAACCACGACTTCCAGCGGCTGCTGGCTGCCGCCAAACATCAGGTATTCCACCAATTCGGCCAGCGCCAGCGGCTTGCTGATCAAATACCCCTGCACCTGATCGCAGTCGAACCTGCGCAACAGAGCCATTTGCTCAGGTGTTTCCACGCCCTCGGCAACCACCTCGAGGTTGAGGTTGTGCGCCAGGTTGATCATGGCGTGGACCAGTTTGCGGTTCTCTTCGCGCTGTTCCATGCCGCCGACAAAGCTCTTGTCGATCTTCAGCAAAGTGATCGGCAGGCTGTTGAGGTGCACGAACGATGAAAACCCGGTGCCGAAGTCGTCGAGGGAGAAGCGCACCCCAAGGCGCCCGAGGGCGTCCATGGTCTGCTTGACCAGATCGCTGCGGCGCATGACCGCGGTTTCCGTCAGTTCGAATTCCAGCCATTGCGCCTCGACACCGCGCTCGGCTATCAGCCGGCTCAGGGTCGACAGCAATTGGCTGTCCTGAAACTGGCGGAACGACAGGTTGATCGCCATGTGCAACGGCGGCAGTCCCAGTTCCAGCAACGCCTGCATGTCGCGCAAGGCCCGGGAAATCACCCAGTAACCCAGCGGCACGATCAAACCGCTCTGTTCGGCCAGCGGCACGAACTCGCTCGGTGGCAGCAGGCCGCGCTCGGCATGGCGCCAGCGCACCAGGGCTTCGAGGCCGACGATCTGCCCGTCATCAAGATTCAGCCGTGGCTGGTAATGCAGTTCCAGCTCATCGCGGCGCAACGCCCGGCGCAGCTCGGTTTCGAGATCGGCGATGCTGCGGGCGTTGCGATTGATGCGCTCATTGAAAATGTGGAAGGTGCAGCCCTGGGTGCTCTTGGCCTGCTGCATGGCGATATGGGCGTGCCACATCAGCGGGTCGGCACCGCCTTGGGCGCGGGCGTGGGCAATGCCCAGGCTGGAGCCGATCAACAGGCTTTCGCCATCGACCCAATAGGGCTCGGCCAACGCTTCGGTGATGCGTTCAGCCATCCATTCGGCACGCTGGGGTGCTCGGCGGGTGTCGATGAGCAAGGCGAACTCGTCGCTGCCCAATCGCGCCAGCTGGTCGCCGGCTTCGAGCTGGCTCTTGAGGCGCGCGACCACTTGCAGGATCAGCCGGTCACCGGCCTGATGGCCGAGGGCATCATTGGCGTAACGGAAGTTGTCCAGATCGAGGTGACCCAGCGCGAGGCCGCGGCCGTCGTTTTCCGCCAGTCGCGCGGTCAGCAAGGTCTGGAAGCCCTGGCGATTGGCGATACCGGTCAGCGGGTCTTGTTCGGCCAGGCGCTGCAACGTGGTTTCGAGCACGCCGCGCTCACGCACATGGCGCAGGCACCGGCGCAACATGCCAGGGTCGAGATGGTCACGTACCAGCCAGTCGCTTACACCGTCGGGTGGGGTCAGGGGCTCATGTTCGAGCAGCAGCACCGTCGGCAGGCAGCAACGGCCCGGCGCCGGCTGGAGGGCCGGGATCGTCAACAACACCGCGCTGCGGTTGTCATCGAACAGGCTGCTGACCGACTCCCAACTCGGCGCGCTGATGAGCACGGCCGAGCTCCCCATCGGAGCCAGACACTCGCGCAACAACGCTGCCCACGCTGGCTCTTCGGCCAATAGCAGCAAACGCAAGGGTTCGACAGGCGTAGACAAGCTAGCTCCCTAGACTCTGCAAAGATGTAGGCGACAGGCATTATGCCGATCTGATAAGCAATGACCAAATGACATCACTGATCAAACGAGGCCTTTGTATCCGAAATTACGAACATTAGCCGTTAATTCCTTGCGCATCCTGCGTGAAAGTATCAAAACCGGCAATTGGAGATCGCGTTATGCGTCACAAGTCGGAGAGCGCAGCACAATTCTCTGAGCCTGTTAAAATGCCGGCCCATTTCGTGACCGATCCCTGAATTTACCTATGTCCCGACTCAATCCCCGGCAGCAAGAGGCCGTGAACTACGTCGGCGGCCCTCTTTTGGTGCTCGCCGGTGCAGGCTCCGGCAAGACCAGCGTGATCACCCGCAAGATTGCGCACCTGATCCAGAATTGCGGCATCCGCGCCCAGTACATCGTCGCCATGACCTTCACCAACAAGGCTGCTCGCGAGATGAAGGAACGGGTCGGGACCCTGCTGCGTGCCGGCGAAGGCCGTGGCCTGACGGTCAGCACCTTCCACAACCTGGGCCTGAACATCATCCGCAAGGAACACGTGCGGCTGGGCTACAAACCGGGGTTCTCGATCTTCGACGAGACCGACGTCAAGGCCCTGATGGCCGACATCATGCAGAAGGAATACTCGGGCGACGACGGCGTCGACGAGATCAAGAACATGATCGGTGCCTGGAAGAATGATCTGATTCTGCCGGCCCAGGCCCTGGAAAACGCGCGTAACCCCAAGGAACAGACCGCCGCCATCGTCTACACCCACTATCAGCGCACGCTCAAGGCGTTCAACGCGGTGGACTTCGACGACCTGATCCTGCTGCCGGTAAAGTTGTTCGAAGATAACGCCGACATCCTGGAAAAGTGGCAGAACAAGGTGCGTTACCTGCTGGTGGACGAATACCAGGACACCAACGCCAGCCAGTACCTGCTGGTGAAAATGTTGATCGGTACGCGCAACCAGTTCACCGTGGTGGGTGACGACGACCAGTCGATTTACGCCTGGCGCGGTGCGCGTCCGGAAAACCTGATGCTGCTCAAGGAAGACTATCCGTCCCTGAAAGTGGTGATGCTGGAGCAGAACTACCGCTCCACCAGCCGTATCCTGCGCTGCGCCAACGTGCTGATCTCCAACAATCCGCACGAATTCGAAAAGCAGTTGTGGAGTGAAATGGGCCACGGCGACGAGATCCGCGTGATCCGCTGCCGCAACGAAGATGCCGAAGCCGAGCGCGTGGCCATGGAAATCCTCAGCCTGCACCTGCGCACCGACCGCCCGTACAGCGATTTCGCGATCCTCTATCGCGGTAACTACCAGGCCAAGCTGATCGAGCTGAAACTGCAGCACCACCAAGTGCCGTATCGCCTGTCCGGCGGCAACAGCTTTTTCGGCCGTCAGGAAGTGAAAGACCTGATGGCCTATTTCCGCCTGATCGTGAACCCGGACGACGACAACGCCTTCCTGCGGGTGATCAACGTGCCGCGCCGCGAAATCGGCTCGACCACCCTGGAAAAGCTCGGCAACTACGCCACCGAGCGCAAGATCTCGATGTACGCCGCCACCGACGAGATCGGCCTGGGCGAGCACCTGGACAGCCGCTTCACCGATCGCCTGTCGCGCTTCAAACGCTTCATGGACAAGGTCCGCGAGCAATGCGCCGGCGAAGACCCGATCTCGGCCCTGCGCAGCATGGTCATGGACATCGACTACGAGAACTGGCTGCGCACCAACAGCTCCAGCGACAAGGCCGCGGACTACCGGATGAGCAACGTCTGGTTCCTCATCGAAGCCTTGAAGAACACCCTGGAAAAAGACGAAGACGGCGACATGACCGTCGAAGATGCCATTGGCAAACTCGTCCTGCGCGACATGCTCGAGCGCCAGCAGGAAGAGGAAGACGGCGCCGAAGGCGTGCAGATGATGACCTTGCATGCATCGAAGGGCCTGGAGTTCCCCTACGTGTTCATCATGGGCATGGAAGAGGAAATCCTCCCGCACCGCTCCAGCATCGAAGCCGACACCATCGAAGAGGAACGTCGCCTGGCCTACGTGGGCATTACCCGCGCGCGCCAGACCCTGGCCTTCACCTTCGCCGCCAAGCGCAAGCAGTACGGTGAGATCATCGATTGCGCGCCGAGCCGCTTCCTCGATGAGTTGCCGCCGGATGACCTGGCCTGGGAAGGCAACGACGATACGCCGACCGAAGTCAAAGCCGTGCGAGGCAACAACGCATTGGCGGATATACGCGCGATGTTAAAGCGCTAGAATTGACCACTTTTACATAGACCTTCGGCGCCAAGGGCGCCAACTGAGGACAGCTTCATGGAAGCCCTGCACAAGAAAATCCGCGAAGAAGGCATCGTGCTTTCCGACCAGGTCCTGAAAGTCGACGCCTTTCTGAACCATCAGATCGACCCGGCCCTGATGAAGCAGATCGGCGACGAATTCGCCGCGCTGTTCAAGGATTCGGGCATCACCAAGATCGTCACCATCGAAGCTTCGGGCATCGCCCCGGCGATCATGACCGGTCTGAACCTCGGTGTACCGGTGATTTTCGCTCGCAAGCACCAGTCCCTGACCCTGACCGAAAACCTGCTGTCGGCGACCGTGTATTCGTTCACCAAACAGACCGAAAGCACCGTGGCGATCTCTCCTCGCCACCTGACCAGCAGCGACCGCGTGCTGATCATCGATGACTTCCTGGCCAACGGTAAGGCGTCCCAGGCACTGATCTCGATCATCAAACAGGCGGGTGCCACCGTGGCGGGCCTGGGTATCGTCATCGAGAAGTCGTTCCAGGGCGGCCGTGCGGAGCTGGATGCCCAGGGTTATCGGGTTGAGTCGCTGGCGCGGGTTCAGTCGCTGGCCGGTGGCGTTGTGACCTTCATCGACTAATCCGCCACATCGCCGATCCCTTGTGGGAGCGGGCTTGCTCGCGAATGCGGTGTGTCAGTCGACATTTTCAGCGACTGAC
>DATMUG010000021.1:0-6696 GCA_035563915.1 Pseudomonas sp. | reverse complement strand
CTGCAGCCTGGGCTGGCGCGGCAGCGGCAGGCGCCGCGGCACCCGCCACTTCCAGGTCCAGAATCAGGTCGCCGGTGCCGACTTCGTCATTGAGCTTGACGCTGATGGCCTTGACCACGCCAGCGGCAGGCGACGGGATTTCCATGCTCGCCTTGTCCGATTCCAGGGTGATCAGCGACTGATCAGCCTCGACGGTGTCGCCGACCTTGACCTGGATCTCGATGATCTGGGCCTTGCCCGACGAACCGATATCCGGCACGTGCACTTGCTGAACCGAAGCGGCTGCAGGGGCAGCGGCTGGCGCTGGGGCAGCAGGTGCTGCGGCCGGAGCCGGTGCAGCTTTGGCCTCCGGAGCAGCGGCAGGCGCAGGGGCCGCAGCAGCGGCGCCCTCGACTTCCAGCTCCAGCAGTTCGTCGCCTTCTTTCAGGCGATCGCCCAGCTTCACTTTCAGGCTCTTGATGATACCGGCCTTCGGCGCAGGCACTTCCATGCTCGCCTTGTCCGATTCCAGGGTCAGGATGCTCTGGTCGGCTTCGATACGGTCGCCGACCTTCACAAACAGTTCAATTACTTCACCTTCACCGCTGCCGATGTCAGGTACGCGAATGAGTTCGCTCACAGAATCTCTCCTCAGCAGTCCAGTGGGTTGCGTTTTTCCGGGTCGATCCCGAACTTGGCGATGGCTTCAGACACCACCTTAGGTTCGATATCGCCACGGTCAGCCAGTGCTTCAAGGGCTGCCAACACCACGAAATGACGGTCGACTTCGAAGAAATGACGCAGTTTCTTGCGGCTGTCGCTGCGGCCAAAACCGTCGGTGCCCAGGACTTTGAATTCCTTGGACGGTACCCACTGACGGATCTGCTCGGCGAACAGTTTCATGTAGTCGGTAGAGGCGATGACCGGACCCTTACGGCCGTTCAGGCACTCTTCAACGTAGCTCAGCTTAGGCTTCTGGCCGGGGTGCAGGCGGTTGCTGCGCTCGACGGCCAAGCCATCGCGACGCAGTTCGTTGAAGCTGGTAACGCTCCAGACGTCAGCGCCGACGTTGAACTGCTCGCGCAGGATCTTCGCCGCTTCACGGACTTCACGCAGGATGGTGCCGGAGCCCATCAGCTGAACGTGGTGCGCCGCTTCGCGAGTGTCTTCCTCGAGCAGGTACATGCCTTTCTTGATGCCTTCCTCGGCACCGGCCGGCATGGCTGGCTGCTGGTAGGACTCGTTCATCACAGTGATGTAGTAGAAGACGTCCTGTTGCTCTTCGGTCATCTTCTTCATGCCGTCCTGAATGATCACCGCCAGCTCGTAGCCGTAGGTTGGATCGTAGGTGCGGCAGTTCGGGATGGTGGCAGCCAGCAGGTGGCTGTGACCGTCTTCGTGCTGCAGGCCTTCACCGTTGAGGGTGGTGCGGCCGGCGGTGCCGCCGATCAGGAAGCCACGGGTGCGGCTGTCGCCAGCGGCCCAGGCCAGGTCGCCGATACGCTGGAAGCCGAACATCGAGTAGAAGATGTAGAACGGCAGCATTGGCTGGTTGTGGCTGGAGTACGAAGTACCGGCAGCGATGAAGGAGCTCATGGCACCCGCTTCGTTGATGCCTTCTTCGAGGATCTGGCCCTTCTTGTCTTCCTTGTAGAACATCACCTGGTCTTTATCGACTGGCTCGTAGAGCTGGCCGACGGACGAGTAGATGCCCAACTGACGGAACATGCCTTCCATACCGAAAGTACGGGCTTCGTCCGGGATGATCGGAACGATGCGCGGGCCGATTTCCTTGTCCTTGACCAGTTGCGCGAGGATGCGCACGAAGGCCATGGTGGTGGAGATTTCACGGTCGCCCGAGCCGTCGAGGATAGCCTTGAGGGTATCCAGGTCTGGCGTCGGGACGCTGAAACTCTGTGCGCGACGCTGTGGCACGAAACCGCCCAATGCGGCGCGACGCTCGCTCAGGTAACGGGCTTCGGCGCTGTTCGGCTCCGGCTTGAAGAACGGCAGATTTTCCAGCTCTTCGTCCTTGACCGGGATGTCGAAGCGGTCACGGAACAACTTCAGGCTGTCGACGTCGACTTTCTTGGTGTTGTGCGCAGTGTTCTTCGCTTCGCCGGCACCGGTGCCATAACCCTTGATGGTCTTGGCCAGGATGACGGTAGGCTGGTCTTTGTGGTTGACCGCCTGGTGGTACGCCGCATAGACCTTGTACGGGTCGTGGCCGCCACGGTTGAGCTTCCAGATTTCGTCGTCGGACAGGTCTGCAACCATCGCCTTGAGTTCTGGCGAGTTGAAGAAGTGTTCACGTACGAACGCGCCGTCTTTGGCTTTGTAGTTCTGGTACTCGCCGTCGATGACTTCGTCCATGCGGCGTTGCAGGATGCCGTCGACGTCCTTGGCCAGCAGTGGGTCCCAGAAACGGCCCCAGATGACTTTGGATACGTTCCACTGAGCACCGCGGAACACGCCTTCGAGTTCCTGGATGATCTTGCCGTTGCCGCGAACCGGGCCGTCGAGGCGCTGCAGGTTGCAGTTGATGACGAAGATCAGGTTGTCGAGCTTCTCGCGGCCAGCCAGCGAGATCGCGCCCAGGGATTCCGGCTCGTCGCACTCGCCGTCGCCCAGGAAGCACCAGACTTTCTGTTTGCCTGGCTGGATGAAACCACGGGCTTCCAGGTACTTCATGAAGCGTGCCTGGTAGATCGCCTGGATCGGGCCCAGACCCATGGATACGGTCGGGAACTGCCAGAAGTCAGGCATCAGCCAAGGGTGTGGGTAGGACGACAGGCCCTGACCGTCCACTTCCTGGCGGAAGTTGTTCATCTGCTCTTCGCTGATGCGGCCTTCCATGAACGCACGGGCGTAAACGCCTGGGGAGGTGTGGCCCTGGAAGTAGATCAGGTCGCCGCCGTGTTCGTCGGTGGGGGCCTGGAAGAAGTAGTTGAAGCCGATGTCATACAGGGTCGCACTGGAAGCGAAGCTGGAGATGTGACCACCCAGGTCAGAATCTTTCAGGTTCGTACGCATTACCATGGCCATCGCGTTCCAGCGCACGAGCGAGCGGATGCGGCGTTCCATGAACAGGTCGCCTGGCATGCGTGCTTCGTGGGTAACAGGGATGGTGTTGCGGTAAGGCGTGGTGATGGCGTAAGGCAGTTGCGAGCCGCTGCGGGTCGCGAGTTCGCCCATACGGGTCATCAGATAGTGAGCACGGTCTTCGCCTTCTTTGTCGAGAACCGATTCCAGGGCGTCCAGCCATTCCTGGGTTTCGACGGGATCGAGGTCTTGCATGGCTTGCTCCAGGGCGGAAAGGCTACCAGAATCGGTTGCCTGAGTTAGCGACTGGCCTTGTGGGCAGACGTTATGAATTCTTGGATTGCCGAGAGGTAGGTTCCGGCGGCGTGTAGTTTTACTACAAATCATCGGGTATTTCAGCTATCCGAATGTATATACGAGTAGTAAAACTACAGATGATTGGCTTGTGGCCTCCGACTGGGTTGTGAGAATAATCGTTAAGGTTGGTCTTTTTCCAATCAGAAAAGGTGAAACTTTGATGTTGGCTGCCAAAAATAAAGAAATTTCAGCTATTTCTAACTTTTGTTCGACAGTCCTTTTGGTAGTGCATTCGTACAAATCACTACATTCGGCCCATTACACGCCGATCAAGGATAGACCATGAGCCTTCCTTTGCTTGCCCAACTCCCCCAGGTCCTGCTGCCGTTTGTCACCCGCGCCGAGCAGTCGTTCCGCGCCGCCGTCGAAGCGTTGGATGACGATCACGGGCTGTCTGCCTGGACACCCGAGCGCTGGGCGCAATTTGCCCGGGTGACCGCTGCCAGCGACTTCGTGACCGAACAATGTGTGCGTGATCCGGTGATGCTGCTGGAGCTGGTGCGCTCAGGCGAACTGGATCGCGCCTATGCTCCCGGCGAGTTGTGCGCACAGATCGCCGCCGCGGCGAGCGTTGCCGAAACCGACGATCTGCTGGGCCGTGCCCTGCGCCGCCAGCGCGCCCGTCATCAAGTGCGGATCATCTGGCGCGACCTCAATCGCCAGGCCGATCTGATCCAGACCTGCCGTGATCTTTCCGACATGGCCGATGCCAGCATCGATCAGGCCTATCAATGGTTGTACACGCGGCATTGCCAGCAGTTCGGCGTGCCCACCGGCCATCGCAGCGGCGAGCCGCAGCAGATGGTCGTGCTCGGCATGGGCAAGCTCGGAGCGGTGGAGCTCAATCTGTCGTCCGATATCGACCTGATCTTCGCCTACCCCGAAGGCGGCGAAACCGTGGGGGTGAAACGGGCGCTGGATAACCAGGAATTCTTCATCCGTCTCGGCCAGCGCCTGATCAAGGCCCTGGACCCGATGACCGTCGACGGTTTCGTGTTCCGCGTCGACATGCGCCTGCGACCTTATGGCTCGTCCGGCGCGCTGGTCCTGAGTTTCAACGCGCTGGAGCAGTACTACCAGGATCAGGGCCGCGACTGGGAACGCTACGCGATGATCAAGTCGCGGGTGGTGGCGGGCGATCAGGTGGCCGGCGCGCAACTGCAAGAGATGTTGCGGCCGTTCGTTTACCGGCGCTATCTGGATTTCTCCGCGATCGAAGCGCTGCGCACCATGAAACAGCTGATCCAGCAGGAGGTGCGGCGCAAGGGCATGGCCGACAACATCAAGCTGGGCTCCGGCGGCATTCGCGAGGTCGAGTTCATCGCCCAGGCCTTTCAGCTGATTCACGGCGGTCGCGACCTGAGCCTGCAGCAGCGTCCTCTGTTGAAAGTGCTGAGTACCCTGGAAGGTCAGGGCTATCTGCCGCCGGCGGTGGTCAGCGAGTTGCGCGAAGGCTATGAATTTCTGCGTTACACCGAACATGCGATCCAGGCGATTGCCGACCGCCAGACCCAGATGCTGCCGGTTGGCGCTGAGGATCAAGCGCGCATTGCCTTTATGTTGGGTTTCGACGACTGGGCGTCTTTCCATGAAAAGCTGATGTTCTGGCGCGGCCGTATCGCCTGGCACTTCGGCCAGGTCATTGCCGATCCCGATGAAGAGCAGGGTGCCGAAAACGAAGTGGTGGTCGGCGGTGAGTGGCTGCCGTTATGGGAAGAAGCTCAGGATGAAGAAGCGGCCTGCCGGCAATTGCAGGAAGGCGGTTTCACCGACGCGCCAAAAGCCCTGAGGGCACTGGCCGGCCTGCGCAGCAGCGCGCAGTTGCGCGCGATGCAGCGTCTGGGGCGCGAGCGTCTCGATGCCTTTATTCCACGCTTGTTGGCGCAGGCGGTGGAACACGCCAATCCGGACCTGGTGCTGGAGCGGGTACTGCCGCTGGTGGAAGCCGTGGCGCGTCGTTCGGCTTATCTGGTGTTGCTGACCGAAAACCCCGGCGCGCTGCGTCGCCTGCTGACCTTGTGCGCGGCCAGCCCGTGGATCGCCGAGCAGATCACTCGCTTCCCGCTGCTGCTCGACGAATTGCTTAACGAAGGACGGCTGTTCAAGCCGCCGCTGGCGCCGGAGCTGGCGGCCGAGTTGCGCGAACGCCTGACGCGGATTCCCGAGGACGACCTCGAACAGCAGATGGAAGCGCTGCGTCATTTCAAGCTGGCGCACCGCCTGCGGGTTGCCGCGTCGGAAATCGCCGGGCACCTGCCGCTGATGAAAGTCAGCGACTACCTGACCTGGCTGGCCGAGGCGATTCTGGAGCAGGTGCTGGCCCTGGCCTGGCGCCAGACCGTGGCCAAGTACGGCACGCCGCTGCGCACCGACGGCACCTTGTGCGATCCCGGCTTCATCATTGTCGGTTATGGGAAAGTCGGCGGCCTGGAACTGGGGCATGGTTCGGACCTGGATCTGGTGTTCATCCACGATGGTGATCCGCAGGCGGAAACCGACGGACCGAAATCCATCGATGGCGCGCAATTTTTCACCCGTCTTGGGCAGCGAATCATTCATTTGCTCACGGCCCAGACCAATTCCGGGCAATTGTATGAAGTGGATATGCGTTTGCGGCCGTCCGGTGCGGCGGGGTTGCTGGTGAGTTCGCTGGGTGCGTTTTCCCGTTATCAGGAAGGCGAAGCCTGGACCTGGGAGCATCAGGCGCTGGTGCGGGCGCGGGTGCTGGTGGGCAGCGAAGATGTGGGGCGTGCGTTCGAGCTGGTGCGGGCGGCGATCCTGGGCAAGGCGCGGGACCTGTCGAAGCTGCGCCAGGAAGTCAGCGAGATGCGCGCCAAGATGCGCGATAACCTGGGCAGCAAGAGCACGGCGGCCGGCACCGGGGCAAATGCCTTCGAGGCCACGGCGCCGTTCGATCTCAAGCAGGATGCCGGTGGTATCGTCGATATTGAATTTATGGTGCAATACGCGGCCCTGGCGTGGTCCGAAACACACCCGTCATTGCTGCGCTGGACCGACAATATCCGCATTCTGGAAGAGCTGGAACACGAAGGGCTGATGCCCGCCGAAGATGCCAGCCTGCTGCGCGAAGCCTATAAAGCTTACCGCTCCGCCGCTCACCGACAGGCCTTGCAGAAGGATCCGGGGGTGATACCCGGCGATCAGTTTGCGGACGAACGGCGACAGGTCATGCGGATCTGGCGTGAGTTGGGACTAAGCTGAACCGGGACATTTGAAACACCGAATTCCCATGTGGGAGCGGGCTTGCTCGCGAAGAGGTCGTCACATTCAGCCTCTATAGTGACTGGCACGCCGTCT
>DATMUG010000020.1:0-12311 GCA_035563915.1 Pseudomonas sp. | reverse complement strand
GTTTTGTGTACACCTGTAGGAGCTGCCGAAGGCTGCGATCTTGTGATTTTTAGCCCTTAAGTGCGGCTGCCAAAATCAGCGCCTTCATCTCCGAAACCGCCGACTTGAAGCCCACAAACAGGGCATGGGCCACCAGCGCGTGGCCAATATTCAGCTCGTTGATGCCCTTGATCGCCGCCACCGCCTCGACGTTGTGGTAATGCAGACCATGGCCGGCATTGACGATCAGCCCCTGGGCGAGGCCAAACGCCACGCCGTCCGCGACACGCTTGAGCTCTTCAGCCACCTCGGTCGGCGTCTCGGCATCGGCGTAACGCCCGGTGTGCAGTTCGATAGCCGGCGCGCCAACGCGACGGGAAGCCTCGATCTGCCGCTCGTCGGCATCGATGAACAGTGACACTTCGGAGCCCATTTTCGACAGCCGCTCGACAGCGGCCTTGATCCTCGCCTCCTGCCCCGCCACGTCCAGACCGCCCTCGGTGGTCAGTTCCTGGCGCGTTTCCGGGACCAGGCAAATGTGCGCCGGGCGAATACGCTCGGCAAACGCCATCATTTCCTCGGTGACACCCATTTCGAAGTTCATGCGGGTTTGCAGCACATCCTTGAGCAGCAGCACATCACGCTCCTGAATGTGTCGACGGTCTTCACGCAAGTGCACGGTAATTCCGTCAGCGCCCGCCTCTTCCGCGTCCAGGGCTGCCTTGACCGGGTCCGGGTAGCGTGTGCCCCGGGCCTGACGCAGGGTGGCAACGTGGTCGATGTTCACGCCAAGAAGAATGCGGGTGCTGGTGGTCACGGAAGGCTCCAGAAGAAGAGAAAGTTCGGTGCACAGCATACGGGGTGATCAGGGCTTGCGAAACAATTCGCGACTGACAAGAGGGCGACCGCCCAGGTGAACCGCCAGCGCCTGGCGCATCAAGCGCTTGGCAGCGGACAACGCGCCGGGAGCCGACCAGTCGGCTTCGGCCATAGCCAGCAGCTCGGCGCCATTGAACAGCCCCGGCTGCAGCAGATAGACCCGCTCCAGCCCGGCATCCACTTGCAGGCGATAAAGACCGTCAGGCGCGATGGGAGCGTCGTGGATATCAGTGCTCAGGGCGAAGCCGTAACCCAGATCATCCAGCAACCGCCATTCGAACGAACGCAACAATGGCTCCAGCGACCGGCCTTCGGCCAGTGCCAGCAAGGTCGCGGCGTAGTGATCGAATACACCGGGATGGGGATCTTCGGCGGGAAGCAGGCGAATCAGCAGCTCATTGAGGTACAGGCCACTGAACAGCGCTTCGCCGTGCAGCCAGGTGGAAACTCCGGCACTTTCCATGCGCCCGACATTCTTCAACTCGCCGCGACCGCGAAACTCCACCTCCAGCGGCACGAAAGGCCGCGCCAGCGTCCCGGCCTTGCCCCTCGCACTGCGCAACACCGCCCGCAGCCGCCCTTGCGGCGTGAGGAAGTCCACCAGCGCACTGCTTTCGCGATAGGCACGGGAGTGGAGGACGTAGGCGGGCTGGCCGATGGGTAGGCTGGATGACATCAGTTTCCGAATCTCTGGAGATCCACTGTGGCGAGGGAGCTTGCTCCCGCTGGACCGCGAAGCGGCCCCAAAACCATGCTCTTCAGTGTTTCAAGTAAAACGCGATGGCAGGGTTTACGACTGCTTCGCAGCCGAACGGGAGCGAGCTCCCTCGCCACAAAAGCCTGCTCCCACAGTAGAGCTATGTTGGATTACAGGTCGCCATAACCCAGCGAACGCAGCGCGCGCTCATCATCGGACCAGCCACCCTTAACCTTCACCCAGAGGTTAAGCATGATCTTGGAGTCGAACAGCAACTCCATGTCCTTGCGCGCCTCGGTGCCGATGCGCTTGATGCGCTCGCCCTTGTCGCCAATGATGATCTTCTTCTGGCCGTCACGTTCGACGAGGATCAGCGCATGAATATGCAGGGTTTTCCCCTGCTGCTTGAACTCTTCGATTTCGACGGTGATCTGGTACGGCAGCTCGGCGCCCATCTGGCGCATGATTTTTTCACGCACCAGCTCGGCGGCGAGGAAACGGCTGCTGCGATCGGTGATCTGGTCTTCCGGGAAGAAGTGATCGTTCTCCGGCAACTGCTCGGCAATCACTCGCTCCAGCGCATCGAGGTTGTGCCCGTGTTGCGCCGAAATCGGGATGATCTGGGCGTTTGGCAATTGCTCTTGCAACCAGGACAGGTGCGGCATCAGCTCGGCCTTGTCCTCGATGCGATCGGTCTTGTTCAGCGCGACGATCAGCGGCCCGGTCACGTACTGCACGCGCTCGAGGACCATCTGGTCTTCTTCGGTCCACTTGGTGCGATCCACCACGAAGATCACCACGTCGACGTCTTTCAACGCCGCCGAAGCGGTCTTGTTCATATAACGGTTCAGGGCCTTCTCGCCACCCTTGTGCATACCGGGGGTGTCGACGTAGATCGCCTGCACATCGCCCTCGGTCTTGATGCCGAGCATGTTGTGGCGGGTGGTTTGTGGCTTGCGCGAGGTGATCGCCAGCTTCTGACCCAGAATGTGGTTGAGCAACGTGGACTTGCCCACGTTCGGACGGCCGACGATGGCAACATAGCCACAGCGAGTTGCGTTTGAATCAGTCATTGCCATTCTCCACACCCAGGGCAATCAGTGCTGCGGCGGCCGCTACCTGCTCGGCAATACGACGGCTTACACCCTGACCTCGGCTTTTTTCATTCAGAAGGATAATCTCGCATTCGACGAAGAACGTCCGGCAATGCGGCTCACCCTGGATATCCACCACTTCATAACGTGGCAGCTCGCAACCGCGGGACTGCAGAAACTCCTGCAGGCGGGTCTTCGGGTCCTTGTTGGTATCGACCAGCGTCAATCCTTCGAACTCGCCGGCCAGCCAGGCCAGTACGCGCTCACGGGCGACGTCAATACCGGCGTCCAGGTAGATCGCACCGATCAGTGCTTCCAGGGCATCGGCCAGAATCGACTCTCGGCGAAAACCGCCGCTTTTCAATTCGCCGGACCCCAGGCGCAGGTGCTCGCCCAGATCGAAACCACGGGCCAGTACGGCCAGCGTCTCACCTTTGACCAGGCGCGCGCGCAAACGCGACAACTGGCCTTCGCGGGCCAGCGGGAAACGGTCGAACAGCGCCTCGCCAGCAACGAAGTTGAGAATGGCGTCACCGAGGAATTCCAGGCGTTCGTTGTTGCGCCCGGCAAAGCTGCGGTGAGTCAGGGCCAGGACCATCAGCTCCTGATCTTTGAAGGTGTAGCCGAGCTGACGCTCGAGACGGCTTAGGGAGGCGCTCACGGTTTACCCACGCTGAGTTCGTGGTTGGATTCCACCGCCATCGCCGGGATGCGGCGCAGGCTTGGGACAATTAACGCTGTGTTCAAAAATAACGTCCTGAATATCATTGGCTTCATGCTTCCGGCCCCGAAATCCGTCGGTTCCAGAAATGCATTCGGCGCTGTGTTCAACAGCGCCGTGTTTGATTACTGAATCAGGCCAACCCGCGAGAAATTCGGCAAGTGACTGAGTTTGGGTTCCGGCCAGCTCATCCAGACTGCAAAGGCCTTGCCGACGATATTCTTGTCGGGAACCATGCCCAGCAGATCCTTGGGAATGTTCGGATCATCCCAGTAGCGACTGTCGTTCGAGTTGTCGCGGTTGTCGCCCATCATGAAGTAGTGCCCGGCAGGCACGGTCCATGTACGGTCCGGCGTTGCGCGGTAGCGGCTCATTTCCTTGCGGATCAGGTGCTCGGCGGCGCCGAGTTTTTCCTTGTAGAGCTCAGCGCTGCCCAGAGTGCCCGGCTCGGAGCCGATCAATTGCTCGGCAATCGACTGCCCGTTGACGAACAGACGCTTGTCGGCGGTGTAACGAACCTGATCACCCGGCAAACCAACGACACGCTTGATGTAGTTGACGTTCGGGTCGCTTGGGTAACGGAACACCATCACATCGCCGCGCTGTGGCTCACCGACCTCGATGATTTTCTTGTCGATCACCGGCAAGCGGATCCCGTAGGAAAACTTGCTCACCAGAATGAAATCGCCAACGTCCAGGGTTGGTTTCATCGAGCCGGATGGAATCTGGAACGGTTCCACCAGGAACGAACGCAGTACCAGCACGATGAACAACACCGGGAAGAACGATTTGCCGTACTCGACCAGCAACGGCTCCTTGTTCAGTTTCTCGACCACCACCACATCAGGCTGGCTGACGCTGCCCTCATAGGAAGCAATGGCGGCCCGCCGACGCGGCGCCAGGAACAGCAGATCGAGCAACGCCAACAGGCCGCAGACGAACACGGCGATGACCAGCAACAGCGGGAAATTTAGCGACATAGGACCTAACTATCCAACCTGAGCACGGCAAGGAAGGCTTCCTGTGGAATTTCCACGTTGCCGACCTGCTTCATGCGTTTTTTACCGGCCTTTTGCTTCTCCAGCAGCTTTTTCTTACGGCTGACGTCACCACCGTAGCATTTGGCCAATACGTTCTTTCTGAGTGCCTTGACGGTTGTACGCGCCACAATCTGACCGCCAATGGCGGCCTGGATTGCCACGTCGAACATCTGCCGCGGAATCAGGTCTTTCATCTTCTCGGTCAACTGGCGACCTTTGTAGTGCGAGTTGTCCCGGTGCACGATCAACGCCAGGGCGTCGACCTTGTCGCCGTTGATCAGCACGTCCAGTTTCACCAGATTAGCCGATTGGTAACGATCGAAATGGTAATCCAGCGAAGCATAGCCGCGGCTGGTGGATTTGAGACGGTCGAAGAAGTCCAGGACCACTTCGTTCATCGGCAGGTCGTAGGTCACTTGCACCTGCGAGCCGAGAAACAGCATGTCGACCTGAACACCGCGTTTTTCGATGCACAGGGTAATGACGTTGCCCAGGTGCTCCTGCGGCACAAGGATATTGGCGCGCACGATGGGCTCGCGCATGTCTTCGATGGACGATAGATCCGGCAGTTTGGATGGGTTGTCGACGTAGATCGTCTCGCCGGTTTTCAGCAACAGCTCGAAGATTACCGTCGGCGCCGTGGTAATCAGGTCCAGGTCGTACTCGCGCTCCAGGCGCTCCTGGATGATTTCCATGTGCAACATGCCGAGGAAACCGCAACGGAAACCGAAGCCCAAGGCATCGGAGCTTTCCGGCGTGTACTGCAGCGAGGAGTCATTGAGGGTGAGCTTCTGCAGTGCCTCGCGGAAATCCTCGAAATCGTCGGAGCTGACCGGGAACAGACCTGCATATACCTGCGGCTGGATGCGCTTGAAACCAGGCAGAACCTCGACGTCCGGCGTGGAGGCGAGGGTCAGGGTGTCACCCACCGGTGCACCGTGAATATCCTTGATGCTCGCGATGATGAAGCCCACTTCGCCAGCCTTGAGGTCGGCAGTAGCGGTGTGTTTCGGGTTGAATACGCCGACGCTGTCCACCAGGTGGACCTTGCCGGTGGATTTGACCAGGATCTTGTCGCCTTTCTTTACGCGACCGTGACGCACACGTACCAGGGACACAACGCCCAGGTAGTTGTCGAACCAGGAGTCGATGATCAACGCCTGCAGCGGATCTTCGATATTGCCGGTCGGCGCAGGAATGGTAGCAACCAGACGCTCCAGCACTTCGTCGACACCCAGGCCGGTCTTGGCGCTGCAGGTGACCGCGTCGGTGGCGTCGATACCGATGATCTTCTCGATCTCTTCCTTGACGCGCTCAGGCTCGGCCTGTGGCAGGTCGATCTTGTTCAGCACGGGCATGACTTCCAGGCCCTGCTCGATCGCGGTGTAGCAGTTGGCAACCGACTGTGCTTCTACGCCTTGACCGGCGTCCACCACCAGCAGCGCGCCTTCACAGGCCGCCAGGGAGCGGCTGACTTCGTAGGTGAAGTCAACGTGGCCAGGGGTGTCAATGAAGTTCAGCTGGTAGTTGATACCATCTTTGGCTTTGTAATAGAGAGTAACGCTGTGAGCCTTGATGGTGATCCCGCGCTCACGCTCAAGGTCCATGGAATCCAGCACCTGGGCTTCCATTTCACGCTCGGCCAGGCCGCCGCACATCTGGATGAAGCGATCGGCCAGCGTCGACTTGCCATGGTCAATGTGGGCGATGATGGAGAAATTGCGGATATGACTCAAATCACTCACGGATCAACACTCAAAAAGGCTGCAGGCATAGCCCGCCGAAAAATAGCCGGGAATTGTACCTGATCCACGGCGCAAGCGTCACGTTCGCAGGTCAGACGGCACGTACAAAAACGCCCCGGTCTTGCGACAGGGGCGTTTTCAAATGAGACAAACAGCGTAAATGGCTCGCTCTTAACCGGCTCGACGCAACAACCAGAGCCCTGCCAGGGCGCAAATACCCGCCGGTACCAGCACTGCAAACAAGGGCGAGAAACCAAACACCAGGCTCGACGGACCCAGCAAATCCTGGGCGATGCGGAAGGTGAAACCCACCAGCACACCGGTAAACACGCGCTGACCGAGGGTTACCGAGCGCAGCGGGCCGAAGATGAAGGAAATCGCCATCAGCACCAGGGCAGCGGTGACCAGCGGCTGCAATACTTTGACCCAAAACGCCAGCCAGTAACGACCGTTGTTCAGGCCCTGATCCGCCAGATAGTGGATATAGCCCCACAGCCCCGAAATCGAAAGCGATTCGGGCGCCATAACCACCGTACTCAGCAATTGCGGGCTCAACGCCACGTCCCAGCGCTCGACCGGCGTGTTGACCACTTCTGTGCTGCGCTCGTGAAACAGCGTGGTGGTGACATCGCTCAACTGCCAGTGATCCGTCTGGAATTCGGCACGCTTGGAGAAGCTGGACGACAACATGTGCCGTTCCTTGTCGAAGTGATAACGCGTCACGCCGTACAGGAGGCCGTTGGGCTGCACCGAGTTGACGTGAATGAACTCGTCACCCTGACGGTGCCACAGGCCGTGCTTGGCACTTTGCGCGTCGCCACTGCCCTGGGCCAGCGAACGATTGGCCTGCGCAGTGCTTTCGGTGGCCGGTGCGACGTACTCGCCAATCAACACCCCCACCACCATCAGCACCAGCATCGGCTTCATCACCGCCCAGACGATCCGCCCGACCGAAACCCCGGCCGCGCGCATGATGGTCAGTTCGCTGTTGCTGGCCAGACTGCCGAGACCGATCAGGCAACCGATCAGCGCGGCCATCGGCAGCATGTCGTACAGACGACGCGGCGCAGTCAGCAATACATAACTGAGGACATCAACCAGCGTGTAGGTATCGCTGGCATCGCCCATCTCATCGATGAACGCAAACAAGGTCGCCAGACCGAGAATGATCCCCAGCACCGCCAGGATCGCCATGAACACGCTGCTGCCGATGTAGCGGTCGAGCTTAACCACGGGCCACCTCCAGCGCAGCGCGACGGCTCGCCAGTTTCAACTGCAAGGGCTCCCAGTAGAGCAGGCCCAGGCCGATGACCAGGAACAAACCGTGCACCCACCACAGACCGAGAACGGCTGGAATCTTGCCCTTTTCGAGGGCGCCGCGAGCGGCAATCAGGATGGTCAGGTAAGCCATATAAAGAAGAATCGCCGGCAGCAGCTTGAGGAAACGGCCCTGACGCGGATTGACCCGCGACAGCGGCACCGCCATCAGGGTCACGATGAACACCAGTAACGGCAAGGACAGGCGCCATTGCAGCTCGGTTTGCGAACGGATGTCTTCACTGGCCAGCAAGGACGCGGTGGTCATGGCATCACGGTCGGTCACTTCGTCGCTGACGTCCGGTTTTGGCAGCAGTACGCCGTACTCCTGGTAATGAATAGCCCGGTAATCGGCCTGCCCGGGGTTGCCGTCATAGCGGTAGCCGTTGTCGAGAATCAGGTAGCGATTGCCGTCAGGGCGGATTTCCTGACGGCCCTTCTCTGCCACCAGCACCGAAATCCCGCGGTCTTTATTGTCGGAAGAGAGGTTCTTTTGCGAAATGAATACGCCGGCCAGATTGACGCGGTCATCCGACAGCTGCTCGGTGTACGTCACCCGGGTACCGTCGCGCAGGGCCTGGAAACGACCTGGCTCCAGGGTATCGAACTCGGTCAGGGCATCCTGCTTGTTCAGCAGCAGCTGGAACTGATTGGCCCCTTGCGGCGCCAGGCTCAGGCTCAACCATGCAACCACCAGCGCCACGAGGGTGGCCGGGAACAGGGTCATGCGAAACAGGCGTTGCTGGCTCATGCCGGTGGCCGACAGCACGGTCATTTCGCTTTCAAGGTAAAGGCGGCCGTAGGACAACAGGATCCCGAGGAACAGTCCCAGCGGCAGGATCAGTTGCAAGAAGCCCGGCAGGCGAAAGCCCATGATCAGGAAGAGCGAGCCCGGATCCAACTGGCCCGAAGCTGCTTGAGCGAGGTATTTGATAAAGCGTCCGCTCATGATGATGACCAGCAGCACGGCGCTGACAGCGCTCAAGGTCAACAGGACTTCGCGGGATAGATAACGGAAGACGATCAAACCAGACACTCCAGGGTTGTCAGGCTAAGGCGGCCAAACAAGCAAACACATCAGACAGCCCGCAGGGCAGAGCCGCCGAAAAAAAGATGGCGCATTATCCTGTGATTGGGTGCGCCTGTCACTTCGCAATGCATCTCCCCCTTGTAGGAGCGAGCCTGCTCGAGATGGGCATCAACGATGACGCGGGCTGTCTGAAAGACAGCGTTGCCTGGACGTCCACCGCGAGCAAGCTCGCCCCTACACATTAATGTGGTCAAGGGTTGTCAGGCGCCTCTGGCGAGGTTCAAACTGCGGCCTTCGTCGCCGATCGGTATCGGCGCCCTCTATCTATAAGCAAGCGACGCACATCCTTTGCCGAGCGCTTGCGAGTTGACCATCAATTCAGGGACCCGGACATGGAACTGGTTGTAAAAAGTGTTAACGCTGAAACCTTGAAGACTGCCACGCTGGTGGTCGCCGTTGGCGAAGGTCGCAAGCTCGGCGCCACAGCCAAACAACTCGACGAACTCAGCGGCGGCGCGATCAGCGCTGTTCTCAAACGTGGGGATCTGGCCGGCAAAGTCGGACAGAGCCTGCTGTTGCACAGCCTGCCGAACCTGAAAGCCGAACGCGTTTTGCTGGTGGGCACAGGCAAGGATGAAGAATTGGGCGACCGCCCGTTCCGCAAAATCGTCGCCGGCGTGCTCAATACCCTAAAAGGCCTGGGCGGCAGCGACGCCGTACTGGCCCTGGACGAAATCGTGATCAAGGGTCGCGACAGCTACGGCAAGACCCGCCTGCTGGCCGAAACCCTGGTGGATGGCGGATACCAGTTCGACCAGTTCAAGAGCCAGAAAGCCGAACCCCGTGCCCTGAAGAAAATCACCCTGCTGACCATCAAGGCCGCGCAGGCTGAAGTACAGCGCGCCGTGACCCACGCTACCGCGATTGCAAACGGCATGGCCTTCACCCGCAACCTGGGCAATCTGCCGCCAAACATCTGCCACCCGACCTTCCTCGGCGAGCAGGCGAAAAACCTTGGCAAGGAATTCAAGGAACTGAAAGTCGAAGTCCTCGACGAGAAGAAGATCAAGGCACTGGGCATGGGCTCGTTCTATGCCGTCGGCCAGGGCAGCGCCCAGCCGCCACGCCTGATCGTCATGCAATACAACGGCGGCAAGAAATCCGAGAAGCCGTACGCGCTGGTTGGCAAGGGCATCACCTTCGACACCGGCGGCATCAGCCTCAAGCCGGGCGCCGGCATGGACGAGATGAAGTACGACATGGGCGGCGCCGCCAGCGTGTTCGGTACGCTGCGTGCCGTGCTCGAACTGAAGCTGCCGCTCAACCTGGTGTGCATCCTGGCCTGCGCCGAAAACATGCCGAGCGGCACCGCCTCGCGCCCAGGCGACATCGTCACCACCATGAGCGGCCAGACCGTGGAAATCCTCAACACCGACGCCGAAGGCCGTCTGGTGCTGTGCGACGCCCTCACCTACTCCGAGCGCTTCAAGCCTCAGGCCGTAATCGACATCGCCACCCTGACCGGTGCCTGCGTGGTTGCACTGGGTTCCCACACTTCGGGCCTTTTGGGCAACAACGACGAACTGATCGGCCAACTGCTGAGCGCCGGCAAGGCCGCCGACGACCGTGCCTGGCAACTGCCGCTGTTCGATGAATACCAGGAGCAACTGGACAGCCCGTTCGCCGACATCGCCAACATCGGCGGTCCGAAAGCCGGCACCATCACCGCGGCTTGCTTCCTGTCGCGCTTCACCAAGAACCTCAACTGGGCGCACCTGGACATCGCCGGCACGGCCTGGACCAGCGGCGGCAAGGACAAGGGCGCCACTGGCCGTCCGGTTCCCCTGCTGACCCAATACTTGCTGGACCGCGCCAAAGCCTGAAACCGATGACCCTTGAGCGGCGTCGCTTTACGTGACGCCGCTCAAGGCTCAGGAACCGCAATGACCAAAGTCGACTTCTATATCCTGCCCAGCGCCGATCCTTCGGCACGTCTGGATTTTGCCTGCAAGCTCACCGAAAAGGCCTGGCGCATGGGCCACCGCATCTACCTGCACTGCAGCGATGCCGCCCAGCGCGATGACCTCGATGGGCGCCTATGGGCATTCAAGGGCGAAAGCTTCGTGCCCCACGGCCCCGCCGAAAGCGAACCGGACAATTTGATCGTGCTGGGTGTTGGCGACGACTGCGGTCAACATCAGGACTTGCTGGTCAACCTCGACCTGAAGGTCCCCGCCTTCGCCCAACGCTTCGCCCGTGTGGCGGAAGTGGTGGTCGAAGATCCGGTGATCCGCCAGGCCGCGCGGGAGAGTTTCCGTTTCTACCGCGAACAGGGCTATCCTCTGCAAGATCACCGTTTACAGCGACTCTGAGCATTCCGATGGACACTCCAAAACCGCTGCAAAAGCCCGTGGAACTGCTGGACGACCTTGAGTCGATCCGCCAATTGCTCGGCGATGACAACCTGCAACCGCCGCTGCTGACCGACACGGTCGAAGCAGGCGATCAGGAACAGATTCCCATGCTGTTCGACGCCGTTAGCGAACCCGCTCCGACCGTTGAACCCGCCCCGCCCAGGCCCGCTGCCGAACCGGCACCGAGCGCCGACAAAAACGCCGACGCGCAGCTGTACCTCGACAACGAACTGCGCGCCGCCGCGCAGCTGATCATGCAAGACGTGATCGACGACTTCGCACCGCACATTGAAACCGAGATCAAACGTCGCCTGAGTGCGCGGCTTGAACGGTTGTTGAGTCAGTACAACGATTGAGGCGTGCTCCCTCTGTGGCGAGGGAGCTTGCTCCCGCTGGCTCGCGCAGCGGCCCCAAAACATGCAGCGTCGTTGGATCTGGCAGCCGAATTGGCCTGATTGACGACTGCTTCGCGGCCGAACGGGAGCAAGCTCCCTCGCCACAGAAAAACCTCGAACGGGAGCAAGCTCCCTCGCCACAGAAAAGCCTCGTTGCCACAGTATCAGCGTTCACGTACTCAGGTAGCGCCCGATCAACGCAATCCCGCTGACCAGCACCAACCACGTCACCAACCGCACAAACGCTTCGCGAGACAAGCGCCGGGTCAAATGCCGCCCCACCCACAGCCCGAGCGCCATGGCCGGTAACAAGCACGCCGCCAGCACCAGCAAAGGCCTATCGGCATACACCCCCGCGACCGCAAACAGACTCAAACGCACCACCGTGCTGCAACTGATCAGCGCACTTTGAGTCGCTCGAGCTTCGTCCTTGGGTAGTCGACTGTTCAGATATATCGCGTACAGAAAGCCGCCACTGCCAAACAGCGCACCGAACATCCCGCCGACTGTGCCCATCGGCAGCGCCCACGCAGCCGACAATTGCGCCGGGCGGGCTTTTATCCACAGGCTGTAAATCGCATAGATGCTGATGAACAGCCCCATCAATAGCAGCAACAGGTCGGATTTCAGGTTCAACAGAAAAATCACCCCCAGCGTACAGCCCACCGCCATGCAGGGCAGCAATCGCAACAGTTCAGGCCTGGCGACGTCCCGTCGCGATGGCAAAAGATTGCCGAAGGCCGCGACGAAGTCGAGCAGCACCAGCAGCGGCACGATTTTCGATAACGGCATGAACAGAATCAGAATCGGCCCGGCCACCAGCGCAGTGCCGAATCCGGCGATACCGAACACGATGTAGGCCAGGGCGACGCCAAGCCCGATGACCAGCCAGTCCACCGCGCCGAAGGACCATTGGTTCAACCAATCAATCAGCATTTCACTTAATCCCTGTGTAGGAGCTGCCGAAGGCTGCGATCTTTTGATCTTTGAAACCAAAAGC
>DATMUG010000019.1:0-11207 GCA_035563915.1 Pseudomonas sp. | reverse complement strand
CGATTGTTCAGTCGAAACACAGGTTGAATGACACTCCGCTTTCGCGAGCAAGCCCGCTCCCACATTGTTCTGTGTGTACTCGGTCATGAAGGTTCGACCTGTCATCTCCCGCGACGTAGAATGCGCGCCTTTCCCGGCCTGTCGTGGTAATCGACGGGCCATCATGGGCGGGTAACCGTCCGTTGCCACCGCATTCATCGGAGCGCTTCCCATGAGCATCACCCCCACCAACGACTACCTGGAAACCCTTTACGAAGGCTACGGCCAGCGTTTTCGCATGGACAAACTGCTGCACGAAGTGCGTACCGAACACCAGCATCTGGTGATTTTCGAAAACCCGCGCATGGGCCGGGTCATGGCGCTGGACGGCGTGATCCAAACCACCGAAGCCGACGAATTCATCTACCACGAGATGCTCACCCATGTGCCGATCCTGGCCCACGGCAACGCCAAGCGTGTACTGATCATTGGTGGCGGCGACGGCGGCATGCTGCGTGAAGTGACCAAGCATGCCAGCGTCGAGCACATCACCATGGTCGAGATCGACGGCACCGTGGTCGATATGTGCAAGCAGTTCCTGCCCAATCACTCCAATGGCGCCTACGATGATCCGCGCCTGAACCTGGTGATCGACGACGGCATGCGTTTCGTCGCCACCACCAGCGAAAAATTCGACGTGATCATTTCCGATTCCACCGATCCGATTGGCCCGGGGGAAGTGCTGTTTTCGGAAAACTTCTACCAGGCCTGCCATCGCTGCCTGAACGACGGCGGCATCCTGGTGACGCAAAACGGCACGCCGTTCATGCAGATCGAAGAAGTCAAAACCACCGCCGGTCGCCTGCACAGCCTGTTTGCCGATTGGCACTTCTACCAGGCCGCGGTGCCGACCTACATCGGCGGTTCGATGACCTTCGCCTGGGGTTCGACCAATACCGCTTATCGCAAGTTGACCCGCGAAACCCTGCAACAGCGTTTCGCAGGCAGCGGCATCGTCACGCGCTACTACAATCCTGAAATCCACATCGGTGCTTTCGCCTTGCCGCAGTACGTACTGCAGGCAGTGGGCAAGCCAGGCAACGACTAAAGGGATTACTCCTGTAGGAACTGCCGCAGGCTGCGATCTTTTGATTTGGCTTTTTAAAGATCAAGATCAAAAGATCGCAGCCTGCGGCAGCTCCTACAGAAGTGACTGTATTCCGTTTGAACGATCAGTAAGGCCAAAAGTCCAGATAGGTGTGAACCCATTTGCGGGTTTGATCGAGGAGGCACTGATGCAAAAGTGGAAAGTCACCTTCGTAGATGATCACGGCGAACAAGTTGACGAAGTGTTTGAAAGCACGGAGTGCCCGAGCAACGAGCAAGCCGCCAAGCTCATCCTCGCACGCCGCCTGCCAGTCGCTGCCGAACTCGACCTTAACGATCTGGAAGGGCGCACTGACAATCCAACCGTCAAAAGCCTGAAGACCCAGAACAGCATTCAAATCCTCGGCATCACGCCAATCTGAACACTTCCTGACACATTCTCATCCAGGCCTTGGCAGCGCCTCTATCCTGGGGCTACTCTGCAATCGAGATCAGCGAATGGATCGCTAAGGTCTGGTCTTGTCAGCTACATGCTTGTTTCCCGCCGGCACTTCGGTGTCGAACCGCCCGCACCCTCGGTTGCGTGCGCAGGGAGTACGGAAAGTCTATCCATCGGTTTGAGGAGGACGATTCATGAGCACAGCCTATCAAGAAGACATCAGCAGCAGCGTGCTGCGCCGCATGAAAGAAGGCGGTTTCGATTTTTCACGCTTCCACCCCATCGAGTTCTACGCCATTTTCCCGGACGAGGAGCGGGCACGCAGGGCAGCGCGTCATTTTCATCATGGTGAATCCCTCAATTCGCAAATCAGTGTGCGTGACGACGGTGCCTGGGCACTGGAGTTATGCAAGGTCATGTACGCCACCTACGACGAGATCGGCGACTTCGAGCAGGGTTTCGAAGCGGTGGTCGAGCCGTTGGGCGGCATCATTGAGGGCTGGGGCGTCAAGCAGGAGGTACGAGGGCGACTCGCATAACTTTATGAACAGTAACAATCGGCACTAGCGGCTGACCTTCGGGTTGGCCGTTTTCGTTTGTGCGATCTTTCGATCAAAAAAAAGCCACCTGAGCGGGTGGCTTAAAGGGAAGACCGGAAAGGAGGGAAACCGGTCGGGAGGTCGATGACCGTTGAAAACAGGGAGCCGTCACCTTCGCTGCCTTGGCACTGACGAAGTTTTTTCAGCGGATGCGTGGATTATCCACAGCGCTGATCGGGCGGTGAAATCAACTCTGACTATGCGGGCGATAGGCAATGAATGCGGGCAACGGTCGGCTTATGGCTTAACCTTGCGCCCGGCCATGTGCTTCAAATACCCCACCAACCTCTCCAGATCCTCATGCGGTAAAACCTCGGCCGAAAACCCGGGCATCTTCGCCTGGGGCCATTGGCGCAAACTCTGCGGATCACGGATATAGCGCTTGAGGAAGTCCGCGCCAAAGTACTCGGTGGGGTTGTACGGAATGTTCAGGTCCGGCCCGAACTGCGCATCACCGGCCCCGTTCAATCGATGGCACGCCAGGCAGTTCTTCTGAAACAGCGCAAACCCCTTGCTCACCGGGTCATCCGCTTTTAACGACGGATCCGGCAGCAGGGCGGGGAAACGCTCGGCCACAGGCGCCATGCGCTTGATGCTCGCGACTTCGAACGGCCATTGTTCCGGGCTGATGTTGCCCGCCCGCGGATCGGTCCACACCAGGTAGAACGGCCCGGCGCTGTGCTTGCCTTCCGATAGCGGTGGCCATGGCTTGGCCGGGTCTTCAATCGCCAGCCAGGCCCGGGCGCCCTGAGTATTGAGCAACGGCGCGGCCGACAACTCCGCCGCAAAACCATCCAGCGCAACCGCCTGCAAATGGTCCTCGGGTTTCACGTCCATCAATAAGGCCGACAAAGGCACCGCGCGGTAGCTCATGTCGCGTTTATAGGAAACATCATTGGGGATGCTGATGGTCTGGGCCTGAGGGTGCTTGAGCAGTTCCTCGGTTTGCCAGGTGCGACTGTTCGCGCCCAGCTCCAGGTTCAGCTGTGCGGCATACAGAGGCGTGCTGAGCAGCAAGGCCCCGAACACAATGAGCGTTTTCAAATTGATCGCCGTCCATGTCGTGAAAGTGCCGCAAAGGGTGGCACAGCCACGCTGGCCCGGGTAGCGAGCCAGTCACATTTTTGTTGTGGCGATTTACAAGCCTGGCGCCGTAACTTTCACAAACCGACTAGCCGAGCACCTTGGTCAGGTTCGGCACAATCAACAACAGCGTAGTGGCGAAGAGAATGAGACCTGCTTGACGAACTTTCGATTGTTTGAACATGGCTGACCGCCTTCTTTTTGTTATTTCCTGATGCTTGCCTGCATATCTCCATGTCGGCAAACGCTGCACTTCCTGTAAGGACGACCGTCTCGGCAAAACCCGACGACAACTTCGTACACCTTCACCTTAGAGCCCGCGTCACGCGCGGTTTAGATCCATTTAGTATGGAGGTCTGACTTATTGCTATTAAAACGGCATGAGGCCTATTGCCAGCTTCTTTGCCGGCCTTTTTCTAGACACCTGCGGCTGTTCAAGCGGTTCAGACGGTGATGCATGACCGTCCGTCTGAGCGTGACCGTCAATGTCGATGAGCGCTGCGGTCATTGAATCAGCGGTGGCTCGGAATAAGGTGGAGGCTGCTTGAAAGCGCACAAAATCCATAACAACAAGATCGAGGACGTCATGACCCAAGCGTTGATTTTCGATGCCTTACGCACGCCCCGTGGCAAAGGCAAGGCTGATGGCGCCTTGCACAGTGTCAAGCCGGTGAACCTGGTGGCCGGATTGCTCGACGCGCTGCAACAGCGAACCGACCTCGACACCAGCCAGGTCGATGATGTGGTGCTGGGCTGCGTGACCCCCGTCGGCGATCAAGGCGCCGATATCGCGAAGACCGCCGTTCAGGTGGCGGACTGGGACGTCAGCGTGGCCGGGGTGCAAATCAACCGTTTTTGCGCGTCGGGACTGGAGGCGGTGAACCTTGGGGCGATGAAAGTGCGCTCCGGTTTCGAAGACCTGGTGGTGGTCGGTGGCGTCGAATCGATGTCCCGCGTGCCCATGGGCAGCGACGGTGGGGCCTGGGCGCTCGACCCACAAACCAATCTGCACAGTCATTTCACCCCGCAGGGCGTGGGCGCGGATCTGATCGCCACCCTCGAAGGTTTCAGTCGCCAGGACGTCGATGCCTATGCGCTGCACTCCCAGCAGAAAGCCGCGCGGGCACGGGCCGATGGTTCGTTCAACAAGTCGCTGGTGCCGGTGCGGGATCAGAACGGCATCCTCCTGCTCGATCACGATGAGTTCATTCGCGCCGACTCGACCCTCGAAGGCCTGGGCAAACTCAAATCGAGTTTCGAAATGATCGGGCAAATGGGTTTCGACGCCACTGCGCTGCGGGTCTACAGCCATGTCGAGCGAATCAATCACGTGCACACCCCGGGCAACAGTTCCGGGATTGTCGACGGTGCGGCCTTGATGTTGATCGGCTCCGAAGCCAAGGGCCAGGCGCTGGGCTTGCGCCCACGGGCGCGGGTCGTCGCCACGGCGGTGACCAGCACCGACCCGACCATCATGCTCACCGGTCCCGCACCGGCCACCCGCAAGGCGTTGGCGAAGGCCGGTCTGCGGGTCGAGGACATCGATCTGTTCGAGGTCAACGAGGCGTTTGCCTCGGTGGTCCTGAAATTCATCAAGGACATGGCCGTCGATCCGGACAAGGTCAACGTCAACGGGGGCTCGATCGCCATGGGGCACCCGCTGGGCGCCACGGGCTGCGCGATTCTCGGCACCTTGCTCGATGAACTGGAAAACCGGCACTTGCGTTACGGCCTCGCGACCCTGTGTGTCGGCGGCGGCATGGGCATTGCCACCATCATCGAACGCCTCTGAGCCCGGAATTCAAGGAAACCTGTCATGACCCAAGCCATTCGTTACGAAAAAGGCCAGGACCGGATCGTCGTCCTGACCATCGACATGCCCGGCCAGAGCGCCAACACGATGAATGCGATGTACCGCCAAGCCATGGCCGATTGCGTCGCACGGTTGGTGGCCGACAAGGAGGCCATCGCCGGCGTCATCATCACTTCGGCGAAAAAGACCTTCTTCGCCGGCGGTGACCTCAATGAATTGATCAAGGTCGGCAAACCCGAAGCCAAAGCTTTCTACGACATGGTGCTGAGCCTCAAGGGACAGTTGCGCACCCTGGAAACCCTTGGCAAACCGGTGGTCGCGGCGATTAACGGCGCGGCGCTGGGGGGAGGCTGGGAAATTTGCCTGGCTTGCCATCACCGGGTGGCGCTGGACAACCCGTCGGTGCAGCTCGGTCTGCCGGAAGTGACCCTTGGCTTGTTGCCGGGCGGTGGTGGAGTGGTGCGCATGGTGCGTTTGCTCGGACTGGAAAAGGCACTGCCGTACCTGCTCGAAGGGAAGAAGCTGCGCCCGCAACAGGCGCTGCAGGCGGGGCTGATCGATGAGCTGGCCGCGGATCACGATGAGCTGCTGGCCAAGGCGCGAGCCTGGATCAACGCCAACCCGACGCCAGTGCAGCGTTGGGATGTAAAGGGTTACCAGATCCCGGGTGGCACGCCGTCGAACCCGAAGGTCGCGCAGATGCTGGCCATCGCGCCGTCGATCCTGCGCAGTAAAACCCAGGGCTGCATGCCCGCGCCGGAGAAGATCCTGTGTGCCGCCGTGGAAGGCGCCCAAGTGGATTTCGACACGGCGCACCTGATCGAAACCCGCTACTTCACCGAGCTGACCACCGGCCAGGTGTCGAAGAACCTGATCGGCACCTTCTGGTTCCAGCTCAATGAAATCAATGCCGGCGGTTCGCGGCCACAGGGGTTCGCGCCCCATGTGACCAAAAAGGTGGGCGTACTGGGCGCGGGGATGATGGGCGCGGGCATTGCCTTTGTCAGCGCATCGGCCGGCATCGAGGTGGTGCTCAAGGACATCACCCTGGCGGCGGCCGAGAAGGGCAAGGCGCACTCAGCGGCACTGCTGGACAAGAAAGTGGTACGCGGGCAGATGAGCGCCGGGCAACGCGACGCTGTGTTGGCGCGCATCCAGACCACTGAGCAAGATGCCGACCTCGCCGGTTGCGATCTGATCATCGAGGCGGTATTCGAGGACCGTGAGCTCAAGGCCAGGGTATCGCTGGCTGCGCAACAAATCGTTGGTGCGGATGCGGTGATTGCCTCGAACACCTCGACGCTGCCGATCAGTGGCTTGGCCACGGCGGTGCCGGACCAGAGCAAGTTCATCGGCCTGCATTTCTTCAGTCCTGTGGAAAAGATGCCATTGGTGGAAATCATCAAGGGCGCCAACACCAGCGACCAAACCTTGGCTCGCGGCTTTGACTTCGTCCTGCAAATCAAGAAGACACCGATTGTGGTCAACGACAGCCGCGGATTTTTCACGTCGCGGGTGTTTGGCACTTTCACCAACGAAGGCATTGCGATGTTGGGCGAAGGCGTGAGCGCGGCGCTGATCGAGGCTGAAGCGCGCAAGGCCGGCATGCCTGTCGGGCCTTTGGCGATCTCCGATGAAGTCTCCCTGAGCCTGATGAGTCACATCCGCCAGCAGACCGCCAGGGACTTGCAGGCCGAGAGCAAGCCGTTGGTCCAGCATCCTGCGTTCACTGTGATTGACCTGATGCTCAACGAATACAAGCGTGCGGGCCGGGCTGCGGGTGGCGGTTTCTATGACTATCCCGCCGGATCCCAGAAGCATCTGTGGCCGGAGCTGAAAACCCGTTTTGAAAAGGTCGACGGGCAGATTTCAGCGAAGGATGTGCGTGATCGCCTGCTGTTCGTGCAAGCCATCGAGACGGTGCGCTGTGTGGAGGAGGGGGTGTTGATGTCGACCGCCGATGCCAACGTCGGCTCGGTTTTTGGCATCGGTTTCGCTGCCTGGACCGGTGGTGCGCTGCAATTCATTAATCAGTACGGGATCAAGGATTTCGTCGCCCGCGCACAATATCTGGCGGGGCAATACGGTGAACGCTTCGCACCACCGGCGTTGTTGCTGGAGAAAGCCGGCAAAGGGGAGGTGTTTTAGGGATAGATGACGCATCTCGGGGCTTGCCTTGTTGCAGGGTTAGAGGCAGGCTCTGGGGTGTGCATTATTCCCATCACGTGTCAGGTATTTTTTATGTCGTTACGCATCTGCATTCTGGAAACCGACAACCTGCGTCCGGAATTGGTCGACCAATATCAGGGCTACGGGCAGATGTTCAAACGCCTGTTTTCGCAGCAACCCATTGCCGCCGATTTCACCATCTACAACGTGGTACAGGGCGACTATCCCGGTGAAGACGAGAGCTTCGACGCCTACCTGGTGACCGGCAGCAAAGCCGATTCCTTCGGCACCGACCCGTGGATCCAGACCCTCAAGCAGTACCTGCTGACACGCTATGAGCGCGGCGACAAGCTGTTGGGGGTTTGCTTCGGCCATCAGTTGCTGGCGCTGTTGCTCGGTGGCAAGAGCGAACGGGCGACCCAGGGCTGGGGTGTCGGCACCCACAATTACAAAATGGCCGCCAAGGCGCCATGGATGAGTCCGGTGCGAGAAGAACTCACGCTGCTGATCAGCCATCAGGACCAGGTGACGTCACTGCCGGAAAACGCCACGGTGATCGCCTCCAGCGATTTCTGCCCGTACGCCGCGTACCACATCAACGATCAGGTGTTGTGCTTCCAGGGCCATCCGGAGTTCATTCACGATTACTCCCGCGCCTTGCTGGACATTCGTCAGCAAGTGCTGGGCGAGCAGGTTTATTCGAAAGGGATTGCCAGCCTGGACAGTGAGCATCACGGCACCACGGTGGCTGAGTGGATGATGCGGTTTGTGGCGCATAAGCCAGAGTCGAAAGCGGTTTAACAGGCCGTCTTCCTACCTGTGGCGAGGGAGCTTGCTCCCGCTGGACTGCGCAGCAGGCCCATTTTTTTCGGGCCGCTTCGCTGCCAAGCGGGAGCAAACTCCCTCGCCACAAAGATTTGTCAGAGCCACCCAGACTTCTTGAAGCTCGCCCACAAACTCACGCATCCCACCGTAATCACCCCCAGCACCGTGAAATACCCGTAATGCCAGCTCAACTCCGGCATGTCCTGGAAATTCATCCCGTAGATCCCGGCAATTGCCGTGGGAAACGCCAGAATCGCCGCCCAGGCTGCGAACTTGCGTTGCACCGCACTCTGCCGTGAGGCCTCCAGCAACACACCGATCTCAATGGTCTGGCTGGCGATCTCCGCCAGGGTGGTCAGGTCTTCCAGCTGTCGCTTGACGTGAATTTGCACGTCACGGAAGTAGGGGCGCATGTTCTTGTCGATGAAGGGGAAGCTCAGTCGCTGCAGCTCTTCGCCGATCTCCACCATGGGCGCCGCATAACGGCGCAAACGCAGCACATCCCGGCGCAGACCGTGGAGGTTCTGGATGTCGCATTCGTTCAGCGAGCCGTACATGACGTTGTGTTCCAGCTCATCAATCTCGGCATGGATCGCTTCGCCCATTGGCTGATAGTTTTCAATCACAAAGTCGAGGATGGCATAGAGTACGAAATCTTCCCCGTGCTCAAGCAACAGCGGACGCGCTTCACAGCGCTGTCGGACATAGGCGTAGGACGCCGAATGGCCGTTGCGCGCGGTAATGATGTAACCGTTGCCGGCAAAGATATGGGTCTCGATGAACTTGAGTTTGCCGTCTTCGCGAATAGGGGAATACGTGACGATGAACAAGGCGTCGCCGAAGGTTTCCAGTTTGGGTCGACTGTGTTTTTCCAGTGCGTCTTCGATGGCCAGTTCATGCAGGTTGAATTGGCGTTGCAGGTTGGACAGTTCCTCGGCGTTCGGCTCTTCGAGGCCGATCCAGACAAAGTGACCAGGCTTTGCGGCCCAGGCCGCGCCTTCGTCGAGCGTGATATTGGTGACTTTCTTACCAGCGCTGTAAACCGCAGCAGCAACAACTCGACCCATGATGTTGGTTCACTTCTTATTGGCAGGCATTCGTTAGCGAAGAGGCAGACAGTGCCTAGCTTAGCCATGTCTATTGCTTGAGAGTCGGCAAAATATGCAGAGTTCTCCGGCAAAAGAAAACCCGCACCAGGCGGGTTTCATGTTCAGGCGGCTTGCAGTTGCCGGTCCATCGAATCGATGCATTCGCGCATCTGCTCCTGGCACCTTGCAATCAACATGGGCATGTCTTCCATGCTCATGCCCGTGGTCGGAATCGCCGGTAGCGAGCGAATAAGAATTTTCCCACTGCGCCAGCGGTTCAATCGCATGTGTTTGACGTAACTGCTGACACACACCGGAACGATGGGGACTCCGGCGGCAATAGCCATTTGAAAGGCGCCTTTTTTGAACGGCAACAATTCCTTGCCCAAATTGCGCGTGCCTTCGGGGAAGACCCAGATCGACGTGTCCTGGTTTTGCAGGGTATGGGTGGTGGTCAGCATCGACTGGCGCGCCTTCTGCGCATTGCCACGGTCGATCAACACATTGCCTGCCAGCCAGAACAACTGACCGAACAATGGCACCCATTTCAGGCTCTTTTTGCCGATGCACACGGTACGGCGGGGGACGACGTTGCCGAAGACGAACAAATCGTAGTTGGACTGGTGGTTGGCAATGATGACGCAGCTGTCGGGTTTATCCATCAACGGGCCGACATCGGCCTTCACCCGCAGACGCAAAATGCACATGGCCGGCCAAGCGTAGAGGCGGGCGCACAGACGACTGTTGTCAGGATTGAAAGGGCGGCACAGACCGAGCACCACACCCAACACACCTGCCACAATAAAGTGCAGGCTCATCAATGACATACGTAAAGCAAACAGCATTTTCAGGCCCCACCGGGACAAAAGGTGGCGCAGTGTACGGATGTGCACTGTTTTCGGCAATTGCCGCTCAAGAGGCGGGAGATGGGCGATGTTTAAGCAGTTGTGTCTGACTGATCGGTCAGTCGCATCCTAGAGCGGCTGATGAGTTTTCCACAGGCCGTGTACGAAAAAGCCCGACAAGAGGGCCGGGCTTTTCGCTGCCGCAGGTTGGGGCTTAACCCATGTGCTCCTGATCCGCGATGATCGCGTTGTCCAGGGCATCCAGCAGCGCCTTGCGCACTTTCAACTTGGTGTTCTTGTGGGCGGTCATGTTGATTTTTTTCAACTGCCGAGCCGCGGCCAGCGCCGTGCTCTGTAGCTCTTCGGCCGACACCACCACGTCAAGGAAGCCTGCATCCACGGCGCTTTGCGGGTTGAACATTTCACCGTTGATCACCGAGCGGTGGAACGCAGACTTGCGCAGGCGATCACGGGCCAGCTCGATACCGGCGTGGTGCATGGTCATGCCGATCTGAACTTCGTTCAGGCCGATGCTGAACGGGCCGTCGACACCGATGCGGTAGTCAGCCGACAACAGGAGGAACGCGCCTTTGGCCACCGCGTGGCCGGGGCAGGCGACAATCACCGGGAAAGGATGCGACAACAGGCGTCGGGCCAGGGTCGACCCGGAGGTGACCAGAGACACGGCTTCCTTCGGGCCGGAGGTCATGACCTTCAAATCGTAACCGCCAGAGAGAATTCCTGGTTGACCGGTGATGATGACCACCGCGCGATCCGTCACAGCCTGATCCAGTGCAGCGTTGAAGGCTGCAATCACATCCGGAGAAATGGCGTTGACCTTGCCGTTGCAGAGGGTCAGGGTCGCGATACCGTCTTCGAGGTGGTAGGAAATCAACTCACTCATGACGCTATTCCTTTCAATAAAGATGGGCAGACGTTACCCAGCGACAATGGCAAGGTAAAGCGCCATGACTGACCCGTCAGTCACCCTTTGCCTGCCTTCTCGCCGTAGCGCTCCACGTCGGCGCTACATTGCCCCCTATATACAGACATGCGGTGAACCAGAGATTGGCCGGTTTGCCATCGCCTGATCCGCCCGAAACAATGAATGGCGTTAAGCGCATGAAAATTCTGAAAAAAATGTTTGCCAACGGAAAAGCTTTCGACTACATTAGCGCGCCTCGACAGACAGAACATGTTTGAAGAGATACGGTGAAGTGTCCGAGTGGCTTAAGGAGCACGCCTGGAAAGTGTGTATAC
>DATMUG010000018.1:0-1523 GCA_035563915.1 Pseudomonas sp. | reverse complement strand
GGTTGGCCCAACCCTGCACACATCCAGAGATCATTCATACACCACAATTGATCGTTCCCACGCTCTGCGTGGGTACGCCTCAAGGGACGCTCCGCGTCCAGTGACGCGGAGCGTCACGGGCTGCATTCCCACGCGGAGCGTGGGAACGATCAATGACCCACCGCTTTCGCGAGCAGGCTCGCTCCCACATGGAAAATGCGTTGCGCCGGGCAATAAAAAAGGCCTCCCGAAGGAGGCCTCTTTCTGTCGCGCCACTTTACGCAGCGCTACCGGATCAGCAGCTGTAGTACAGCTCATATTCCAGTGGGTGTACGAAGGTACGGACCTTGATTTCTTCTTCGGATTTCAGCGCGATGTAAGCGTCGATGAAGTCGTCGGAGAACACGCCGCCCTTGGTCAGGAACGCACGGCCCTTGTCCAGCTCTTCCAGGGCTTCTTTCAGGCTGCCGCAAACTTGTGGGATCTCTTTCGCCTCTTCAGGCGGCAGGTCGTACAGGTTTTTGTCAGCGGCATCGCCTGGGTGGATCTTGTTCTGGATACCGTCCAGACCGGCCATCAGCAGTGCTGCGAAAGCCAGGTACGGGTTGGCAGCCGGATCCGGGAAGCGTGCTTCGATACGACGGCCGCCTGGGCTGTTGACGTAAGGAATGCGGATCGAGGCGGAACGGTTGCGCGCCGAGTAGGCCAGCATTACCGGAGCTTCGAAACCTGGCACCAGACGCTTGTAGGAGTTGGTGGCCGGGTTGGTGAAGCCGTTCAGGGCCTTACCGTGCTTGATGATACCGCCGATGAAGTACAGGGCGGTTTCGGACAGGCCGGCATAGCCTTCGCCCGCGAAGGTGTTCTTGCCGTCTTTGGCGATGGACATGTGCACGTGCATGCCCGAGCCGTTGTCGCCGTACAGTGGCTTCGGCATGAAGGTCGCGGTGCGGCCGTAAGCGTCGGCTACGTTGTGGACAACGTATTTCAGAGTCTGAACTTCGTCAGCTTTCTTCACCAGGGTGTTGAACTTGACACCGATTTCGTTCTGACCGGCAGTCGCCACTTCGTGGTGGTGAACTTCAACGGTCTGGCCCATCTCTTCCAGTGCGTTGCACATGGCAGTACGGATTTCGTGGTCGTGGTCGAACGGCGGAACCGGGAAGTAGCCGCCTTTGATGCCAGGACGGTGGCCTTTGTTGCCGCCTTCGATGTCCTGGTCGGACATCCACGAGCCTTGTTCGGAGTAGATCTTGAACATCGAGCCGGAGATGTCCGACTTGAACTTCACTTCGTCGAAGATGAAGAATTCTGGTTCTGGGCCAGCGAAGACGGTGTCACCGATACCGGTGGTCTTCAGGTATTCCTCGGCGCGGTGAGCGATGGCGCGCGGGTCGCGATCATAACCTTGCATGGTCGACGGTTCGATGATGTCGCAAACCAGGATCAGGGTTGCGTCTTCGGTGAACGGGTCGAGAACGGCAGTGTCGTCGTCCGGCAGCAGGATCATGTCGGAGGCTTCGATGCCTTTCCAGCCAGCGATG
>DATMUG010000017.1:0-2704 GCA_035563915.1 Pseudomonas sp. | reverse complement strand
TCTACCAGGTTTACGACTGCTGCGCAGCCGAACGGGAGCAAGCTCCCTCGCCACAGGGTGATTGGTGATTTGTTTGAATGGTTTGGGTTATTGCATAGGCAGTTCCCCGATATCCCCTCAATCTCAACTCCCCGCAAAAGTTGGAAAGCTTCTTGCAATAGCCCCGCTGCGCCCGCTTCAGGCGTCAAAAGTTTGCTTTAAAGGCACGGGGATTACCGGTGGATCGCTCTCAGTTACTCAACAGTACACGCACGCATATGGCAGACCTCAGCCGAGGCAATCTGGGCGTGCCGCTGTTGTTGCTGGTCATGTTGGCGATGATGATGTTGCCGGTGCCGCCGTTCCTGCTGGACGTGTTTTTTACCTTCAACATCGCCCTGTCGATTGTGGTGCTGCTGGTCTGCGTCTACGCCCTGCGGCCGCTGGATTTCGCGGTGTTTCCGACCATTCTGCTGGTGGCGACGCTGTTGCGCCTGGCGTTGAACGTGGCGTCGACCCGGGTGGTGATGCTCCACGGCCAGGACGGTCACGCCGCGGCGGGTAAGGTGATCCAGGCCTTCGGTGAGGTGGTGATCGGCGGTAACTATGTCGTCGGTATCGTGGTGTTCGCGATTCTGATGATCATCAACTTCGTCGTGGTGACCAAGGGTGCCGGGCGGATTTCCGAGGTCAGCGCGCGCTTCACCCTCGATGCGATGCCGGGCAAGCAAATGGCGATCGACGCCGACCTCAACGCCGGTCTGATCGATCAGAACCAGGCCAAGGCCCGTCGTTCGGAAGTGGCCCAGGAGGCCGAGTTCTACGGTTCCATGGACGGTGCCAGCAAGTTCGTGCGCGGTGACGCCATCGCCGGCCTGCTGATTCTGTTCATCAACCTGATCGGCGGCATGGCGGTCGGTATTTTCCAGCACAACATGACCTTCGCCGATGCCGGCAAGGTTTACGCCCTGTTGACCATCGGTGACGGTTTGGTGGCGCAATTGCCATCACTGCTGTTGTCCACTGCCGCCGCGATCATGGTGACCCGTGCTTCCGGTTCCGAAGACATGGGCAAGCAGATCAATCGGCAGATGTTCGCATCCCCCAAGGCCCTGGCTGTGTCCGCTGGCCTGATGGCGGTGATGGGACTGGTGCCGGGCATGCCACACATCTCCTTCCTGAGCATGGCGGCCCTGGCGGCCGGTGGTGCCTACCTGTTCTGGCGCAAGCAGAACATGGTCAAGGTGCAGGCGCTGGAAGAGGTCAAGCGTCAACAGGAACTGCTGCCATCGCCGGCCCGCGCCCAGGAAACCAAGGAGCTGGGCTGGGATGACGTGACGCCGATCGACATGATCGGCCTGGAAGTCGGCTACCGCCTGATTCCGCTGGTGGATCGCAATCAGGGCGGTCAGCTGCTGGCGCGGATCAAGGGCGTGCGCAAGAAGCTGTCCCAGGACCTGGGCTTCCTGATGCCGACCGTGCATATCCGCGACAACCTCGACCTGGCGCCGAGCGCCTATCGCCTGACCCTGATGGGGGTGATTCTGGCCGAGGCGGAGATCTATCCGGACCGCGAGCTGGCGATCAACCCCGGCCAGGTCTACGGCACGCTCAACGGCATCACCGCCAAAGATCCGGCTTTCGGGCTGGAGGCGGTATGGATCGAAATCAGTCAGCGTGCGCAGGCGCAATCCCTGGGCTACACCGTGGTCGATGCCAGTACCGTGGTTGCGACCCACTTGAACCAGATTCTTTACAAGCATTCCAGCGAGTTGATCGGCCACGAGGAAGTGCAGCAGTTGATGCAGTTGCTGGCCAAGAACTCGCCAAAGCTGGCCGAAGAGCTGGTGCCGGGCGTGCTGTCGCTGTCGCAACTGCTCAAGGTGCTGCAGGCGTTGCTGGCCGAACAGGTGCCGGTGCGGGACATCCGCAGCATTGCCGAAGCTATCGCGAACAATGCCTCCAAGAGTCAAGATACCGCCGCCTTGGTGGCCGCGGTGCGCGTCGGCGTATCCCGCGCCATCGTGCAAAGCATTGTAGGGACTGACTCGGAGCTGCCAGTGATCACGCTGGAGCCAAGGTTGGAACAAATATTGCTCAATAGTCTCCAGAAGGCGGGACAAGGCTCGGAAGAGGGCGTTCTGCTGGAGCCAAGCATGGCCGAGAAGCTGCAACGCTCGTTGATCGAAGCGGCGCAGCGTCAGGAGATGCAAGGTCAACCGGTGATTCTGCTGGTGGCCGGTCCGGTTCGCGCGATGCTCTCGCGTTTTGGTCGGCTGGCGGTGCCGGGCATCCATGTGTTGGCTTATCAGGAAATTCCGGACAACAAGCAAGTGACCATCGTTGCGACAGTAGGGCCCAACGGCTGAGGTAGTGGTTTATGCAAGTTAAGCGTTTTTTCGCCGCCGATATGCGTCAGGCCATGAAGCTGGTTCGTGATGAGCTGGGTGCTGAGGCCGCCATTATTGGCAACCGCCGGATCGCCGGTGGTGTCGAGCTGACGGCTGCCCTGGATTACAAGCTGTCGGCGCTGGCGCCGCGCGTTCCGAACATGGAACTCGAAGACGAGTTGCGCAAGACCCAGTCGCGGATCGTCACCGCTCAGGCCGAATTGAGCCTGCGTAGTGAGGGCGAGAGCGACAACGCGGTCAATCGCCAGCTGTTCGCCGGCCTGCCACTGACCGCTGCCGAGCCGTTGATCGAGCCAACCTACGCCGAGCCGCGT
>DATMUG010000016.1:0-4279 GCA_035563915.1 Pseudomonas sp. | reverse complement strand
TCGACATTTGTGTTGAATGACACACCGCATTCGCGAGCAAGCCCGCTCCCACAGGGGATTGAGCAATGCCCTGAACCTGCTTCACCCCACAACAAAAACAAGAGAACACCCCCATGAGCCCTCAAGACATAGAACTGATCCGCCAGCACCCCGACTTCATCCAGCTGGTACGCCGCAAGCAGAAGCTCTACTGGTCGCTGTCGCTGATCATGCTGGTGATCTATTTCGGTTTTGTCCTGTTGGTGGCGTTTTCCCCGGCCACCCTCGGCCAGTCCTTGAGTGGCGGCGTGACCACCGTGGGCATGCTGGTGGGTGTGGTGATGGTGGTGCTGGCTTTTGCGTTGACTGGTTTCTATGTCTATCGCGCCAACAACGTGATCGACCCGCTGAACGACAAACTCAAGCAGGAGTGCGCCCGATGAGCCGCCTTCTCGCCCTGTTCCTGCTGCCGCTGGCAGTGGTCACCGACCTGGCCGTTGCGGCCGAAGGCGCCACTCGCCCCTTGAACTGGAACGCCATCGGCATGTTTCTGGTGTTCGTGCTGTTCACCCTCGGCGTGACCCGCTGGGCGGCCATGCGTACCCGTTCGGCCAGTGATTTTTACACCGCCGGCGGTGGCATGACCGGCTTCCAGAACGGTCTGGCGATTGCCGGGGACATGATCTCGGCGGCGTCCTTCCTCGGCATTTCCGCGATGATGTTCCTCAACGGCTACGACGGATTGCTCTACGCCCTTGGCGTGCTGGCCGGCTGGCCGATCATCCTGTTCCTGATCGCCGAACGCCTGCGCAACCTGGGCAAGTACACCTTTGCCGACGTGGTGTCCTATCGCCTGGAACAGACGCCCGTGCGCCTGACCTCGGCCTTCGGCACCCTGACCGTGGCCCTGATGTACCTGGTGGCGCAGATGGTCGGCGCCGGCAAGCTGATCGAATTGCTGTTCGGTATCGACTACCTCTACGCGGTCATGCTGGTCGGCGTGTTGATGGTGTTCTACGTGACTTTCGGTGGCATGCTCGCCACCACCTGGGTGCAGATCATCAAGGCGGTGATGCTGCTGTTCGGCACCAGTTTCATGGCCTTCATGGTGCTCAAGTATTTCGGTTTCAGCACCGAAGCGATGTTCGCCGGCGCCACCGCCGTGCACGCCAAGGGCAGCGCGATCATGGCCCCCGGCGGCCTGCTGTCCAACCCGATCGACGCGATTTCCCTGGGGCTGGGCATGATGTTCGGCACCGCCGGCCTGCCGCACATCCTGATGCGTTTCTTCACCGTCAGCGACGCCAAGGAAGCCCGCAAAAGCGTGTTCTACGCCACCGGTTTCATCGGTTACTTCTACCTGCTGCTGATCATCGTCGGCTTCGGCGCCATCGTCATGGTCGGTACTGACCCTGCGTACCGCGACGCGGCGGGCGCAATCATCGGTGGCGGCAACATGGTCGCCGTGCACCTGGCCCAGGCGGTGGGTGGCAACCTGTTCCTCGGTTTCATTTCGGCCGTGGCCTTCGCCACCATTCTGGCGGTGGTTGCCGGTCTGGCGCTGTCCGGCGCCTCGGCGGTGTCCCACGACCTGTATGCCTGCGTGATCCGCAAGGGCCAGGCCAGCGAACAACAGGAGATGCGCATGTCGCGCATCGCCACGCTGTGCATCGGTGTGCTGGCGATCATCCTCGGCCTGCTGTTCGAATCGCAGAACATTGCCTTCCTCTCCGGGCTGGTGCTGGCCATCGCGGCCTCGGTGAATTTCCCGGTGCTGTTCCTTTCGATGTACTGGAAGGGCCTGACCACTCGCGGCGCGGTACTGGGCAGCCTGATGGGACTGATCTCGGCGATTGTCCTGCTGGTGCTCAGCCCGGCGGTGTGGGTCAACGTCATGCATCACGACAAGGCGCTGTTCCCGTATTCCAACCCGGCACTGTTTTCCATGAGCCTGGCCTTCTTCAGCGCCTGGCTGTTTTCCGTCACCGACCGTTCGCCACGTGCCGCCCTTGAGCGCGGCCGTTACCTGGCGCAGTTCATCCGTTCCATGACCGGCATTGGCGCCTCGGGCGCCAGCCAGCACTGATCATCCATTTGACCGGCGCGGATCAATACCCGCGCCAGACACTGACCAAACCCGGAGCAATCCTGATGTCGCAAGCCCCTACCCTTCAGAGTTTCATCGCCGGCCGCTGGATCGGCCAGCAAGGCGCACAGATCCTGCGCAGCGCCATCGACGGCCATGAAATCGCCCGTACCCATGAAGAGCGTCCGGACTTCGCCGAAGCCATCGAACACGGTCGCCGCCAAGGCGTCAGCGGCCTGATGGCGCTGGACTTCCAGCAACGCGCCCAGCGCCTGAAGGCCCTGGCCCTGTACCTGGCCGAGCGCAAGGAACAGCTCTACGCGATTTCCCACCACAGCGGCGCGACCCGTGCCGACAGCTGGATCGACATCGAAGGCGGCAACAGCACGCTGTTCACCTACGCCAGCCTCGGCTCCCGCGAGCTGCCATCGGGCAACGTGGTCCACGAAGGCCCGGCCCTGCAGCTGAGCAAGATGGGCTCCTTCGCCGGTACTCACATTCTGGTACCGCGCGGTGGTGTGGCGGTGCACATCAACGCCTTCAACTTCCCGATCTGGGGCATGCTGGAAAAATTCGCGCCGAGCTTCCTCGCCGGGATGCCGTGCATCGTCAAGCCCGCCAGCGCCACCAGCTACCTCACCGAAGCCGTGGTGCGCCTGATGGACGAATCCGGGCTGCTGCCGGCGGGCAGCCTGCAGCTGATCATCGGCGGCACCGGTGACCTGCTCGACCGCCTGCAAGGCCAGGACGTGGTGACCTTCACCGGTTCCGCCGACACTGCCGCCAAGCTGCGCGTCAATCCAAACCTGATTCGCAACTCGGTGCCGTTCACCGCCGAAGCCGACTCGCTGAACTGCGCGATCCTCGCCCCGGACGTCACCCCGGACGACGAAGAATTCGAGCTGTTCATCAAGGAAGTCGCCCGCGAGATGACCACCAAGGCCGGGCAGAAATGCACCGCCATCCGTCGCGCTATCGTCCCGGCCAAGCACATCGATGCAGTCGCTACCCGCCTGCGTGATCGTCTGGCCAAAGTGGTGGTCGGCGACCCGTCGGTGGAAGGCGTGCGCATGGGTGCGCTGGCGTCCCACGATCAGCAGAAAGACGTGGCCGAGCGCCTGGAAGCCCTGTTGCAGAGCAGCGATATGCTGTTCGGCGCCCGTGACGGCTTCGAGCCGCGCGGCGTGAACGTCGACAAGGGCGCATTCTTCGCCCCGACCCTGTTGCAGGCCCGCGATCCACACGCCGAAGGCGGGGCCCACGACATCGAAGCGTTCGGTCCGGTCAGCACCCTGATGGCTTATGACGATCTGGACGAAGCCCTGGCACTGGCCGCTCGCGGCAAGGGCAGCCTGGTGGCCAGCCTGGTGACCAAGGATCCGCAAGTCGCCGCCAAAGCCGTTCCGGTGGCTGCTGCATTGCACGGTCGTTTGCTGGTGCTGGACCGCCACTGCGCCGGTGAATCCACCGGTCACGGCTCGCCGCTGCCGCAACTCAAGCACGGCGGCCCAGGTCGTGCCGGTGGTGGTGAAGAACTCGGTGGCCTGCGTGCGGTGAAACACTACCTGCAACGTGCAGCGGTGCAAGGCTCGCCGACCATGCTGGCAGCGGTCACCGGCGAATACGTGCGTGGCGCCAAGGTCATCGAAACCGAAGTGCACCCGTTCCGTCGCTACTTCCAGGACCTGCAGATCGGCGAGTCGCTGCTGACCCATCGTCGCACCGTCACCGAGGCGGACCTGGTGAACTTCGGCTGCCTGTCGGGCGACCACTTCTACATGCACTTCGACGACATCGCGGCCAAGGAATCGCAATTCGGCAAGCGCATCGCCCACGGCTACTTCGTGCTGTCGGCCGCAGCAGGCCTGTTCGTATCCCCTGGCGTCGGCCCGGTTCTGGCCAACTACGGCCTCGACACCTTGCGCTTCATCAACCCGGTGGGCATCGGCGACACCATCCAGGCCCGCCTGACCTGCAAACGCAAGATCGACCAGGGCAAAAAGAGCCCGCAGGGCGTCCCGCAAGGAGTGGTGGCGTGGGATGTGGAAGTCACCAACCAGTTGGGTGAGCTGGTGGCCAGTTATGACATTTTGACTTTGGTCGTGAAGCGCGAAGACTGATCCTCATCCGGCATTGCTGCCGGATGTACCGGCCTCATCGCGGGCAAGCCCGCTCCCACAGTGATCTCGGTTGTTCACAGATAATGTGCTCAAC
>DATMUG010000015.1:0-4168 GCA_035563915.1 Pseudomonas sp. | reverse complement strand
CGGACGCGTCGACATGCTCGCCTTTGGCCTCGGCTCGGGCATCGCCGGGCTCGGTGGCGTGGCCCTGAGTCAGATCGGCAACGTCGGCCCGGACCTGGGTCAGAGCTACATCATCGACTCGTTCCTGGTGGTGGTGCTCGGTGGTGTCGGTCAATTGGCCGGTAGCGTTTTCGCCGCCTTCGGACTGGGCATCGCCAACAAGTTTCTCGAACCGCAGATCGGTGCCGTACTCGGCAAGATCCTCATCCTCGCGCTGATCATTCTGTTCATCCAGAAACGTCCGCAAGGTCTCTTCGCACTCAAGGGAAGGGTGATCGACTGATGAATCAGCCTCTATTGGTCACGGCCACGCAAAAGGCCGGCCCCAAAGTCACCATAGCCGTCGGCGTTGTAGTCCTCGCCTTGCTGCTGGCGTTGCCACTGCTGTCGCTGTTGCCGGCGGACAGCGCGCTGCATGTTTCGGCCTACACCCTGACGCTGGTGGGCAAGATCCTTTGTTATGCCATCGTCGCCCTGGCGCTGGACCTGGTCTGGGGATACGCAGGTCTCCTGTCGCTCGGCCACGGCCTGTTCTTCGCCCTCGGCGGTTACGCGATGGGCATGTACCTGATGCGCCAGGCGGCGGGCGATGGCCTGCCGGCGTTCATGACCTTCCTGTCGTGGACCGAGTTGCCGTGGTACTGGGCCGGCACCGGCAACTTCCTCTGGGCGATGTGCCTGGTGGTATTGGCACCAGGGTTGCTGGCCTTCGTGTTCGGTTTCTTCGCCTTCCGCTCGCGGATCAAGGGCGTGTATTTCTCGATCATGACCCAGGCCCTGACCTTCGCCGGCATGCTGCTGTTTTTCCGCAACGAGACCGGTTTTGGCGGCAACAACGGCTTCACCAACTTCCGCACGATCCTCGGCTTCGGCATCACCGAACCAGGCACCCGCGCGGTGCTGTTTCTGGCCACGGTGCTGTTGCTGGTGGCGAGCCTGTTCATCGGCTGGCGCCTGGCGCAAAGCAAGTTCGGCCGGGTGCTGACGGCCCTGCGCGACGCGGAGAATCGCCTGATGTTCTGCGGCTACGACCCGCGGGGCTTCAAGCTGTTCGTCTGGGTGTTGAGTGCCGTGTTGTGCGGGCTTGCCGGTGCGCTGTATGTGCCGCAGGTGGGGATCATCAACCCGAGCGAAATGTCGCCGACCAACTCCATCGAAGCGGCTGTCTGGGTGGCCCTCGGTGGCCGTGGAACCCTGATCGGGCCGCTGCTCGGCGCTGGCGTGGTCAACGGCATGAAGAGCTGGTTCACCGTGGCCTTTCCCGAATATTGGCTGTTCTTCCTTGGCGCGCTGTTCATTGTCGTGACGTTGTACCTGCCCAAGGGTGTGATTGGTCTGCTCAAAAAACGAGGTGAGCAATGAAAACTCCTGCGACGGCTGATTTCATGCTCGAACCGGCCTTCTACCCTCCGCAACCGAACAAGGATGCCGGCAGCAGCCGCGATGCCATTGGCCTGGGTCAACGCGTCGGACCCGGTCTGGATACCCGCCACGGCACCATCCTGACCCTGGAGGACATCAGCGTCAGTTTCGACGGTTTCAAGGCGCTGAACGATCTGAACCTGTACATCGGCGTCGGCGAACTGCGCTGCATCATCGGCCCCAACGGCGCGGGCAAGACCACGCTGATGGACGTGATCACCGGCAAGACCCGCCCCACACACGGCAAGGCCTGGTTCGGCGAAACCCTGGACCTGACGCAGATGAGCGAAGTGCAGATCGCCCAGGCCGGCATCGGGCGCAAGTTCCAGAAGCCAACGGTGTTTGAAGCACTGAGCGTGTTCGAGAACCTGGAACTGGCGCAGAAAACCGACAAGTCGGTGTGGGCCAGCCTGCGCGCTCGCCTGAGTGGTGAACAGAAAGATCGCATCAGCGAAGTGCTGGAGACCATTCGCCTGACCACCTCGGTCAATCGCCCGGCCGGCCTGCTGTCCCACGGGCAGAAGCAGTTTCTGGAAATCGGCATGTTGCTGATGCAGGACCCGCAACTGCTGTTGCTCGACGAACCGGTGGCAGGCATGACCGACGCCGAGACTGAATTCACCGCCGAGCTGTTCAAGTCCCTGGCGGGCAAGCATTCGCTGATGGTGGTGGAACACGACATGGGCTTCGTCGGCTCGATTGCCGACCACGTCACCGTGTTGCACCAGGGCAGCGTGCTGGCCGAAGGGTCGCTGGAACAGGTGCAGGACAATGAGCGGGTGATCGAGGTGTATCTCGGTCGCTGAGGATTGCGAATACAAAATCTGTGGGAGCTGGCTTGCCAGCGATGGGGCCGGCACCCGCAACAAAGATGTCGGCTGATCCACCGCTATCGCTGGCAAGCCAGCTCCCACAGGGTTCTGCGTGGAACAGAAGGAATTTGGACATGCTGCAAGTCGACAAGCTGCACCAGTACTACGGCGGTAGCCACATCCTGCGCGGCCTGAGCTTCGACGTGAAGGTCGGCGAAGTCACCTGCCTGCTCGGACGCAACGGCGTGGGCAAGACCACCCTGCTCAAGTGCCTGATGGGTCTGTTGCCAGCGAAAGAAGGCGCGGTGAACTGGGAAGGCAAACCGATCACCACGTTCAAGCCCCACCAACGGGTGCATGCCGGGATCGCCTACGTGCCCCAGGGTCGGGAGATCTTTGGTCGCCTGACCGTGGAAGAAAACCTGCTGATGGGTCTGTCGCGCTTCCCCGGCAGCGAAGCCAGGGAAGTCCCGGCCTTCATCTACGAGCTGTTCCCGGTGCTGCAGCAAATGAAACAACGGCGCGGCGGTGACCTGTCTGGCGGACAACAACAGCAGCTGGCCATCGGCCGGGCACTGGCCAGCCGTCCGCGCCTGTTGATCCTCGATGAGCCCACCGAAGGCATCCAGCCGTCGGTGATCAAGGAGATTGGCGCGGTGATCAAGAAACTCGCCGCACGCGGCGATATGGCGATTTTGCTGGTGGAGCAGTTCTACGACTTCGCCGCCGAACTGGCCGACCACTATCTGGTGATGTCCCGTGGCGAGATCGTGCAACAGGGGCGTGGCGAAAACATGGAGGCCGAGGGTGTGCGCGGGCTGGTCACGATCTGACAGGTGAACCATTTTGTTGCGCGACGCACCGGTCGACGCCCTCTTCTGGTGCGCATTAGCACTGCAAAACCGCCCTACAGCCTGCCGTGCCGCGCGGCACAGCCTTTGCAACTGTCCGGATAACCACCAGACAAGCACTGACCATGACTCTTCCCGCCTCCGGCGCCCTATTCACCCCCAGTTGGCACGCCGAGCTGGAACTGGGCTACGCCCGCTTCGGCGCCAGTACGCGTCCGGTTCAACGTCGGCACAAGGGCCCGCTGCGGGTGCAAAAACACCTGTACGCCGAAGGACCCGAAGTGTGCCAACACATCATCGTCCATCCGCCGGGCGGCATCGCCGGGGGTGATCGCCTGGACATCTCGGCCAGTGTCGGCCGCGATGCCTGGGCGCAAATCACCAGCCCCGGCGCGGCGAAGTGGTATCGCGCCGCAGGGGCCGCGTATCAGCGCCTGGACTTGAAAGTGGCGGCCGGTGCGACACTGGAATGGTTGCCCCAGGAGACGATCGTTTTCAGTGCGGCCCAGGCCGAGCTGCGCACCGGCATCGACCTTGAAGGCGATGCACGGTTGTTCTACTGGGACGTGGTGGCACTGGGTCGCCCGGCCAGCGGCGAGCGTTTCGATCTCGGGCATTTTGAGGCGCACCTGGATATCCGTCGCGACGGTCGGTTGCTCTGGCATGAGCGCCAGCGCATTGTCGGGGGTGATGGATTGCTGGATTCGCCGATCGGGCTGGATGGACAGCCGGTGTTTGCGACCCTGCTGGTGACGGGCGAGATTGATAGCGAACGGTTGGAACAGTGTCGTTCGCTACCCAATGACGTGCGCGGAGATCTGACCCAGTTGCCGGGGTTACTGGTCGCCCGGTGCCTGGCCAGCGAGGCGCTGCTGGCTCGGGGGTGGTTGATTGAATTGTGGCGATTGCTCAGGCCAGCGTTGCTTGGCCGGGAAGCCGTCCCACCGAGAATTTGGAACACCTGAAATGCGATTCTAATGTGGGAGCGGGCTTGCTCGCGAAAGCGGTAGTTCAGTCTGTATTGATGTTGAATGACGCACCGCT
>DATMUG010000014.1:0-3057 GCA_035563915.1 Pseudomonas sp. | reverse complement strand
GCAGCTCCTACAGGGGGGCGGCGTTGTCATGACCTCTCGGCTATCATCCCCCAATCCCGATACGCCGAGACCGTCATGCGCCGTTTGCTCTGCCTGCTGCTCCTAGTGCTCACCCTGCCGGCCGCCGCCACCGGCCTGCTGGAGAGTCGCCCCAGTTCGACCCTGGGCTCGATCAACAACAGCGCCGACTTTTTGCCTGTGCGCGAAGCCTTCAAGTTGAGCCTGGTGCAAAGCACGCCGCAATCGATCAAGCTGCGTTTCGTCGCCACCGAGGGTTATTACCTTTACCGCCACCGCTTTCAATTTCGCAGCGACCCAGCGGATGTCACCTTAGGCAGCGCGCAATTGCCCAAGGGCGAACAAAAGCACGACGAGTACTTCGGCGATGTCGAGGTCTACCACGGCATTCTTGACGTCGAACTGCCGCGCACCGATCAACGCCCATTCACCCTCGCCGTGACCTATCAGGGCTGCGCGGACAAAGGCCTGTGCTATCCCCCCGAAACAGAACGCCTGAGTATTGATGGCAGCGGCGCAACCACCGTTCATGATTGGGGCTGGCGCGAACTGGCGCTGTTCTTCCTTGCGGGCCTGGGCCTGACCTTTACGCCGTGCGTGCTGCCGATGTTGCCGATCCTGTCCGGCGTGGTGCTGCGTGGTCAGGTCGGCGGTTGGCGCGGGTTCAATCTGTCGCTGGCCTATGTGCTGCCGATGGCGGTCTGTTTTGCCCTGCTCGGCGCCCTCATGGGCCTGTTCGGTGCGCAGCTCAATCTGCAGGCACGGCTGCAATCGGCCTGGGTGCTGGTGCCCTTTGCGATGTTCTTTGCCCTGTTTGCCCTGGCGATGTTCGGCGTCTTCGAACTCAAACTGCCACAGGCGATCAGCAGCCGGCTGGACCGTGTTGCCGGCCGCACCGAAGGCGGCTCCCTCTGGGGCGCGGCCGTGCTGGGCGTGGTGTCCAGCCTGCTGGTGTCGCCCTGCGTTTCGGCGCCCCTGGCCGGTGCGTTGCTGTATATCAGCGCCAGCGGCGATGCCCTGGGTGGCGGTTTGAAACTGTTCATGCTCGGCCTGGGCATGGGCGCCCCTCTGCTGCTGGTGGCGACGGGCGGCGCAGCGTGGTTGCCCAAAAGCGGGCCCTGGCTGGTCTACGTGAAAAACGCAATTGGCGTTTTGTTGCTCGGGCTGGCGATCGGCTTGCTCAGTCGGGTGCTGCCCGGCCAGGTCACCCTGTTGTTGATCGGCTTGCTGGCCGGCGGCGTGGGTTTGTTCATGGGGGCATTGGAGTTTGTCTACAAACCGCCAAGAAAGCGCCTGGGCCAGTTGCTCGGCATGTTCCTGCTGTTTTATGCCCTGGCCTGTTGGTACGGCGGCTTCAGCGGCCAGAGTGACCCGCTCAATCCGATCGGCCAGCCACGGACAGCCGTGGTGGAGGCATCGGCGTCCGACACCAGCGCCTGGCAAACCGTCAGCACCCCGCAGGATCTCGATCGCGTACTCGCCGAAGCCCGCACCTTGGGCACGCCGCTACTGCTCGACTGGTACGCCGACTGGTGCATCAGCTGCAAAGTCATCGAACGCGAAGTGCTTGATGACGCCATCGTCGTCGAACGCCTCAAGGGCTATCGGCTGATTCGCTTCGATATCACCGCCAGCAACGCCGAACAACGGGCGTTGCTCGATCGCTACCAACTGTTCGGACCTCCGGCGCTGATGTTTTTCGCCAAGGACGGGACCGAACTGACCGACGTGCGGGTGATCGGCGAGATCAACGCCAGAGACTTCGCCGAACGCATCGCCAGGGCGAATGACCGGATTTAATCAAGCAGTCACATATTTCGCGCAAACATCGGACATCGTGCCGGCTATTGCAGAGAACTGGACAGTCACAAAGGCTTTGCGGCATAGTCGCCGGGTTCTGACAATTGCTCACCGACAACATGGGAACAACCGATGGCGACGCTACTGGTTCTGCACGGACCCAACCTGAACATGCTTGGCACCCGTGAACCGGGCACCTACGGCGCCACGACACTGGCGCAAATCAACCAGGACCTGGAACGCCGCGCCCGTGAAGCCGGCCATCACCTGTTGCACCTGCAGAGCAATGCCGAGTACGAATTGATCGACCGCATCCACGCCGCGCGCAGCGAAGGCGTGGACTTCATTTTGATCAACCCCGCAGCTTTTACACATACAAGTGTCGCATTACGTGACGCGCTGCTGGCGGTGAGCATCCCATTCATCGAAGTGCATTTATCCAACGTGCACAAACGCGAACCTTTCCGCCATCACTCTTACTTCTCCGACGTTGCGGTGGGAGTGATCTGCGGCCTTGGCGCCAGCGGTTATCGACTGGCCCTGGAGGCTGCGCTAGAGCACCTTGAACAACAGGCAACAGCTTGAACAACAAGTTAACCGCCCCCTGACCGACCCCCTGGGAGTTGATGATTCATGGATATCCGTAAAGTTAAGAAACTGATCGAATTGCTGGAAGAGTCCGGCATCGACGAGCTCGAGATCAAGGAAGGCGAAGAGTCCGTTCGCATCAGCCGTAACAGCAAAACCCCGGCTCAGCAGTACTACGCACCGGCGCCAATGCCTGCTCCGGCTGCCGCACCTGTCGCTGCCGCCGCTCCGGCTGCTGCCGCCCCTGCTGCAGCCGCCGCGCCAGCACTGAACGGCACCGTTGCCCGTTCGCCAATGGTAGGTACTTTCTACCGCAAATCTTCGCCAACCTCGCCAGCCTTCGTTGAAGTCGGCCAGACCGTGAAGAAAGGCGACACCCTGTGCATCGTCGAAGCCATGAAAATGATGAACCACATCGAAGCTGAAACCAGCGGTGTGATCGAATCCATCCTCGTTGAAGATGGCCAGCCGGTTGAGTTCGACCAACCGCTGTTCACCATCGTTTGAACCGCGGAGAGCCTTTGATGACTGCGAAGTTGGAAAAAGTTCTGATCGCTAACCGCGGTGAGATCGCCCTGCGGATTCTGCGTGCCTGCAAAGAGATGGGCATCAAGACCGTCGCCGTTTACTCCAAGGCCGACAAAGAGCTGA
>DATMUG010000013.1:0-4264 GCA_035563915.1 Pseudomonas sp. | reverse complement strand
TGTGGCTGATGGCCTCATCGCGGGCAAGCCCGCTCCCACAGTGGTCGGTGTAAATACACAATTTTGTGATCAACCCGAAACCTGTGGGAGCGGGCTTGCCCGCGATGGCGTCCGCCCAGACGATCGAGATTTATTGCCCCGACCGCGCCGGCAAAAGCTTCAACGTACTGCGCGTATTCGCCGTCACCTCTTCATCATTGAGATGCGCCTGGAAGTAAACCCCTTCGATATACGCCTCGGCCTGATCGTCATAGTGCCTGTCCAATAGCACGCCACTCTGGCCCACCGGGTTGACGGTCAGGCTGTGGGTCGGGTCGGCGAAGTCGATCAGGCGCCGGGTCGAAGGGCCATAGGTCACCGGCCACGGTGCCGGTCCGATCTTCGCCGACAGGTTGTTCGGCACTTCATGGGTGCCGGGTGCGGCGAACGGGCCGACATTGAACAGTCGGTCCAGCGGTTTTTGCTGGCCCAGCGGATGGCCGTGGGTCAGGGTGTGCGCCTTGCCCCATTGCCATTGCGTGAAATCGGCACCCAATGTGTTCTTCAGATGGGCGATGCTGGCTTGCCATGCCACCTTGACCGTATCGGCGCGGGTTTCCTTGCCGAGGGTGTTGCGGTTGTTCCACCAGGGTGAGTCAGGGTTGGCCGCCAGCCTCGGCAGCGCGGCATCGATCACACGGGTCGAGAGCAGGGTTTCGAAGAAGTCATTGCCCAGTTCATCGTGCATCGCAGCGTCAGCCAGATTGAACAGGAACTGGTTGAACAGCGTGGCGCTGGTCGAGTCCAGGGGGTAATCGCCTTTCCACTGGGCCAGTTGTTCCACCAGTTTCAATTCAGCAGGATCGGTCACCACGTTGCGCAGCACCGGGATCAGGGGTGCCAGCAAGCGCGGGCCATAGCCTGTGGTCGTGCCCAGTTGCAGGGCCTGGCTGGACTCCAGACTCCATTTCACGTTCTTGTCGCCCAGCTGACGGTTGAGCTGCTGGCCACGGTCGGCCAGGTTGTAATAGCCGGGGATCTCCATGCCCGTCGGTGACACCGGCTGGAAGTTCGCCGAGACGATGTAACCCCGCGCCGGGTTTTCTTCCTGGGGGTTGGCGCTGAAGGGGTAGAAACCATCCTTGTCGGCGTCGGAGGTGCTGCCGTCGAGAATGAACCACGGACGCACACCCGCCGGGCGTTTTGGCAGTTGTGCCGCCGCCCACCAACCGATGTCGCCCTTGGCATTGGCCCAGACGATGTTCAGGCCCGGCGCCTGGACTTTCGCGGCGGCGCCACGGGCCTTGGCCAGCGTGTCGGCGCGGTTGAGCTGGTAGAAGCCTTCAATAATCGGGTTCTGGGTTTCCAGAAACGCCCACCACATGGCGATGGGCGTTTTGCCGACGCTGTTACCCAGTGCATCGTTGACGATCGGTCCGTGGGGCGATTGGCGCAGCACCAGCGTTACCGGGTCCTGACCCTTGACCGCGATCTGCTGTTCGCTGGTCACCATGTCGACCCATTTATCGCGATACCAGACCTGATTGGGGTTGTCCGGGTTGACCTTTTCGGCGATCAGGTCGAGATCATCGTTCTGGAACATGGTGATGCTCCAGCCGAAGTCCCGGTTCATGCCCAGCGACGCAAACGGCATCAGCGACTGATAGTGCCCATAGAGTTCGAAGCCGGGCATCGAGAGGTGGGCTTCGTACCACACCGACGGCGCGGAAAAACGAATATGCGGGTCGCCTGCCAGCAGCGGCTTGCCACTTTTGGTGCGACTGCCGGCCACGACCCAGGCGTTGCTGCCCTCGAACTGCGGCAGGCCGTTGTCGGCCAAGGCCTGTTCACTCAGGCGGGCAAGGGCGTTGAGGTCCTTCCAGTCGACACTGGCCAATGCGGGCGCGGCATTGCCCTCGTGGTTGCTCAGCACACCCTTGGGTTGCCAGTCGAGATCGAACACGCCCAGGTAATCGGCGCCGAGTTGATCGCGCACGAAAGTCAGCAGCGGTTCGGTACGGAAGGCGGCGGCAAAGCTGTAGGCCATGTAGCCGGCGATGCTGATGGTGTCCTGCGCGGTGAAAGGGCGTTTCGGGATGCCCAGCACATCGAACTCCATGGGCCGGGCGTGGCTGTCCTGATACTGGTTGATGCCATCCAGGTAGGCCTGCAGGGCGATGAAGGTGGGCGATTGTTTGTCCAGGTTCGCCAGGTAGGTTTCGGCGCGTTCGCGAATGCGCAGGCTGCGCATCAGCTTGTCGGTATCGAGCAGCTTCGGCCCGAGCACCTCGGCCAGCTCGCCACCGGCCAGGCGCCGCAGGACTTCCATCTGAAAGAGTCGATCCTGGGCGTGGACGTAGCCCAGGGCACGGTACAGGTCAGGTTCGTTTTCGGCGCGGATGTGCGGGACGCCGCGCTCGTCGTAGCGCACGGTGACCGAGCCTTGCAGGTGTTGCAGTTCCACCATGCCCTGGCGTGTCGGTTGCTTGCTGTAGAGGTATCCGCCGGCTCCTGCGGCGAGCGCGGCAATCAGCAATCCGAGAACGGTCAGGCTACGTTTCATGGTGACTCCTTGTTGTTATGGGTGGCAGCAGTTCCATAGCCACTGTCTAAGACGGTGCCACTGTTTAACACGGCTCACTCAATGGGTGCATCGCCCGTAGGAGGGATTCGCGGTGTGGGGTTTGAGCTTATCGGGCGCTGTCGACCGGCCAGGGGCAGTAACACCCCACCGCGAGTGTGTGCGTGGCACTCACCGGGCGGCCTTCGTTCAATGCTTTGAGGATCGGCTCGATAAAACTGTTGCTGGAGTTGCAGGTCAGGCCTTCGCTGTAGGGGCCGAAATACGCCAGTTTGCCGTTGCGATCCCAGATTGCCACGGCGGGGCTGGCGGGAATCTGCTCGGCGCCGGGCAGGATGTCCACGGTTTTCAGGCTGCTCAGGGTGCTCGGCAGTTGGCCGTGGCTGCCGGGCTTTTGCACCGAATAGAATTCGACGCCCTGGGGCCCGTATTGCTCGACCAGTTCGCTCAGGTGTTGTTGATTGCCGACATTGCAGGGGCAGGCCGGGTCCCAGAAATGGACGAGACGGATGGCGCCGGTGCCTGCGAGGGAGTCGGGAAGGCGCAGCGGATCGCCAGAGAAGAGTGCGGTGTGCTCGCTGAAGGCGCGCAGATAGCGCCCCTGAAACCAGTCATAAGCCGCCCACAGAACCGTGGCGCACAGCAGGGCAAGCAGGCTGATCAACAGGGTGGCGCGCACGGGCGATCGCATGGGTTCAATCCTCGAAGGTCGGCTAGCTTGCCATGCTTGTCGCGACAGATGAATATCGCAGGTCAATCAAGCCCGTTTTGTGCCCTGGAATCGCCCATGCCCGTCACCTTCGACCCTGATCAACTGCGTGCCAGCCTGCGGCCCCTGAACGAAGGACAGCCGCTGTCTGCGCAGGCGTTGGCCTACCAGCGGTTTTACGGGTTGGACTTTTCCTCGCATAACGTCAGCAGCCGGCTGGGGCGATTTCAGGTCGACGGTTATGAATTGGTCAGCCAGGTCTGGTGGCCCGCGCAGGCGAAGGCGACGTTGTTTGTCATCCACGGTTTCTACGACCATACCGGTCTCTATCGGCATGTGATCGAGTGGGCGCTGGAGCAGGACTTCGCGGTGATCGCCTGTGATTTGCCGGGGCATGGACTGTCCAGCGGCGAGCGGGCGAGCATCAAGGATTTCGCCGAGTACCAGGACACCTTGCAAGGGCTGTTCGCCGAAGCGCAGTCCCTGGACCTGCCGCAACCGTGGCATCTATGTGGACAGAGCACCGGCGGGGCGATCGTGATCGATCATGTGTTGCATGCGGGGGCGAACAGTCCCGCCCAGGGCCAGGTGATCCTGTTGGCACCGCTGGTACGGCCCCGGTCCTGGGGCTGGTCGCAGTTCAGTTATTACCTGCTCAGGCCATTCGTCAAAGCCATCGCCCGGCGCTTCAGTGAAAACTCCAACGACCCGGCTTTCCTGCCTTTCCTGCAGGCCGATCCCTTGCAACCGCTACGCCTGCCGACGGCATGGGTGGGGGCGCTGGCGCGCTGGATCAAACGCGTGGAAGCCGCACCCGTCAGCACTCGGCGACCTTTGGTGGTGCAGGGGCAGGCGGACATGACGGTGGATTGGCAGCACAACCTGGAGGTGCTTCGGGCGAAATTTGACCGGCCTCAGGTGTTGATGCTGCCCGAGGCGCGGCATCATCTGGCGAATGAGGCGGCAGTGTTGCGGGGGGAGTTTTTCGGGTTTTT
>DATMUG010000012.1:0-23050 GCA_035563915.1 Pseudomonas sp. | reverse complement strand
GGGCCAGCACTCGCCACCAGGCATTCCTTGGCGCTCTTCTTGAGTTTTTTGATCAGCCGCTCCTGACGCAGCGCTTCGCTTTTGTCGCGGCAGGCTTCGGTATAGACCAGTGCCATGGCGGGGCTGGAGAGAAAGAAACGCGCGCCTTTGCCACTTTGATGTTTGGCGAAGCGCCTCACGGGATCGTCGCTGATCCCGCAATAGAGCGAACCATTGGCCGCGCGCACGAGGTAGACGAACCAGGGTTTACTCACCGCAGGTTCAGCGTCGACAGGATTTTCGCTGTGGGTCGTCACTTGAGGATCAAGGCTTGAAAGAAACAAACCGCGATCTTATCAGCGACCGGCCTGAAATGCCTTCAACCCCTTCAGGGCCTGCGCGCGAACAGCGTTTCTCACCAGTGGTGTCCAGCCCAGCAGCAGCCCCTTGAATCCCAGCGCCTGACGCGACCAGGTCCACAGATCGAAACTGTCGTGGTGTTCGCAGATCTTGCCGTCGCGCATGACGAAACGTGCCTGAATATCGTTGACCACGGTGTTGCCGGTCTGGCTGAACAGATAAGTCGCGACCCAATGGGCGCCACCCGTGTGCTCATCACTGTGCACAGTGTCGAAGGTCAGGGAGAAATCCTTGGCCCGGCTGGTGAGCATGCGCCACATGTCGCCAGCATCACGGCCACGCAGTTCGCCGAACGCCGGATCACTGAATACCACGTCGTCGGTATAGCAGGCGCTCATGGCTTCGGCGTCCAGGCGCTGGAAGGCCTCGTAAAATCGGGTGATCACGGCGTTGTGGGCATCACTCATAAAAGCTCCCTGGGTTGCACACTTTTTCCGAAGACTACCTTCAAAAGAGGCGTTTCGGCAGATTGCCAGCACGATAGTCAACAACGGCCGGGAACACTACTGGCATTCGTGGCGGGAATACCCCCGGGTGCACTGGAGCCTAGTGCACCATGCCGTTTTCACGGGCATAAGCGAAGAGCGCCACATCCGTGGAGATACCCAGCCTTTGCATCGCCATGTTTTTCTGTTTGCTGATCGTCGACACACTGCGTTTGAAGTAACCGGCAATTTCACTGACCGTCATGCCACTGGCGAGCATTCTCACCACTTCGTGTTCCTTGGCCGATAGCACAACGAGACCGGACTGAGCCTCAGCATTCGACTGAAGCAAGGCCGCGCGCAAGGACTCGCTGATGAAGCACCGTCCTTCACTGACTGATTTGATCGCCAAGGGTAACTCCTTGGCCGATGCACCTTTGGCAACGATCGCCATCACACCCTGGGCAAGCACCATCTTCAGCGTCGTGACGTTAGAGAACATCGTGACCAGAATGATCGGCAATGCCGGGTAACCACGCCGCACCTTGCCCAGCATCTGCAGCCCGTCGGACTGCTGATTGCCCGGCATGGAAAAGTCGGTAACCAAGAGGTCACAAGGCGTGGTGGAAAGAAGGCTCAACAAGCTGTCCGGGCCATCGGCCTCACCCACAATTTTGCAGGTGGGGTTCAGGTCGATGAGCATTCGCAGGCCGATACGAACGACAGGATGGTCGTCAGCGATGATTACGCGCATTGTCGGATTTATCCTGTTTGATGAGTGGAATGTCCGAAAAATAGCGTCGTCCACGTGCCTCCACAATGATCAAAATCGACCGTAAAACTGGACCATCCTGTGCCTTCGGGCTGTTGGCACTTCTCCTATAAAACAAACAGAACCGTCCTACTCTTTTGAGCTACACGCACCGCGCAAAAGGACTACAGACATCGTTACGAAGGAGGAAGGTTCGCAAACAGTTAAGCGCTTTCTTACGCCAACCCGTTTGTTTTCGTATTAGTTGCATTTCACTCGGCTACCTCGATGGATAGATTGCGCCCACGTCGCTCAGGGCTACCTCAATCATCATCCCTCAAGGAAAGAGCCAAGATATGAAGAAACGTATATCCCTTCTGCCCGCAGTCTTGATGCTGGCTGGAACCTCGTCGGCGCTTGCCGCCAGCAGCACCGACTTGAGCGTGACAGGCACCATCACCCCCAGCGCCTGCGCCCCTACGCTGTCAGACGGCGGCATCATCGATCACGGCAAATTGACAGCCAGGGACCTGGACCCCTCGCTGCCCACTCGACTGCCTGCTGGTGAAATGCAACTACAGGTTCACTGTGAAGGCGCCACTTTTTTCACCCTGACCACGGTGGATAACCGCGCCGGTACCTCGGCCGTTAAACCGGAATACCACGGCCTGGGGATGGTCAACGATGACCAGAAACTGGGCAGCGTAGGGTTCGGGGTTTTCGATCCGCAAGCCGACAGCACCCCGGTGCTGACCATCATGTCCCGCGACGGTGGCGACACTTGGGCGCCTTCTTCCTACCTGGGCCACGCCGGGCTGACGTCGTTCGCCGCCCCCGGCGATCCCCGTACTCCGATCGCCATCAAAGACCTCAATGCGCGCCTGCGCGCCTTCACCATCATTGCACCGGCCAGCGACCTGACCCTGCTCGACGAGTTGCCCATCGATGGTCACGCGACGCTGCAGCTCAAGTATTTGTAAGCCAGGCCTTTTTTCAGATTCAGGAGCCACACCATGAACAAGACACTCAACATTCTGCTAGGCGCGATGTTGCTGGCCGGCAGCGCCAGCGCTTTCGCCGCTTCCAGCGTTGATCTGACTGTCACCGGAATTATCACTCCGAGCGCCTGTACGCCCACCTTGTCAAGTGGTGGGACCGTGGACTACGGAAAAATTTCCGCCAAGGATCTGAATCCTGACCAGGCGACCTGGCTCAAATCACAAACGCTTCAATTGGCTGTCAATTGCGACGCAGCAACCCTGATGGCCGTCGAAGCCAAGGACAATCGAGCAGGCTCGAGCTACATCAGCGGTGACCCACTGTTGTTCGGCCTCGGGCTGATCAACGGCACCGAGAAGCTCGGCGCCATGCTCATCGGGTTGCGCTCACCGGTGGCCGACGGTGTACCCGCCAGAACCATCTATTCCTATGACGGAGGTTCAACCTGGAACACAGGGAATGACCTCGAATGGAACACCCTCATCTCGGTAGCCGATACCAGCACTGTGGCACCGATACCGGTTCAGTCGTTTACCTCCGATCTGCGCATCTCGCCCAAAATTGCCCCAACCAACCAGCTCACCCTCACCAACGAAGTCTCCATCGACGGCTCGGTCACCCTGACCGTGCGATACCTGTAATTCATCGATAAACCGGGGAGCGGCAAGGCATGCGGCAACCACTGCAACCGCTTACCGTCACTCGTACCGCGTCGACAAGGACTTCAGACCGTAATGAACAAAAGGACTCTCCACACCATGAACAAGACACTCAACACTTTATTCGGTGCGATGTTGCTGGCCGGCAGCGCCAGCGCTTTCGCCGCTTCCAGCGTTGATCTGACCGTGACCGGGATCATTACCCCGAGCGCCTGTACGCCTAGCCTGGCCAATGGCGGGGTGGTGGATTACGGCAAGATCTCCGCCAGGGATCTAAATATGGACAAGCCAACCGACCTCGATAGAAAAAACGTGCAATTGACCGTTAATTGCGACGCACCGACGCTGATGGCCTTGGAACCCAAGGACAACCGAGAAGGTTCAACCAGCGGCGTGTTCAACGATAGATTTGGTCTCGGGTTGATCAACGGTACTGAAAAGCTGGGTTACTTGATTGTCAACCTGATGGATCCCCTTGCCGACTCTGTACCCGGGCGCGCCATCCGTTCCTCAGACGGAGGCACAAGCTGGCTTGCAGGATCCGCCCTGATACCTGGCCTTTTGTCATCCGTAGCCGACAGCACCACCTTGGCACCTCTACCGCTCCAGGTGCTGACCGCCAACCTCCTTATCAGGCCGGCAATCGCCCCGGCCCAAGATCTGACGCTCACCAACGAAGTCTCCATCGACGGCTCGGTCACCCTGACCGTGCGATACCTGTAATTCATCGATAAACCGGGGAGCGGCAAGGCAAGCAGCGACCACTGCAAACCCTTGCCGCACTTAGCCATAGCGCGCTGACAAGGATTTCAGACTGCCATGAACAAAGCGACTTCTCACCTTCTCGCCCTGCTCTGCCTGCTCAGTGCCAGGCCTGCGGCGTTGGCGGCTTCCGACGTGGAACTTAACGTCGTGGGCCGGATCACCCCCAACGCCTGCGATGTGCTGTTGTCGGACAGCGGCGTGGTCGATCACGGCAAGGTGCCAGCCCGAACGCTCAATCAATACGAGTTGACCCCCTTGCCCGGCCGGCAACTTGACCTGAGCGTGAGCTGCGACGAACCGCTGCTGTTTGTGCTGGTGGGCGTGGACAACCGGGCGGATTCATCGCTGGGGCCGGGCTTTTATTACGGTCTGGGATGGAACGTCAATGCGCCCGACGAGCGCCTGGGCACAATCAGCCTCGCTTTTCGCAACACGATGGCCGACGGCGAACCGGCGCTGGTTCTGGCCTCCAGCAACAACGGCGTGACCTGGTTCCCGGAAACCAATGCCTACCCGAAAAACTATATGGGCTTTGCCAAGCCCGGCACCCTGGTGCCGGAACCCCATCGCCTCTTGGCTGCCGCCCTGCAAGTCAACACCTCGATCAACGCCGCGAGTTTCCTGACCCTGAATCAGGAAGTCCCCCTGGACGGTGCCATCGTGCTGGACCTGAGATACCTATAGCCATGCTGACTCTCCATTGTGTCCCTACTTACATACAGGCATTAACCATGAATCCTTCCAATCGCGCTCGCTGCCTGAGTGCCTGCCTGGCCACCCTGGCCACCCTGGCCTTTCTCTTCTGCGGCCGTGCCCTGGCCGACGGCATGGTGCCCGACACCTCGGTGGTGATCGTCAACGAAGCCGACGGCGAGGCCTCGGTGTCCGTGATCAATACCGATGCCAGCCTGGCCTTGCTGCACGTCACCCTTGAAGATATTCCCGAGGACAAGGAGCCGCTGCTGTTTGTCACACCGCCGCTGGCCCGTGTCGAACCCTCCAAGAGCCAACTGGTGCGGTTCATCCTGCAATCGTCCACACCTTTGACCACGCAGCGCCTGAAACGGGTGATTTTCGAAGGCATGCCTCAGGATCGCGCGCCGGCTCAGGCCGGGCACGCACGGGTGGGGGTAACGGTACGGCAGAACCTGCCGGTGATCATCCATCCCAAAGGGCTGGCACCCAACCGCACGCCGTGGACGGGCCTGACCTGGAGCCTGGAAAAAGAGCAGTTGAGCGTACATAACCCGACGCCTTATGTGGTGCGCCTGGCCCAGGAACTGCTGTTGCTGCCGGGCAATGGTGCGGCGTTGTTGCCGCGCACCTACGTCCTGCCAGGCGAAACGTTGAGCGTGACCACCAATGGTTCCGCCGCAACCACCGTGCGGTTGCAACCGGCCACGGTCTATGGCTTCGCGGTGCCGCATTACGAGGCGCCAATCAAATCCTGAAACCACCCATGACAGCGCCATGAAGGAACGGTGAGCGCCGAAGTTTCCAGGCAGCGGTTTTTCGATCGTTGCCACAGGCGAGTCTGAGCCACAGCAAACAGGCCAGACGCCGGCATAACCCAAGTGAACCCCCATGAACACAGTATCGATTTACCGTGACGGCGAAGCCGTGCCCGCCATTCGGACCAAGCGTCGTCATTTATCGCGTCGGCACGCCACCCTCGCGCTGCTGCTGGCCAATGCGCTGCTGGTGTCTGATGCCCGTGGCGAGGCGTTGTTGCTGGCCGCATTCGACAAGAACACGTTGCTGCAGCGAGGCATTGATCCGGCGCTGGCGACATCGCTGATGCAAGCGCCGCGATTCACTGCAGGCCGGCATCCGGTGACGCTCTCGGTCAATGGTCAACGCCGGGGCCGCGTGGATGTCGCGTTCAATCGACAGGGCGCCTTGTGTTTCGATCGTCCCTTGCTCGATGCCGCCAACCTGAACGTTCCAGATCGGATGCTGGACGACGGTCCGTGCCACGATTTTCTGGCGGCTTCGCCACAAACCATCATCGATCCTGATCCGGCCAATCTGGCGCTGTCGCTGATTGTCCCCACCGACTCGATACGCCCCTCGATCCGGGATTTTTCTGGCTATCAGACCGGGGGCGTTGCCGGCCTGCTCAACTACGACATCACCGGTTTGCACAGCCAATATGGCGATGACACCAGTCGCTATGCCTCAGCCAACACCGAGCTTGGCTTCAATGCCGGGGACTGGATCTTTCGCAGTCGCCAGGTGCAAACCTGGCAGGACGATGTCTCCCGCACCACGCACATCGCCGCCTATGCCCAGCGCACCTTCGCCAGCCATGAAGCGGTGCTGCAGGCTGGCCAGATCAACCTCTACAACCCGGTGCTGGCCGGCGCGCAAATCACCGGCGTGCAAGTGCTCAACGAACAGGCATTGCAAGTCGAAAACCAGGGCGCGGTGATCGAGGGCATCGCCAATAGTCAGGCACAGGTTGAAGTCCGGCAGAACGGTTCGCTGATTCACTCCACGGTGGTGCCCGCCGGCCCGTTTGCGCTCACCAACGTGCGGCGCCTCAACACTCGCTCCGACGTCGAAGTGACCGTCAAGGAAACCGATGGCAGCGAACGCAAATTCACCGTGCCGGCGGCGATGCTCGGCATCGGTTTGCCAGCGCCCGGCTTCTCGCTGGCGGCGGGTCGGGTGCGCAACATTGGCGATGCACAGGGTGACGATCCGTGGGTGATCAGCGGTGGCTGGAGCGGCGCGATCCATCCGCAAGTACTGTTCAGCGCGGGCGTGACCGGTGCCGAGGATTACCAGGCGGCAGGCGCGGGCGTCGGTTTTGTGCCATCGCCGGTTACCCAGGTTCAAGCCACCCTGACCGCCGCCGACGCCAGCAAGCAATCCATTCAGGGCCTTCAGGCCGATCTGAGCCTGTCCCACCGTTTAAGCGATCAATGGGGCTTCAATGCTGGCGGTTCATACCGAACCCTCGGTTACCGCGAGTTGGAAGACGCGGTGTTCGACAACACCGATGACGACAGCAAATCGCGCTATCGCGATCAACAAAGCGCCGGCCTGTCATGGTCGCACCCGTGGCTCGGCGCGTTCAGTGGCGGCCTGAGCCGATCCAGTTCATTCGATGGCCAGAGCAGCAGTCGCGCCCTCGTGTCCTGGGGCACCAATATCAAAGGCGTGTCGGTCTCCGTGACGAGCGAATGGCAGGTCAGTGGTGCGGACCGTAATGACGATAGCGTTTACGTCAATCTCAGCATCCCCCTGGGCGAAAACCGCCGGGCGCGCACCTGGGTGCGCAACAGTGATGGCGATTACCGCAGCGGCGTGGGCTTGAGCGAGCAAATCAACGATCAACTGGCTTACCGAATCGGCGTCGAACACGACACCCGTGACAAAGAGGTACAGACCACAGCCGGCGTTTCCCTGCTGCCGCGCTACACCCAACTGGACTTGAACTACACCCGCGGCGACGCCGATCGTTCCAGCTATCAGGCCAGCGCCCGAGGCGGCGCGGTACTGCACAGCGGTGGCCTGACCCTGTCGCCTTACCCGGTGAACGACACCTTCGCCCTGCTGTCGGTGGGCGATATGGGCGCCATCAAGGTTTCGACCCCCAGCGGCCCGGTCTGGACCGACTGGCAAGGCCAGGCGGTTGTCCCGCAAGTGGCCGCTTACGGCCGCAGTCCGGTGGAAGTCGACACCAAAACCCTGCCGCGCAATGCCGACATCCACAACGGTTTGGCGGTCATCAGTGCCGGACGCGGCGCCGTCGACAAGGTCGAGTTCGGTGTCTCCATGACCCGTCGGGCCTTGCTTCAGGTGACCACCGCCAACGGTGCTCCCCTGCCACGCGGCGCCGTGGTGAATACCGAAGACGGCGAGTTCGTCACGCTGGTGCAGCAAGGCGGCCAGGTGTTCCTGCCCAACGTTCTCGATACCCGCCCTCTGTATATCAGCGGTCCGGGGCTGGAGCGCTGCGAGCTGCGCTACGAACTGCCCGAGGTCGCCGACCCCGACGCGTACTACGAAACCGCCCCCGCCAAGTGCCGAGCCCTTTGAGGATGACTCCATGAACCTGTTGCGTTATTTGCTGATGGCTTTAACCCCTGTAGCGTTGAGCGGCTTCACCCCGATGGCCTGGGCGTCCACCGAAGACTGTCAGTTCAACCTGAGCCAGCCGATGCTCGACTACGGCCTGATGAACCGGGCCATTCGCCCCGACTCGGCGCCTGAGCGAAACCTGGGTGAACGCCAACTGAGCCTGAGCCTCAATTGCGCGCAGCCGGTGGACATGAGCCTGTTTTACCGAGCCATGGCGGCGACGGCCAAGCGCTTCCACTTTGCCGAACGCGGCAGCTATCAGATGCGCATTCGCGATGCCGTGCTCGATGGTCAATCGGTGGAGATCGGCCTGATTGCCGGTGTCGGCCAGTCTCCCATACAAACGGGGTCGAACCTGATCTGGCGCCCGGACCACGGAGTGATTCCAGTCAAGGCCGGCCTGCCAGTACAGGGCCGCAGTTTCTCGGCGCAGCTCCAATTGACGGCTTGGGTCCAGGAACAAGGCATGCAAGTGCGAGACGCTGTGACCTGGGAGGCATCAGGCGTGTTTGACGCCGTCAATGCCGGGCGTACCCGCGAGGCAACCCTGCGTGCCCGTTTTGCTCCGGCGGCGTGCGAACCCGTGCTATCCAATGGCGGCCTGGTCGACTTCGGCAGGCTCTCGCAAAATGACTTGAACGCCGACAAAACCACGCGCCTGCCACCCAGGTCACTGACCCTGAGGGTCGGCTGCGACGCGCCGACTGCCTTCGCGATGATCATGCACGACAACCGCTCGGGCTCGGCGACGGTCGACAGCGAGATTTACTACGGCCTGGGTGTGGACGCTCGCAACAACAAGATCGGCCTGTACTCCCTGAATCTCGACCCGGCCAGTGCCAGCGCCGACCACTTTGCGCGCCTGTATCGCACCGACTCCACCACCAGCGGCAATGCCTGGAGCACATCGAGCGCCAGCCCGATTCCCATCGCCCGCAACAGTTATCTGGGTTTTACCGACAGCGCCGGCAGCAACGCGGGGCCGGTGATGATCCAGAACTTCAACACCACCGTCACCGTCGACGCCGTGATCGCACCCACCAACAGCCTAGATTTAAGTACCGCCATCCACCTCGATGGCGCCGGGACAATCGAGATTATTTACCTGTAACAACCCAACCCATCCGGCTGAACCCGAGACGAAATTTCTCGGGCCAGGCAGGAAATCAACCCTGAAAGAGAGTATGAAAATGAACAAGCTGTTAACCGCCCTCTCCACCCTCGCTTTGATCAGCGCAGCACCTTTGGCGCAGGCCGCATCGAGCACCGACCTGACCGTCACCGGCACTATTACGCCGTCCGCTTGCACGCCGAGCTTGGCCGATGGCGGGGTCATCGACTTCGGGAAAATTGCGAAAAAGGACCTCAATCCAACCACATTCACAGAACTCGGAAGGCCGCGAATTGCCCTCGCCATTGCTTGCGACGCCCCGACCACGTTTGCCTTGCAAGCGATTGACAACCAGCCCAATACCGCCATTGACGCGCCTTTCTTCGGGCTGGGATTGACACCGGCCGATGAAAAGCTTGGCCACTACGTTCCCTATGTGTTGAACGTCATCGCAGACGGGGCAGCTGCACGCTCGATCAAATCCTCCAACGAAGGCGCAAACTGGGCGGCGGCCCCCTTCCTTGCTGCCTCGCAATACCTCTCGGTCGCGGCCATTGGCAGCCTGCAGCCGATGACAGCCAAAGACGTCACGATGGATCTGGAAATCAGAACCTGGATCGGCAGGGCCGATCGCCTGACGCTGACCAGCGAAGTTACGGTCCGCGGTTCCACCACCTTTGAAATGAAATATCTCTAAACCCCGACGCGAAGCCGCTCACCTTTCAACCAGGCGGGCGGCTCGGTGCCGATAGCACAAACCTCTCTCAAATAATCGACCATCAAAAAAATGAAAAATCGTATCGCTGCATTCGCTGTCACAACCCTGATCAGCGCCGCACCTTTGGCGCAGGCAGCATCAAGCACCGACCTGACCGTCACCGGCAGCATTACCCCCGCAGCCTGCACGCCAACCTTTGCCAATGGGGGAATGATCGATTTGGGCAAAATTTCGGCCAAGGACCTCAAACCCACCCAGGTCACTCTGATCGGACGGCCTACGACTCAAATGATCGTGACCTGTGATGCTCCTACGACATTCGCACTTCAGGCCACTGACAATAGACCTAACACCACCGTGAGCGGCTACTTCGGAGTGGGCCTGACCCCGGCGGGGGAAAAACTGGGCCATTACATTCCTACCATTACCAACGTGTTGGCAGACGGCCAGGCCGCCGCTTCGATCGAATCACCCGATCAAGGAGCGACCTGGGGTGCGACGAATTCGGTACGTCCGAATCGATATCTCTCGGTCAGCGCCACGGCAGACACAAACACGCCCATTGCCGCCAAAGACGTCTCGATGGACATGGAAATCCCCACGTGGATCCTGCGTTCCGACGGATTGACCTTGAATGAGGAAATCACCATCGACGGTTCCGCGACATTGGAAATGAAGTACCTGTAAGGCCCAGTCCCGAACCCTTCGTGCTCACAAGCACGAAGGGTTCGGCCCTTACAGGAAGATCTCTTGCCATATGAATGAGCATTCGAAAGTGAAGAAGTATTTTTCGATATTTTCCGCCGCAGCCCTGCTCCATATGACTCCTCAGGTATTGGCGGCTTCCAGCACCGACCTGACCGTCACCGGCACCATTACCCCCGACGCCTGCATGCCCACCCTGCCCAACGGTGGCGTGGTTGACTTTGGAAAGATTGCGGCCAGGGATTTGAATCTCACCTCGGACACCCGTCTGGAGTCGAAGACGCTGAACCTCGACGTGAATTGCCCTGCCACGGCGCTGCTCGCGGTTCAATTGCTCGACAACCGCAAAGGCACGGCGTCTTCGATCGCATCCTGGCTTTTCGGCCTCGGTCTGATCAACGGCACGCAGAAGCTGGGGTATTACTCGTTGGTCACAGTACGCGCGGAAGCTGACGGCGTGCCAGGGCAGGCCATTGTCTCACTGGACCAGGGGGCAAGCTGGAGCACCAATATCATTCTGCGCAGTGACCACTACCTGGCGGTGGCCGCCAGCGATGACTGGAGCAAACCGGTTGCTGTGCAGAACATGAAAATTGAGCTGAGTCTGAACGCCGCCATTGCTCGCGCCGACAGCCTTGACCTCAGCAACGAAGTCAGCCTCGATGGCTCGACCACTTTCGAGGTCAAGTACCTTTAACCCGCTGCTCCTCTATCACCTCTGTGAGTGGCTCAGGCGCCGGCTGAAAAATGTTTCTCAAAAATGGAGCATGAACCAATGAAATATTACTTCGCGGCATTTACCTATGCCGCAATGATCAGTGCGGCACCTATTACACAGGCCGCATCGAGCACCGACCTGTCTGTCACCGGCAGCATTACGCCCAGTGCATGCACACCGAACCTCTCGGATGGTGGTATCGCCGACTACGGAAAAATTTTGGCCAGAGATCTGAATCAGAACGCTGATACCGCTCTGCCACAACGCGAGTTGACGCTGTCAGTCCAGTGCGAAGGAGCTACCCGGGTCGCACTGTTGAGTGTCGACAATCGTGCCGACTCGAACGATTCAAATGCGACTTTCGGCCTGGGAAAAATCAATGGCACCCAGAACATCGGAATGTACATGCTGAATATGCACACGGCGCTTGCCGACGGTGCAGTGGCACAGACGGTCAAGTCCCCTGACGGTGAAACCGGCTGGCACTACCACATGATCTGGGAGCCGGGAGAGTACGTGTCGGTGGCAGCCCAAGGGGATACCGGGTATCAGCCGATCAGTGTTCAAGGCCTGACCTTTGTTCTGAGACTTCTGACGTGGATCAAGCCAGCCCGTGAGTTGGACCTTAGTCAGCAGGTGTACCTCGACGGCTCCGCCACCCTTGAAATGAAGTACCTGTAACGCCGTCGTTGCCCCGAATCGGATGCCGGGCAAAGACCGATCTCGGCACCCGACCATACAAACTCACGAAAAGGATCTCACGATGCACAATCGATCCCCATGGCTTGCGACAACCATCCTCATGGGCATCATGCCCATGGTTCACGCGGCGTCCGCCGTGGACCTGACGGTCAATGGCGTCATCACCCCAGCCGCCTGCACCCCAAGCCTGTCCAACAATGGCCTTGTCGACTACGGCAAGATCTCCCGGCAGGAACTGAGTGTCGACAAGCGCACGCAACTGCGCGACCAGATGCTCGACTTCAGCATCCAATGCAGCGCGCCTGCGCGTTTCGCCCTGACGATGCGCGACAATCGCGAAGGCTCGGCCATCGTCAACAGCGAGATTTACTACGGCCTGAATTACGACAACAGCAGCAACAAGATCGGCCTGTATTCGCTGAATTTCGATCCGCTCGCCACGGTGGTGGATGGCTGGTCGCAAGTGTTTCGAACCGACTCCACCACAGGCGGCCTGGCCTGGAGCTCATCCAATAGCCGATCCATTCCCATTGGCGCCCGCAGCTACCTGGGCTTTACCGACGTAGCCGGCAGCAGCGCGGGCCCGATTGCCCTCCAGCAGCTGACCAGCCGGGTGACGGTCGAAACGGTCATCGCGCCGACCGCTGAGCTGGACTTGAGCGTCGATGTGCTGCTCGACGGCTCGGCGACGCTGGACGTGGTGTACTTGTGATCAAACCTTTTCGCTGACCACCTGCACATACAGCGAGCGTCCGGCACCGAGTCCTGCAACGATTGCCCCGACGCCGATCACGCCGAAGATCCAGCCCACGGCGTTCCAGCCTCCGGTCCAGTCGTGCACGATGCCGACCGCAAACGGCCCCATGGACGCCAGGGTGTAGCCAAAGCCCTGGGCCATGCCCGACAGATTGGCGGCGACATGCGAGTCCCGCGAACGCAGCACGATCAAGGTCAACGCCAGGCTGAATGTGCCGCCCTGCCCCAGACCGAGCAAAATCGCCCAGCCCCACAGGCCTTCGATTGGTGCGTAGAGGCAACCGAACAGACCGCCAAGGGTCATCACCATGACGATCACGATCGCCGGGCGTTGATCCTTGCCGCGGGTCGCCAGCCAAGGGGCGGCCAGAGAGCTGAGCAGTTGCACGATCACCGAGCCCGACAGCACCAGACCGGCCTGGATCGGGGTCAGGCCGCGACCGATGAGGATCGACGGCAACCAGCCAAACACAATGTAGGCCAGGGACGATTGCAGGCCCATGTACAAGGTCACTTGCCAGGCCAATGGATCACGCAGCAGTCCGCGAACTTTGTAGGCCACGTTGTGCGTGCCCTGTTTCTGGCCGACCTGAGGCAACCAGAACAGCGCCGCGACCAGCGCTGGAATGACCCAGAAACCCAGACCCATCGCCCAACTTTTGTCGAAGTGTTCACTCAGCGGCACGGTCGCGCCCGCCGCCATTGCCGCACCCAGGCACAGAGCCATGGTGTAGACCCCGGTCATGGTCCCGGCCTGTTTCGGAAAGTCGCGCTTGACGATACCCGGCAGCAACACGCCGATTACTCCGATGCTGGCACCGGCCAGCACGCTGCCGGCGAACAGGCCAATTTCACCGAAGGAACTTCGCACAATGATCCCGCCCGCGAGGGTCAGAAGAATGCCCAGCACGACTCGCTCGGCACCAAAACGTCGGGCCAGAACCGGTGCCAGTGGCGCAAACAGGCCGAGGCACAGCACCGGTAGTGTCGTCAGCAAACCGGCCTGTGACGCCGATAATCCAAGACTTTTTGACACCTCGCTGAGCATCGGCGCCATGCTCGACAACGCCGGACGCAGGTTCAGCGCCACCAGAATCAGTCCCAGCAGTAACAGCCACGGCCGCCGCAGAACCGGATGGCTGTGCTGGACCTGCTCGTCGTCGGCCTCGGCATCGATCAGCAGTTCTTCGAGCTCCGCCTTGCGTTTGGCTTCGGTGATCTGGCTGTGGCTGCTGGACATGGCGTTCTCGGTTTCAAGGTTCATTGATCAACTGCCTCGACAAGGCTTTGGCCCGTTCCGGGTCGCGTTGCTCGACGGCATCGAGCAGTTCGACATGCAGGTCGAACACTTCCTGGCGGCGTGGGGTGATGTTCAGGCAGTGACGTAATTGGGCACCCACGACACTGGAGAAATAGCGATACAACTCGCTGAGGGTCGGGTTGTGCGCGGCGTCCACCAGACGGCGGTGAAACACCAGATCGCAGGCGATGTAAGTATCGAGATCGCCGTGATAGTGGCTGGCGCTGACACCCAGCGCCTCACGCAAGGCCACCAGATCCTCCTCGGTACGACGCAATGCCGCGAGGCCAATGGCCTCCACTTCGAGGATGTGCCGCGTCTCGCGAGCCTGTTCAAGGGAGCACCGCGAAAGCACTTTCAATGTATCCAGCGGATCGACCACCGCCCGCAGATAACTGCCGTCGCCCTGGCGGATTTCGATCAACCCGGAAAACGCCAGCACCCGCATGGCTTCGCGCACGGTGTTGCGGCTGATACCGAGCTCGGCGGACAACTCGGGCTCGGTGGGCAAGCGCTGACCCACAACCCAGACGCCTTGATTGATGCGCTGACGCAACTGATCCAGAGCCTGGTCGACCAGGGATCGTTTTACTAATGGAGAAATGTCTGACATGTAATTCGCCCTTTCATCCAATCATAGGATGAATTTCCTGACATGTTAGTCAGCTATCGAACTACACACAACCCCCCTGTAGGAGCGAGCCTGCTCGCGATGGTCGTCAACGATAACGCTGCGCACCTGACGCCCTGCGGTGTTCTCCAGTCCATCGCGAGCAAGCTCGCTCCTACAGGTCGCGGTTTTCTGTGGGCAAAAATAAACCCGGAACTCGGTCCGGGTTTATTTCATTGCCAAGCGTCGATCAATGAAGGATCTGGCTCAGGAACAGCTTGGTGCGATCGTTCTGCGGGTGGTCGAAGAAGTCGTTCGGCGCGGCCTGTTCGACGATTTCACCCTTGTCCATGAAGATCACGCGGTTGGCCACGGTGCGGGCGAAGCCCATTTCGTGGGTTACGCAGAGCATGGTCATGCCGTCTTCAGCCAGGCCGATCATGGTGTCCAGCACCTCTTTCACCATCTCCGGGTCGAGTGCGGAAGTCGGTTCGTCGAACAACATGATTTTCGGTTTCATGCACAGCGCACGGGCAATCGCCACACGCTGTTGCTGACCGCCGGACAATTGCCCCGGGTACTTGTGCGCCTGCTCCGGAATGCGTACGCGCTCCAGGTAGTGCATGGCGATTTCCTCGGCCTTGCGCTTGGGCATCTTGCGTACCCACATCGGCGCCAGGGTGCAGTTCTGCAAAATGGTCAGGTGCGGGAACAGGTTGAAGTGCTGGAACACCATGCCGACTTCACGGCGGATCGCTTCGATCTGCTTGAGGTCGTTGGTCAGCTCCGTGCCATCGACCACGATGCGGCCCTGCTGGTGCTCTTCCAGACGGTTGAGGCAGCGGATGGTGGTGGATTTGCCGGAACCCGACGGGCCGCACAGGACGATACGCTCGCCCTGCTTGACGTTGAGGTTGATGTCTTTCAGCACGTGGAACTGGCCGTACCACTTGTTCACGCCCTGCATCTGAATAATGCCTTCAGGGCCCACAGGCTGTTTGATTGCTTCGCTCATCGGAAAACTTCCTAAATAGGTAGCGACTTAGCGCTTGTGGCCTGTGTCCAGCTTGCGTTCCAAATGCATGGAGTAGCGGGACATACCAAAACAGAAAATCCAGAACACCAGGGCGGCGAACACGTAGCCTTCAGTGGCCATGCCCAGCCATTTCGGGTCGGCGGCGGCTTGCTTGACGCTGTTGAGCAGGTCGAACAGGCCGATGATGATCACCAGGCTCGTGTCCTTGAACAGCGCGATGAACGTGTTGACGATGCCCGGGATCACCAGCTTCAGGGCTTGCGGCAGAATCACCAGGCCCATGCTGCGCCAGTAACCCAAGCCCATCGCCGCGGCGGCTTCGTACTGACCTTTGGGGATCGCTTGCAGACCGCCGCGCACCACTTCGGCGACATAGGCCGACTGGAACAGGATCACACCGATCAGCGCCCGCAGGAGTTTGTCGAAGTTCATGCCCTCGGGCAGGAACAGCGGCAGCATCACCGAGGACATGAACAGCACCGTGATCAACGGCACGCCGCGCCAGAATTCGATGAAGGTCACGCAGACCACGCGAATCGCCGGCATGTTCGAGCGACGGCCCAGTGCCAGGACAATCCCCAGCGGCAACGCACCGGCAATACCGACGGTGGCGATCACCAGGGTCAGCATCAGGCCGCCCCATTGGCTGGTCGCCACCTGGGTCAGGCCGAACACGCCGCCATGCAGCAGGAAGTAGGCAATGATCGGGTACAGCACCAGGAAGCTCAGGCCATACACGGCTTTACGGTGAAAGCGTGAAATGAACAACGGTGCCACGCCGATGACCGCCAGCCACACAGTCAGGTCCACGCGCCAGCGCAGTTCAGGCGGATAGTAGCCGTACATGAACTGGCCGAAACGCTGCTGGATGAACACCCAGCAAGCGCCTTCCTTGGTGCAGTCGGCACGGGTGGTGCCAACCCAGTTGGCGTCCAGGATTGCCCAATGCAGGATCGGCGGAACCACCAGATAAATGAGGTAGAACGCGAACAGGGTCAGCAGGGTGTTGAGCCAGCTGGAGAACATGTTCGCGCGCATCCACGCCACCGGCCCGAAGACTTTGCTCGGTGGTGGCATGTCGGGTTTGAAGGTATGAGTACTCATGCGCTTTTCCTTACCGCTCGATCAGCGCAATGCGCTTGTTGTACCAGTTCATCAGCAGGGAAATGCTGATACTGATCGCCAGGTACACACTCATGGTGATCGCAATCACTTCGATCGCCTGCCCGGTCTGGTTCAGCACGGTCCCGGCGAACAGCGACACCATTTCCGGGTAACCGATACCGGCGGCCAGCGAGGAGTTTTTCGCCAGGTTCAGGTATTGGCTGGTCAGCGGTGGAATGATCACGCGCAGGGCTTGCGGGATGATCACCTTGCGCAGGGTCGGACCGTTGCGCAGGCCGAGGGAACGGGCCGCCTCGGTCTGGCCATGGCTCACCGACTTGATCCCCGAACGCACGATCTCGGCGATGAACGCCGCGGTGTACACCGTCAGTGCCAGGGTCAGGGCCAGCAGTTCCGGGATCAGCACCCAGCCACCGACGAAGTTGAAGCCTTGCAGCTTGGGCAGTTCCCAGTGCAGCGGCGCGCCGAAGATCAGCGCGCACAGCGCCGGGATCACCAGGAACAGTGCCAGGCCGGTCCAGAACTTGTGGAACGGAACGCCGGTTTCCTCGAAGCGCTTGTTGGCCCAGCGGGCCATCAGCACGATGGCGACGATGGCCACCACGACGCTGATCACGAAGGCCCAGAAGCCGTCGGCCATCTGTGCGGCCGGCATGTTCAGGCCACGGGCGCTGACGAAGAAGGTGTCGCCGAAGTTGTGGCTGTTGCGCGGCCCCGGCATGGTCAGGAACACCGCGAAGTACCAGAACAGGATCTGCAGCAGCGGCGGGATGTTACGGAAAACCTCCACATACACCGTCGCCAGTTTGGCGATGATCCAGTTCTTCGACAGCCGTGCCACACCGACGATGAATCCGAGGATCGTCGCCAGGATCACGCCGATGAAGGTCACCAGCAGGGTGTTGAGCAGGCCGATCAGGAACACACGGGCGTAGCTGTCCGCTTCGGTGTAGGAGATCAGGTGTTGAGCGATGCCGAAACCGGCACTGCGCTCCAGAAAATCGAAGCCCGAGGTAATGCCCCGGTGCTGAAGGTTGGTTTGCGTGTTATCGAACAGATACCAGCCCATCGAGACCACCGCGACAATGGTGATGATCTGGAAGAGCCACGCACGCACTTTTGGATCGCTGAGGCTGAGCCTCTGCTTTGGTGCGCCGATTGAATTTTGCATGAAGTGCCCCGGAAATAATGGAACAGAACATCACCCGGTGGTTGGCCCACCGGGTGATAGAACCATCAGCGCACTGGTGGTGCGTATTGAATGCCGCCAGCGTTCCACAAGGCGTTCAGCCCGCGGTCGATTTCCAGCGGAGTGCTCTTGCCGAGGTTTTTCTCGAACACTTCGCCGTAGTTGCCGACTTGCTTGACGATCTGCACGACCCAGTCTTTCTTCACTTTCAGGTCTTTGCCGTATTCACCGTCGGTGCCCAGCAAACGAGCGACGTCCGGGTTCTTGGTGCCTTTGGCTTCGGCTTCGACGTTCTTCGACGTGATGCCGGCCTCTTCAGCGTTGAGCATGGCGTAGCCAACCCAGCGCACGATGGCCAGCCACTCGTCGTCGCCGTTACGCACGACCGGGCCCAGTGGTTCCTTGGAAATGGTTTCCGGCAGAACGACGTAATCCTTCGGCGCGGCCAGCTTGCTGCGCTGGGCGAACAGCTGGGATTTGTCGGAGGTCAGCACGTCGCAACGACCGGATTCCAGCGACTTGGCGCTTTCATCGGAGGTGTCGAAAGTGATCGGGGTGTATTTCAGACCGTTGCCGCGGAAGTAGTCGGAAACGTTCAGTTCGGTGGTGGTACCGGCCTGGATGCAGATGGTCGCGCCATCCAGCTCTTTGGCGCTTTTCACGCCCAGCTTGTTGTTAACCAGGAAGCCGATGCCGTCGTAGTAGGTAATGAAGCCCGGGAATTTCAGACCCATGCCGGCGTCACGGGAGCTGGTCATGGTGGTGTTGCGCGACAGGATGTCGATTTCGCCCGACTGCAGCGCGGTGAAGCGCTCTTTGGCGTTCAACTGACTGAACTTGACCTTGGTCGCATCGCCGAATACGGCAGCGGCCACAGCGCGGCAGTAGTCAGCATCGATACCCACGATCTTGCCGGTGGAGTCCGGAACCGAGAAGCCTGGCAGACCATCGCTGACGCCACACTGCACGAAACCTTTCTTCTGCACTGCATCCAGGGTTGCACCCGCCTGAGCGAACCCGCTGACACCGAGAACTGTTGCTGCAGTCACGATAGCCAGGGTGGATTTCAACATCTTCATTCAAACCTCCAGTTTTGCTCTTGTTGTGTCGGAGCGTGAGTCCTGCCGCACCCTTTTGAGGCGTTGTTGACCCGAGTTGGCTTGTTGTGGGGTCAACCGACGTAGAGACCGTAGCTATGAGTCTAGTAGGAGAAAATCCACATAATGGACAACTCACTTCTCACCAATCGGCCGAACGGGCTGTAGCCCTTTCACGTTCGCGAAGCCCGTAGCGGCCACTGGCGAACATCCATCACCGGATTCTTTGCTATCCCACTGCCATAAATGGCCTGATAGTGTTACCGACAGATGTGGGATCTTCGTACCAGCTCCCCTATAGCAAGCCCCGTACCACACCGACCTTTTAAGCGGGAAAGCGACAGGTCAATAGCAAAACTTGTAACCTTGCGACATCTTCGTAACTGATCAACCAGACGCGCACTCAAGGCCCGCACTCAATGAGAGCGCACGCACACAATTGGAGCAGACATGACCGAGCCCTTGATTCTTCACCCCGCCGAGACAGAAGACGCCTGCGTCATCTGGCTGCACGGCCTGGGCGCCGATCGCTATGACTTCCTGCCCGTGGCCGAAGCCCTGCAGGAAAGCCTGACCACCACCCGCTTCGTCCTGCCCCAGGCACCGACCCGCGCCGTGACCATCAACGGCGGCTATGAGATGCCAAGCTGGTACGACATATTGGCCATGAGCCCGGCGCGGGCGATTAACCGCGATCAGCTGGAAGCCTCCGCCGACCGCATCATCGAATTGATTGAACAGCAGCGAGCCAGCGGAATAGACGCCTCGCGGATTTTCCTCGCGGGCTTTTCCCAAGGTGGCGCTGTCGTTCTACACACCGCGTTTGTGAAATGGCAGGGCCCGCTGGGTGGCGTACTTGCCCTCTCGACCTACGCACCGACCTTCAGCGATGAGCTTGAGCTGTCTGCCAGCCAGCAGCGCATTCCGGTGCTGTCGCTGCATGGCCAGTACGATGACGTGGTGCAAAACTCGATGGGGCTTACCGCTTACGAGTACCTCAAGCAGCATGGTGTCACCGTGACATGGCAGGAGTACCCAATGGCCCACGAAGTGTTACCCGAGGAAATTCGCGACATCGGTACTTGGCTTGCTGAACGTTTGCGTTAAACGTTTTACCGGCATTTTCCTGTTTAAAAGCGCCCATTGATCCATCCCACTACGCCGCGCCCGTTTCTTGCATTACACTGGCCGGCGTACATTCCTTAACCAATTGATGAGATGACCGTGCTCAAAGCACTCAAGAAAATGTTCGGTAAAAGCGAGGCCGAACAACTCGCGCCAGCCCCCAGCGCTCCGTCTCACCAGCCCAGCCACCGCACCGACGGTAATCAGCCTGGCCGGAGCGCTCCCCCAGCGGCACCACAAGACGAGCAAAAACACGCGCCAGCTGCTCAGTCCGCAACCACCACTGCCCCCGCGCAGCCACGCAGCGAAACGCCAAAACCCGCCAAACCACGCCGCGAACCGAAGCCCAAGGCCCCGGTGATCCCATGGAAGCTCGAGGATTTCGTCGTCGAGCCCCAGGAAGGCAAGACCCGCTTCCACGATTTCAAGCTCGCCCCCGAACTGATGCACGCCATCCAGGACCTGGGCTTCCCTTATTGCACGCCGATCCAGGCGCAGGTGCTGGGCTTCACCCTTGCCGGCAAGGACGCCATCGGTCGCGCCCAGACCGGCACCGGCAAAACCGCCGCGTTCCTGATTTCGATCATCACCCAGTTGCTGCAGACCCCGCCGCCGAAAGAGCGCTACATGGGTGAGCCACGGGCGTTGATCATCGCGCCGACCCGCGAGCTGGTGGTGCAGATCGCCAAGGATGCCGCAGACCTGACCAAATACACCGGCCTGAACGTCATGACGTTCGTCGGCGGCATGGACTTCGACAAGCAGCTCAAGCACCTCGAAGCTCGTCACTGCGACATCCTCGTGGCCACGCCGGGCCGCCTGCTGGACTTCAACCAGCGCGGCGACGTGCATCTGGACATGGTCGAAGTGATGGTGCTCGATGAAGCTGACCGCATGCTCGACATGGGCTTCATCCCGCAGGTACGTCAGATCATTCGCCAGACACCGCCGAAGTCCGAACGCCAGACCCTGCTGTTCTCCGCGACCTTCACCGACGACGTGATGAACCTGGCCAAGCAATGGACCACCGATCCTGCCGTCGTCGAAATCGAAGCCACCAACGTGGCCAGCGACAACGTCGAGCAGCACATCTATGCAGTGGCCGGCGCCGACAAATACAAGCTGCTCTACAACCTGGTCAACGACAACGGCTGGGAGCGGGTGATCGTGTTCGCCAACCGCAAGGATGAAGTGCGACGCATCGAGGAGCGCCTGGTGCGCGACGGCATCAATGCCGCGCAATTGTCGGGCGATGTCCCGCAACACAAGCGCATCAAGACCCTGGAAGGCTTCCGCGAAGGCAAGATTCGCGTGCTGGTGGCCACCGACGTGGCCGGACGCGGGATCCACATCGACGGCATCAGCCACGTGATCAACTTCACCCTGCCGGAAGTACCGGACGACTACGTGCACCGCATCGGCCGTACCGGTCGCGCGGGCGCTGACGGCGTGTCCATCAGCTTTGCCGGTGAAGACGACTCCTACCAGCTACCCTCCATCGAAGCGATGCTGGGCAAGAAGATCAACTGTGAAACGCCACCGACGCATCTACTGCGCGCGGTCGAGCGCAAACGTCCATAACGGACGGGGTACGCAAAGAGGCGCAGCCGGAAACGGACTGCGCCTTTTTTTCGCCCGGCTTTTTATCGGTCAGCGCTTGCGATACATATTCAAAAGTCCATAATAGACAAATTAGTTTATTCCGGAGTCGACCATGTCCAGCACCCCCTACGTGATCACCCAACCCCAGGCCCGCGAGTTATTGGCCCAGGTCGACGTGCCACAGATCCTGCGCAAACTGTTCCGCGACCTGGCCGCCGGGCAAGCGGTGCAGCCCGCGCAGCAACTGGTGGAGTTTCCACAGGCTGCCGGCGACTTCATCAACTACCTGGGCGTGCTGGCTGAAGATGGCGTGTATGGGGTCAAGACTTCGCCGTACATCGTGCGCGAACAAGGCCCGCTGGTGACAGCCTGGACCCTGCTGATGTCGATGCAGACAGGACAGCCACTGCTGCTGTGCGATGCCGGCGAGCTGACCACCGCGCGCACCGCCGCCACCACGGCGGTGGCGATCGACGCCCTGGCGCCGTTGAAAGCGTCCCGCCTGGCAATCATTGGCAGTGGCAAAGTGGCCCAGGCCCACGTGCACTACGTCAAAGGCCTGCGCGACTGGCAGAGCATCAGCCTGTACTCGCCGGGCCTTAGCGAAAGCAGCGCCGAGGAACAGGCACACATCACCCGCCTCGACCCGCGCCTGACCATCGCCCAAAGCCGCGAAGTCGCCATTGCCGACGCCGATGTGATCATGCTGTGCACCTCGTCCGCAGGCCCGGTGATCGATCCGTCCATCCTCAGCAAACCGGCGCTGATCACCTCCATCAGCACCAACGCTCCGCGCGCCCACGAGGTTCCGCCGCAGAGCCTCAACGACATGCAGGTGTTCTGCGACTATCGCGTGACCACCCCGGGCTCGGCCGGTGAAATGCTGATCGCCGGTGAGCAACATGGCTGGAACAAAAGCGCAATTGTCGGCGACCTGGCCGACCTGCTCAGCGAGAAAGTGCAGCGTCCCGCTTACGACCGCCATGTGTTCTTCCGCTCCATCGGCCTGGGCCTGGAAGACATTGCGCTGGCCAATGCCATCTACCCGTTGGCGCACTGACCTCAACCTGAATCTGAATCTGAATCTGAATCTGTGGGAGCGAGCCTGCTCGCGAATACTATCGCTCATTCAAAAAATGAGTGTTGAATGATCCGACGCTTTCGCGAGC
>DATMUG010000011.1:0-7021 GCA_035563915.1 Pseudomonas sp. | reverse complement strand
GACGCCATCAATTCGGCCGATCAACTCTCGGCAATCAACCAATCCATCTTCCACCCACCTTGGGTCTGTCCAAGCTTTTCAGACAACCACGGCAGCAACTCACGCAATTCTTCCTCGAGTCCCCACGGCGGATTGGCGATCGCCAGGCCGGAACCGTTCAGGCTGTTCGGTGTGTCCAGCGGATGCACCAGCAGCTCCACCCGCAACAGCTTCGGCGCACCGGTGCCCGCCAGATCCTGATAGAAGCGGCGCAGCGCCCGCTGATCCTTCACCGGATACCAGATAGCCGCCACAGTCTGGCGCATCCGGCCAATCGCTTCCTTCATCGCCAACGCGCATCGCTGCATCTCGTCGAGCTTTTCGAACGGCGGGTCGATCAGCATCACCGCGCGCTTTTCCGGAACAGGCAGCAAGGCTCGCGGCACATGCCAACCTTCGCCCAGGTGCACCTTGACCCGACGATCCCCGGCCATGTTCTCCTTGAGCAACTGGCCATCCTCGGGGTGCTTCTCGTTAATCAGCACGCGGTCCTGCGGGCGGGTCAGGCGCCGCGCCAACTCTGGCGAGCCCGGGTAATAGCGCAACTGGCCATCCGGGTTCATCTCGTGCAGCACCTGCATATAGTCAGCCGTCAGGATCGGCAGATCCGGCTGATCCCACAAACGCGCAATGCCTTCCAGGTACTCGCCGGTACGGCTGGCCTGATCACCCTGCAAGTCATACAGACCGATGCCGGCATGCGTATCGAGATAGGCGAACGGCTGCTCCTTGCGCGACATCAGGGCGATGAGGCGGGTCAAGGTCAGGTGTTTGAACACATCGGCGTGATTGCCGGCATGGAAGGCGTGACGATAATTCATGGCTGCTCCTGCGAAGGCCGGGAAGTTTACCTTCTACCGGCTTGCAAGTCAGGGGGCGGCAGCCGAGTGGGCGCGCCAGGGAGATCACGGCAAAGAAAAACGGCCCGCCTCCAAAAGAAGCGGGCCGTTTTCATTCAAGCACCGGCTCAGCGCAAGCGCTCAGGCCATTACTTGTTCAGGCGGAAATCACTTTCAGCCGCGGCGAAGCGCTGCAGCATCCCGGAAGTCGGCGCGCCCAGCTTGCTGACGATGTAGATCGCCAGGCTGGCAAAGATGAAACCAGGGATGATTTCGTACAGACCCAGCAGTTCGAAGTGTTTCCAGACGATCACGGTGATCGCTCCGACCAGGATACCGGCCAGTGCGCCGTTACGGGTCATGTCTTTCCAGATCACCGAGATCAGTACAACTGGACCGAAGGCGGCACCGAAACCGGCCCAGGCGTAGCTCACCAGACCCAGTACGCGGTTTTCCGGATTGGCGGCCAGGGCAATGGCAACCAGAGCCACCAGCAGCACCATGGCACGACCGACCCAGACCAGCTCAACCTGAGAAGCGGTTTTACGCAGGAAAGTCTTGTAGAAGTCTTCGGTCAGGGCGCTCGAGCACACCAGCAGCTGGCAGCTCAGGGTGCTCATCACCGCCGCCAGAATGGCCGACAACAACACACCGGCAATCCATGGATTGAAGAGGATTTTGGCCAGTTCAATGAACACTCGTTCGTGGTTCTCGCTCACTGGCATGGCCATGGCCGGGTTGGCCGAGAAGTAGGCAATGCCGAAGAAGCCGACAGCCACGGTCCCACCCAGGCACAGGATCATCCAGGTCATGGAGATGCGACGGGCATTGGCAATCGACTTCACCGAATCCGCCGCCATGAAACGCGCCAGGATGTGCGGCTGGCCGAAGTAGCCCAGGCCCCAGCCCATCAGCGAGATGATGCCGATGAAGGTCGTGCCCTTGAGCATGTCGAAGTTGGCAGGGTCCTGCGCTTCGATGGCCAGGAAGGTGGTGTCGACGCCGCCGGTAGCCAACAGCACGATGATCGGCGTCAGGATCAGGGCGAAGATCATCAGCGTGGCTTGCACGGTGTCGGTCCAGCTCACGGCCAGGAAACCGCCGACGAAGGTGTAGGCAATCGTCGCCGCGGCACCGGCCCACAGCGCTGTCTCGTAGGACATGCCGAACGTGCTTTCGAACAGACGGGCACCGGCCACGATGCCAGAGGCGCAATAGATGGTGAAGAACACCAGGATCACGACCGCGGAGATGATCCGCAGCAGGCCGCTCTTGTCTTCGAAACGGCTGGCAAAGTAATCCGGCAGCGTCAGGGCGTCGCCGTTGTGCTCGGTCTGCACGCGCAGACGACCGGCGACGAACAGCCAGTTCAGGTAGGCGCCGACAATCAGGCCGATGGCGATCCAGCTTTCGGACAGACCGGACATGTAAATGGCGCCCGGCAGGCCCATCAACAACCAGCCACTCATGTCGGAGGCACCGGCGGACAGCGCGGTGACAACGCTGCCCAGGCTGCGACCGCCCAGGATGTAATCAGAAAGGTTGTTGGTGGAACGATAGGCCATGAAGCCGATCAGCACCATTGCTGCGATGTAGATCACGAACGTGATCAGGGTTGGATTCGTTACGCTCATTAAGTGACGCCCTGGCTTTGTTTTTATGTAGCAGCGGCCGTTGAACCGCTGGCAAACGCTGACGTTTGACAGACGATCCGGGGCCCCGCGCATTTACGACTGATGTTTCCCCAGGAAAGCCATCAGCCGGCACAACCACTCTTCGAACAGGTTGCACCTTGGGGCGCGCATGCTAGTCAACAAAGCAAATCAGGCGCAACCATTTATTGAGAACTGGTTGCACCCTCATGAAAACCCACTGTTTTTGCTTCCTTTTAGCGCAGTTCTGACGGCTATCTAGAAGTAAAAGCACCAAGCACGCGCGGCACGCTCGTACCAGAATTCAATTCCCGACAAGACGACGATATTTCCTACAAAAAAGGGTTGCACCCGGTTGCACCTCTTACATCCCGCAGCTAATCTTGCCGCCAGCTGATGCCACGCAGTCGTGGCAAACATGAGGATAAAAACATGGCTACCACCACCCTTGGGGTCAAACTCGACGACCCGACCCGCGAACGCCTCAAGGCCGCCGCGACTTCCATTGATCGCACGCCGCACTGGCTGATCAAGCAGGCAATTTTCAATTACCTGGAAAAACTCGAGGGTGGTGCAACCCTGACCGAGCTGAACGGTTTGACCACCGCCGCCGCGGACGACGCCGGCGAAGTCCACGTCGATCACGCCCATCAGTGCTTCCTGGAATTTGCCGAAAGCATCCTGCCGCAATCGGTGCTGCGCGCCTCGATTACCGCCGCTTACCGTCGCCCGGAGCCGGAAGTGGTGCCAATGCTGATCGAGCAGGCACGCCTGCCGGCGCCGATGGCCGAGGCCACCAACAAGCTCGCCGCTTCCATTGCCGAAAAGCTGCGCAACCAGAAGAGTGCCGGAGGCCGTGCCGGCATCGTTCAGGGCCTGCTGCAGGAATTTTCCCTGTCGTCCCAGGAAGGCGTGGCGCTGATGTGCCTGGCCGAAGCGCTGCTGCGTATCCCGGACAAAGGCACACGTGACGCGCTGATCCGCGACAAGATCAGCACCGGCAACTGGCAGCCGCACTTGGGCAACAGCCCTTCGCTGTTCGTCAACGCCGCTACCTGGGGTCTGCTGCTGACCGGCAAACTGGTGTCCACCCACAACGAAGCCGGCCTGACTTCGTCCCTGAGCCGCATCATCGGCAAGAGCGGCGAGCCGATGATCCGTAAGGGCGTCGACATGGCCATGCGCCTGATGGGCGAGCAGTTCGTCACCGGCGAAACCATCGCCGAAGCCCTGGCCAACGCCAGCAAGTTCGAAGCCAAGGGTTTCCGCTATTCCTACGACATGCTCGGTGAAGCGGCGCTGACCGAACACGACGCGCAGAAGTACCTGGCCTCGTACGAACAAGCCATCCACTCGATCGGCAAAGCCTCCCACGGCCGTGGGATTTATGAAGGCCCGGGCATCTCCATCAAGCTGTCGGCGCTGCACCCGCGTTACAGCCGCGCCCAGTACGAGCGCGTGATGGACGAGCTGTACCCGCGCCTGCTGTCACTGACCTTGCTGGCCAAGCAATACGACATCGGCCTGAACATCGACGCCGAAGAAGCCGACCGCCTCGAGCTGTCGCTGGATCTGCTCGAGCGCCTGTGCTTCGAGCCGCAACTGACCGGCTGGAACGGCATCGGTTTCGTGATCCAGGCTTATCAGAAGCGTTGCCCGTACGTGATCGACTACGTGATCGACCTGGCTCGCCGCAGCCGTCATCGCCTGATGATCCGCCTGGTGAAAGGTGCGTACTGGGACAGCGAAATCAAGCGCGCCCAGGTTGAAGGCCTGGAAGGCTACCCGGTCTACACCCGCAAGGTGTACACCGACGTGTCCTACATTGCCTGCGCCCGCAAACTGCTGTCGGTACCGGAAGTCATCTACCCGCAGTTCGCCACGCATAACGCTCACACCCTGTCGGCCATTTACCACATCGCCGGTCAGAACTATTACCCGGGTCAGTACGAGTTCCAGTGCCTTCACGGCATGGGTGAGCCTCTGTACGAACAGGTCGTAGGCAAAATTTCCGACGGCAAGCTGAACCGTCCGTGCCGCGTGTACGCTCCGGTCGGCACTCACGAAACCCTGCTGGCGTACCTGGTGCGTCGACTGCTGGAAAACGGCGCGAACACCTCGTTCGTCAACCGCATTGCCGACCAGTCGATCTCGATCCAGGAACTGGTGGCCGACCCGGTGGCGAGCATCGAGAAGATGGCGACCGTGGAAGGCGGTTTCGGCCTGCCGCACCCGCGCATTCCGCTGCCGCGTGACCTGTACGGTGCCGAGCGCGCCAACTCCAGCGGCATCGACATGGCCAACGAACATCGCCTGGCCTCGTTGTCCTGCGCCTTGCTGGCCACTGCGCACAACCACTGGAAAGCCGCGCCGATGCTCGGTTGCGTTTCCAGCACCGAAACTCCGGTGCCGGTACTCAACCCGTCCGATCTGCGCGACGTGGTGGGCCATGTACAAGAAGCCACCGTCGATGACGTCGACAATGCCATTGCCTGCGCCCTGAACGCCGCACCGATCTGGCAGGCCACCCCGCCGGCCGAACGCGCCGCGATTCTGGAGCGCGCCGCGGACCTGATGGAGGGCGAAATCCAGCCACTGATGGGCCTGCTGGCCCGTGAGGCCGGCAAGACCTTCGCCAACGCCATCGCCGAAGTGCGCGAAGCCGTGGACTTCCTGCGTTACTACGCGGTGCAGGCACGCAACGATTTCACCAATGACGCCCACCGTCCGCTGGGCCCGGTGGTGTGCATCAGCCCGTGGAACTTCCCACTGGCCATCTTCAGCGGCCAGGTCGCTGCGGCACTGGCCGCCGGTAACCCGGTACTGGCCAAACCTGCGGAGCAAACACCGCTGGTCGCTGCCCAGGCTGTGCGCCTGCTGCTCGAAGCCGGCATTCCCGAAGGCGTGCTGCAACTGCTGCCGGGCCGTGGTGAAACCGTCGGCGCAGGCCTGGTGGGCGACGATCGCGTCAAAGGCGTAATGTTCACCGGTTCCACTGAAGTGGCGCGCCTGCTGCAACGCAACATCGCCGGTCGTCTGGACAGCCAGGGCCGTCCAATTCCGCTGATCGCCGAAACCGGCGGCCAGAACGCGATGATCGTCGACTCGTCGGCGCTCACTGAACAAGTGGTCATCGATGTCGTCTCCTCGGCCTTCGACAGCGCCGGCCAGCGTTGCTCCGCGCTGCGTGTACTGTGCCTGCAGGAAGATTCCGCCGACCGCGTCATCGAAATGCTCAAGGGCGCCATGGCTGAAAGCCGCCTCGGCAACCCGGAACGCCTGTGCGTGGACATCGGCCCGGTGATCGACGCCGAAGCCAAGGCCGGCATCGAGAAGCACATCCAGGCCATGCGCGACAAAGGTCGCAGCGTGTACCAGGTCGCCATCGCCGATGCCGAGGAAGTCAAACGCGGCACCTTCGTGATGCCAACCCTGATCGAGCTGGAAAGCTTCGACGAACTGCAGCGGGAGATCTTCGGCCCGGTGCTGCACGTGGTTCGCTACAAGCGCAAGGACATCGACCAGTTGATCGCTCAGATCAATGCGTCCGGCTACGGCCTGACCCTGGGCGTGCACACTCGCATCGACGAGACCATCGCCAAGGTGATCGATACCGTCAATGCCGGTAACGTCTACGTCAACCGCAACATCGTCGGCGCCGTGGTCGGCGTACAACCGTTCGGCGGCGAGGGCCTGTCGGGCACCGGTCCGAAAGCCGGTGGTCCGCTGTACCTGTACCGCCTGCTGTCGACGCGCCCTACAGACGCAATCGAGCAATCCTTCGCCCGCGCCGATGCGGCCGCGGCACCGGACGTGCGCCTGCGTGACGCCATGAGCAAGCCGCTGACCGCCCTGAAAGCCTGGGCTGACAGCAACAAGTTCGCCGACCTGAGCGCCCTGTGTGTGCAGTTTGCCGCGCAATCGCAAAGCGGTGTCACCCGCGTCCTCGCCGGCCCGACCGGCGAGCGCAACAGCTATGCGATCCTTCCGCGTGAACACGTGCTGTGCCTGGCGGAAGTCGAAGGCGATCTGCTGACCCAACTGGCGGCGGTACTGGCTGTCGGCGGCTCGGCGGTATGGCCGGAGTCTGAATTGAGCAAGGCGCTGTACGCACGCCTGCCGAAGGACATTCAGGCACGCATCAAGCTGGTTTCCGACTGGAACAAGGACGAAGTGGTGTTTGATGCGGTTCTGCATCATGGCCATTCCGATCAGTTGCGTGCGGTCTGCCAGCAAGTGGCCAAGCGTGCCGGCGCCATTGTCGGCGTGCAGGGTCTGTCCCAGGGCGAAACCAGCATCGCGCTGGAACGTCTGGTGATCGAGCGTGCGTTGAGCGTGAACACCGCGGCGGCGGGTGGTAATGCCAGCTTGATGACGATCGGTTAAGCCACAACAAAACCGGGTAACCGCAATGGTTACCCGGACTTTTAGAAGCAAGATCAAAAGATCGCAGCCTTCGGCAGCTCCTGCATTTGGAATGCATTCCCCTGT
>DATMUG010000010.1:0-14759 GCA_035563915.1 Pseudomonas sp. | reverse complement strand
CTTTTTTTTGATATTGAGGTGATCCATGGGTGAATACCGCAAATTATGGTGGTCGCTGATTGGCGTCCTCGGCGTGACCTTCTGCCTGCTGGGCTGGTTCGGTCACGAAATCTATCGACAGGCGCCGCCGATCCCCGAGCAGGTAAAAGGCGTCGATGGCACCACGCTGTTCGGGGCCGCCGATATCCTTGATGGGCAAACCGCCTGGCAGAGTATCGGCGGTATGCAGTTGGGCTCGATCTGGGGCCACGGCGCCTACCAGGCACCGGACTGGACCGCCGACTGGCTGCACCGCGAACTGCTCGCCTGGCTGGACCTGGCGGCACAGCAGAACTATGCCAAGGCCTACCAGGACCTCGATGACGACCAGCAGGCTTTGCTGCGCCATCAACTCAAACGCGAATACCGTGGCAACCGATTGGTCAACGGTACGCTGGTGCTCAGCGAGCGCCGCGTCCAGGCCATCGCGCAAACCGCTGCCTATTACCACGCGTTGTTCGGCAACGACGCCTCGCTGCATCACAGTCGCGAAAGCTTTGCGATGAAGGAAAACACTTTGCCGGACGCCACCCGGCGCCAGCAGTTGACGCAATTTTTCTTCTGGACCGCCTGGGCTGCCGCCACCGAACGCGACGGCCAGACGGCGACCTTCACCAACAACTGGCCTCACGAACCCTTGATCGACAACAACCCGACCGCCGAGAACATGGTCTGGTCGATTGCCAGCATTGTCGTGCTGCTGGCGGGTATCGGTTTTCTGGTCTGGGGATGGGCATTTCTACGCAATCACGAAGAGGGCGAGCCCAAGGTCCCGGCGCAGGATCCACTGAGCCTGATCAGGCTCACGCCTTCACAAAAAGCCCTGGGCAAATACCTATTGCTGGTTGGTGCGCTGTTCGGTTTCCAGGTCCTGATGGGCGGCGTAACGGCGCACTACACGGTCGAAGGCCAGGATTTCTACGGCCTGCCCCTGTCGAAGTGGTTCCCCTACTCGCTGACCCGGACCTGGCATTTGCAGAGCGCGATGTTCTGGATCGCCACGGGCTTTCTCGCCGCGGGGCTGTTTCTGGCGCCCTTCATCAACGGTGGCAAAGACCCGAAATGGCAGAAGCTTGGGGTAGACGTGCTGTTCTGGGCACTGGTGCTGGTGGTGGTCGGTTCGTATGCCGGCAACTTCCTCGCTATCGCGCAACTGATGCCATACGAATGGAGCTTCTGGCTCGGCCATCAGGGTTACGAGTACGTCGATCTGGGTCGTCTGTGGCAGATCGCCAAATTCGCCGGGATCGTGTTCTGGCTGGTGCTGATGTTGCGCGCGATGCTGCCTGCCCTGCGCCAGCCCGGCGATAAAAACCTGCTGGCGCTGCTGGCGTGCTCGGTGATCGCCATCGGCCTGTTCTACGGTGCCGGCCTGTTCTATGGCGAACGTACCAACCTGTCGGTCATGGAGTACTGGCGCTGGTGGGTGGTGCATCTGTGGGTCGAGGGCTTCTTCGAGGTGTTCGCCACCACCGCGCTGGCCTTCATCTTCACCAGCATGGGCCTGGTGTCCAAACGCCTGGCCACCACCGCCACCCTGGGCTCTGCCTCGCTGTTCATGCTCGGCGGCGTACCCGGCACCTTCCACCATATTTATTTTGCCGGCACCACCACACCGGTGATGGCTGTGGGAGCAACCTTCAGCGCCCTGGAAGTGGTCCCCTTGATTCTGCTGGGCTACGAAGCCTGGGAGAACTGGCGCCTCAAGGAGCGCGCGGCGTGGATGTCGCGGATTCGCTGGCCGCTGCAGTTCTTCATCGCCACCGCGTTCTGGAACATGCTCGGTGCCGGGGTGTTTGGCTTCCTGATCAACCCACCGATTTCGCTGTATTACATCCAGGGCCTGAACACCACCCCGCTGCATGCACATGCCGCGCTGTTCGGGGTTTACGGTTCGCTGGCGCTGGGCTTCAGCCTGCTGATCCTGCGCTACTTGCGACCCAACCTTGAGTTCAACGATCGCCTGATGAACACCGGCTTCTGGTGGCTCAACGGCGGCCTGATGCTGATGATCGTCACCAGCCTGCTGCCCATCGGCATCCTGCAGTTCTACGCCAGCGCAAGCCAGGGCTTGTGGTACGCCCGCAGCGAAGCGTTCATGCAGCAGGATCTGTTGCAAACCCTGCGCTGGGTGCGCACCTTCGCCGACATCGTGTTTCTGGTCGGCGCGTTTGCGGTGATCTGGCAAATTGCCGGTGGCTTGCTGTTTTCCTCCCGGCATCCGCGTGCGGTGAAAACGCTCGACATCGGTGGACAGCGCTAAAGCGCAGGCACAAAAAAGGGCGCCAATGGCGCCCTTTTCATTGCTCCGGCTTAGTGTTGCAAAACCGGCTTTTGCGCCCCGTTGATCGGGATGCGCTTGGCTTTCGCCTCTTCCGGAATGACCCGCAGCAGGTCGATGCTCAACAGACCGTTGCGCAGGTCCGCGGCCTTGATTTCGATGTGGTCCGCCAGACGGAAGGACAGTTTGAAGGCTCGCTGGGCGATGCCTTGATGCAGGAAGGTCACGTCTTCGCTGGCATCACGCTTGCCGCCACTGATGGTCAGCACACCCTTCTCCACTTGCAGCTCCAGGTCTTCTTCCTGGAAACCGGCTGCCGCCACGACGATGCGGTATTGATCGTCGCCGTGTTTTTCGACGTTGTAGGGAGGGTAAGAGCTACCTGGCTCGTTACGCAGGGCGGTTTCGAACAGGTCATTGAAACGGTCGAAACCTACCGAGGAACGGAACAGAGGCGCCAGGGAAAATGCAGTAGTCATGGTTCAAATCTCCTGAAAACAATCAGCAAGGTTTTTGTCTCCGCGACCCGAATTCGGCATCGCGTAACCCTTAGATAGGGACCGTTGATTGCATTTCAAGAGATTATTTTCAGATTTTTTCAGGCGGCTTCGGCCACCTGAAGACCCAGCAAACGCGATACCTGATCCAGCTCGGTCTCGCGCCGCAAGACAGTGAACAGCTCCACTGCCTCGGAATAATTACGGGTCAGCATCGCCAGCCACTGCTTCAGGCGACCCGGCGCTTGTCGTGGCGTCATCTGCGCCACGGCTTGCAGCCAGAAGTCCTGGATCAGCGGCAGCAACTCGGCCCAGGTCATCTCGACGACCTCTTCGCCGGCCCGCGCCGCAGCGATTTGCCGGGCCAGATCAGGACGCGACACCAGGCCGCGACCGAGCATGATGTCTTCCACGCCACTGATTTCACGGCAGCGGCGCCAGTCTTCGACGCTCCAGATATCGCCATTGGCAAATACAGGCACCTTGACCACGTCCTGCACACGGGGGATCCATTCCCAATGCGCTGGCGGTTTGTAGCCGTCGGTTTTGGTCCGCGCATGGACCACGATGTGTTCAGCGCCGCCTTCAGCGAGCGCCGTGGCGCAGACCAGCGAACCATCCGGGCTGTCGAAGCCCAGGCGCATCTTGGCGGTTACCGGGATGTGCGCGGGAACGGCGCGACGGACATGCTCGACGATCTGGTTCAAGAGCTCGGGCTCTTTGAGCAGCACCGCGCCACCACGGGACTTGTTGACCGTCTTTGCCGGGCAGCCGAAATTCAGGTCGATCACCTCGGAACCCAACTCGCAGGCCAGCGCGGCGTTTTCCGCCAGGCACACCGGGTCCGACCCGAGCAATTGCACACGCAGCGGCACACCGGACGCCGTGCGGGCACCGGTGAGCAATTCAGGACCGAACTTGTGGAAATAGGCAGGCGTGAGCAGTTGGTCGTTGATCCGGATGAACTCGGTCACGCACCAATCGATGCCACCCACTCGGGTGAGCACGTCGCGCAGGATGTTGTCGACCAACCCCTCCATGGGCGCCAGGGCAATTTGCATGAAAAACACACTCGACGAAAAACGGGGGGCAGTTTACTGGATTATGCGAAAGATCGCAGATTCCTTGTGGGAGCGGGCTTGCTCGCGAAGGCGGCTGAATATTCAACAATCATGTCGACTGACATGCCGCTTTCGCGAGCAAGCCCGCTCCCACATTTAGATTTTTGTTGCTTCCAGATTGTGTAACAACGCCGGGCCGTAGCCCTCAATGAACTCCGCCGGCATGCGCTTGGGTTTGCCGGTGGAGAGCTCAATGCAGACGAAGGTGGTCTGCGCGCGCAGCAACGTCACATTGTCGCTGGGACGCTTCAACTGGAAATGACGGGTCATTTTCAGGCGCTGGTCCCAATCGACGATCCAGGTCGCCATCTGCAGTTCATCGCCCTCATAGGCGGCCGCCAGATAGTCGATCTCATGCCGCACCACCGCCATTGCCCGATCCAGCCGGCGATACTCGGCCAGATCCAGGCCAAGGCGCTGCGAATGGCGCCATGCGCAGCGCTCAAGCCAGGTCACATACACCGCGTTATTGGCATGTCCCAGCCCGTCGATGTCTTCGGCGGCCACTTGCAGATCAATGATAAATGGCGTTGCCCGATCCCAGCCCATGCCCCACTCCCGGTCAGATAATGTCGACCGGCGCAGTGTAACGGATGCTCAGGCCGATTGGCGCGATTGCAGGCTGCGGCCGGCCAGCAGTGATAACACGCCATCAATCACCCGGGGGTCGGCGAGCACCCGCTGATGACCACCCCCTTCCAGACGCAACAGGCGACTGTCAAACCAGGCTTCGTGGATCAATTGCGACTCTTTGACCGGGACAAAGTTGTCGTCTTCGGCGTGAACAATCAGGCCGGGCATGTCGAGTTGATAGTGCGCGACATCCAGTGTCGCCGCGCGCATGCCGACATCTTTCTCGACCTGCCGGATAAAGGCGGAACGGGCTTTCGGCGGCAACCGCACATAGCGAGCGAAGCCGCGCAATACGCCAAGAATTCGCGCCGGCGCGGCGATGCTGACCAGGGTTTCCGTACGCAGTCCCAGCTGTACGGCAAGCATCGCACTGGCGCCTCCCATGGAGTGGCCAATGACCGCTTGCAGCGGTGGCAATTCGGCGGCAGCTTCCAGCATGGCGCGGGCAAACAACACAACGTTCGCCTCGGTGCCCGGCGAGCGACCGTGTGCAGGGCCATCTAGGGCAACCACGGTGTAACCGGCATCGACCAGCGCGGTGATGAGGCTGGCAAATTGCGTGGGACGACCTTCCCAGCCATGCATCAGCAACACGGTCGGCCCCTGCCCCCAGCGCAATGCGGAGAGGCCGAAACGCAAAGTGATTCGTTCGGATTTGGCCAGCAGCGGCAATTCCCACTCACGCGGTGGAAAATCCCGCGGCGTCATGAATGCCAGGCGCATTTTTCTTGCGACCAGTTTCGGAGCAAACCAACCCAAGGTGCCATTAACGCCACGAACCCACTTCAACGTGCTCATCGCTCTCTCCCCAGGCCGTCTGCCTTCAGGTCAACGCACCGCCGACTTGGCAGCGCGAAGTAATCGATCGGATAAATCACCAGGCCCCAGCGCTCGTGCCAGTGCCAGGCCGCCCACCATCAGGGCCATGTCGGCCAGTGCCTTGTCGATGTCCTCGGGACTGGCCGCCAGTTGCGCAACCATCAGCTCCAGATGCTCGTTCAACGCGATGCGGAATGTCTCGGGCAAGCGTCCCAGCTCGCCAATGGAGGCCGGAATCGGGCACGCGGACTCGCTCGAATCACGGTGCTTGCGCGACAGATAGAACGCAGCGACCAGAGCGCGACGCTCTTCACCGGTCAGCTCGGCATCCATGTCGGCAATCAGGTCACGACGGCGCCCCAGCAACTGCTTGAACGCCTCCAGCATCATCGCGTCCTTGCTTTCGAAGTGCGCATAGAAGCCACCGACGGTCAGGCCGGCCGCGCCCATCACTTCGCCCACGCTCGGCTCTGCCGGGCCGCGCTGAATCAGCGCTGCGCTGGCGGCCTTGAGAATGCGTTCGCGGGTTTGAGCTTTTTTATCGTTCATCGTTGCCTCCAAATATTACGACTAGAATATTATTCTCATAATAATTTTCTGCAAGCCGTGGATGTGACCGCTGGTCTGAAGAACAGTGTGAGAGAAATAGGGAGATTTGGCCAAACGCCAGACAAACAAAAGGGCCATTCAATAATTGAATGACCCTTATAAAATCCCGCAGAGCGGGTAATCGTGGCGTCCCCTAGGGGACTCGAACCCCTGTTACCGCCGTGAAAGGGCGGTGTCCTAGGCCACTAGACGAAGGGGACGCAAACCCTTCTATACAACTGATCAACGCTGAGTGTTGATCGCTTCGGAGCCGGTGTGGCCAGGCTTCGAAGTGTAAATTGGTGGAGCTAGACGGGATCGAACCGTCGACCTCTTGCATGCCATGCAAGCGCTCTCCCAGCTGAGCTATAGCCCCTCATCGTTGATGTCATCGCTGAGGACGGGGCGAATCTTAAGGGCGTATCGAAAGGCTGTCAAACTTATTTTTCAAAAAATTTAAAATTTTTTGCCGACATTACAATCACTTACCGCCCTCCCCCCGAAAAATCGGGCTGTTTGCGAGGAACGCAGACCTGTAGGAGCTGCCGCAAGCTGCGATCTTTTGACTTTAGCCTTCTGAAGCAAGATCAAAGGATCGCAGCCTGCGGCAGCTCCTGCAGGGGAAATCAGGCGATCGCGCCCAGCAGTTTTTCCCACTCCTTGTTTTCTTTCTTCGACACGCCGCCCAGCAGGTCAATTGCCTGGCGCAAGCGGAAACGGGTCAGGTCCGGGCCGAGGATTTCCATCGCATCGAGCACCGAGACCGAGCTGGCCTGGCCTGTGATCGCAGCGAACATCAGTGGCATGGCATCACGCAGCTTCAGTTCCAGGGATTCAACCACGGCCTGAATCGTCGCCGTGATGCTGTCCTTCTCCCACTGACGCAGACTTTCGAGCTTCCAGAGGATCAACTGCATCAGCTGACGCACCTGATCGCCCGACAGCTTCTTCGATTCGAACAACTTCGCGTCCGGATTCACGCCACCGGCAAAGAAGAAGCCGGCCAGCGGCGCGACCTGACTGAAGGTTTCAACCCGCCCCTGTACGTGTGGCGCGATCTTCATCATGTATTCGGAATTGAACGCCCACTTCTGCACCCGTGCGGCGAACTCTTCCACCGGAAGGTCACGCAGCCACTGACCGTTGAGCCAGGACAGCTTCTCGATATCGAAAATCGGCCCGCCAAGCGAGACGCGGCTCAGGTCGAAGTTGTCGACCATTTCCTGCAGCGAGAACTTCTCGCGCTCGTCCGGCATGGACCAGCCCATGCGCCCCAGGTAGTTGAGCATGGCTTCAGGCATGAAGCCCATGCGCTCATAGAACGTCACCGACGTCGGGTTCTTGCGCTTGGACAGCTTGCTCTTGTCCGGGTTACGCAGCAGCGGCATGTAGCACAGTTCCGGTTGTTCCCAGCCGAAGTATTCGTACAGAAGGATCAGTTTCGGCGCCGACGGCAACCACTCTTCGCCACGCAGGACGTGAGTGATGCCCATCAAGTGGTCGTCGACCACGTTGGCCAGGAAGTAGGTCGGCAGGCCGTCGGTCTTCATCAGGACCTGCATGTCCATGCGATCCCACGGGATTTCAACGTCGCCGCGCAGCATGTCCGGCACTACGCAGACGCCTTCGCTCGGCACTTTCATGCGGATCACGTGCGGCTCGCCGGCAGCGAGGCGACGGGCCACTTCTTCCTTGGACAGCAGCAACGCACGCCCGTCGTAACGTGGGGTTTCGCCGCGCGCCATCTGTTCGGCGCGCATCTGGTCCAGCTCTTCGGCGGTGCAGAAGCAGGGGAAAGCATGGCCCATGTCGACCAGTTGCTGGCAATACTTCTGATAAATATCGCCACGCTCGCTCTGCCGGTATGGACCGTGCGGGCCGCCAACATCCGGGCCTTCGCTCCAGTCGATACCCAACCAGCGCAAGGCGTCGAAAATCTGCTGTTCGGACTCGCGGGTCGAACGCAACTGGTCGGTGTCTTCGATGCGCAGGATGAACTCACCGCCGTGCTGCTTGGCAAAGCAGTAGTTGAACAATGCGATATAAGCGGTACCTACGTGAGGATCCCCGGTAGGCGATGGCGCGATGCGAGTGCGGACGGTGGTCATGGCATGTCTCGAAAAGAATGAAAAGCAAAGAACAATCAAGCCGCGAATGGTAACAGGCGACCCCCACCCCGCTCCAGCTAACAGGGCATTTAGGCCAAGATTGCGTCTGGAACGCCCGTATGACGCGGTGAAGGGCCCAATATCAAGCGATGGCATTTACCGCCTATCGGCTGTATGCCAAATTCACCTGCTGATAACTTTCCTTACATATTCTCGACTACAGTTTGCCCCATGCCTGCCCAACTCAAGCGTCGCCTCTCCATTTTCCTGTTGATCGTCCTGTTGATTGCCGGGGGCTTCTTCGCCCATTGGTTCTTCAAGGGCCGGTTTTATGAAAGCACCGACAACGCGTATGTCCAGGGCGAGATCACCCGCGTGTCGAGTCAATTGGGTGCGCGCATCGATCAGGTGCTGGTGCAGGACAACCAGCACGTCGAGAAAGGCCAGTTGCTGATTCGGCTCGAAGGTGATGATTTCCGCCTTGCCGTCGACCGCGCCAACGCCGCCCTCGCTACCCGCCAGGCCGAGCGCCTGCAGGCCATGAGCAAACTGACCCAGCAAGGCAGCCTGATTGCCGCCAGCGAAGCACAGGTCGCCTCCAGCCAGGCCAGCCTGGGTCGCACACAGATTGATTTGAACCGGGCAGAAACCCTGCGCAAACCCGGCTACGTCTCGGAAGAACGGGTCACCACCCTCTCCGCCGAATCCCATATCGCCCGATCGCAGCTGAGCAAAGCCCAGGCCGATGCCCAGGCTCAGCGCCAGCAAGTCAACGCGTTGAGCGCCGAGATCAAGCGCCTCGACGCTCAAATTGCCAACGCCAAAACCGATCTGGCCCAGGCCGAACTGAACCTTACCCGCAGTGAAATTCACGCGCCCATCAGCGGCCTGATCGGCCAGCGCGCGGCCCGTGAAGGCCAGTACGTGCAGGCAGGTGCCTATCTGCTGTCGATCGTGCCCGATGAAGACATCTGGATTCAGGCCAACTTCAAGGAAACGCAGATCGGCCACATGCAGCCCGGTCAGAAAGCCGAACTGACGTTCGACGCCTATGGCGACACACCGATCGAAGCCCGGGTCGACAGCCTGTTCGCCGCCTCGGGGGCGCAGTTCAGCCTGTTGCCACCGGACAATGCCACCGGCAACTTCACCAAGGTCGTGCAACGAATCCCGGTCAAACTGACTTTCGCCGCCGACAATCCACTGCGCGGCAAGATCCGCCCAGGCATGTCGGTGACCGCCACCGTGAACATCAAGGACGCCCCGGAAGCGGTCACGCCCAAGGTCAGCAGCAAAGACGCCTCTGACGATGGCCGGTGATCCACTGATTCGTCCGGTCGGGGAACCGACCCGGCGGGACTGGATCGCCGTGATGAGCGTAATGCTCGGCGCCTTCATGGCCGTGCTGGACATCCAGATCACCAACTCGTCGCTCAAGGACATTCAGGGCGCGCTGTCGGCGACTCTGGAAGAAGGCTCGTGGATTTCCACCTCTTACCTGGTGGCGGAAATCATCATGATCCCGCTGACGGCGTGGCTGGTGCAGCTGCTGTCGGCGCGGCGCCTGGCAGTATGGGTATCCCTCGGGTTTCTCGTCGCCTCGCTGCTGTGTTCCATGGCCTGGAGCCTGGAAAGCATGATCGTCTTTCGCGCCCTGCAGGGCTTTACCGGCGGCGCGCTGATTCCGCTGGCGTTCACCCTGACCCTGATCAAACTCCCCGAACATCATCGCGCCAAAGGCATGGCCATGTTCGCCATGACCGCCACCTTTGCACCCTCCATCGGGCCGACACTCGGCGGCTGGCTGACGGAAAACTGGGGTTGGGAATACATTTTCTACATCAACATCCCGCCCGGCCTGATCATGATTGCCGGCCTGATGTACGGCCTGGAAAAGAAAGAAGCCCACTGGGAATTGCTCAAAAGCACCGACTACGCCGGCATTGTCACCCTCGGCGTGGGCCTGGGCTGCCTGCAGGTGTTTCTGGAGGAAGGCCACCGCAAGGACTGGCTCGAATCGGACCTGATCGTGACGCTTGGCAGCATTGCCCTGATCAGCCTGATCACCTTTGTGATCGTGCAGTTCTCCAAGCCCAATCCACTGATCAACCTCGGCATTCTGGGCAATCGCAATTTCGGCTTGTCGAGTATCTCCAGCATCGGCATGGGGGTCGGCCTGTACGGCTCGATCTATCTGTTGCCGCTGTACCTGGCACAGATCCAGAACTACAACGCCCTGCAGATCGGTGAAGTGATCATGTGGATGGGCGTACCCCAGCTGTTTCTGATTCCGCTGGTGCCCAAGCTGATGAAGGTGGTCTCGCCGAAATGGCTGTGCACGGCGGGCTTCGGCCTGTTCGGCCTGGCGAGTTTTTCGTCGGGGGTGCTGAATCCGGACTTCGCCGGGCCGCAGTTCAACCAGATCCAGATCATCCGCGCCCTGGGACAACCACTGATCATGGTCACCATTTCATTGATCGCCACCTCGTACATCCTGCCCAAGGATGCGGGTTCCGCTTCCAGCCTGTTCAACATCCTGCGCAACCTCGGCGGCGCCATAGGCATCGCCCTCCTCGCCACGCTGCTGGATGCGCGGACCAAGGTCTACTTCGATTATCTGCGTGAGTCGATTGTGCCGAGCAACCCGCAGGTGGCAGAGCGTCTGGCGTCGTTGACCAACACCCTGGGCAATGAAAACGCGGCGCTGGCCAAGCTCAGCGAGATCGCCCACCAGCAGGCGTCGATCATGGCCTACAACGATGCGTTTCATTTTGTCGGGATTGCGCTGGGGATCAGCATGCTGGCGGTGTTGTTGACCAAAAAACTGCCGGCGGGATTGAAGGCAGGGGAAGCACACTGAACCTGGAATAGAGTGCAGTTCTTTCGGGCGCCTTCGCGAGCAAGCCCAATCAGACAACGCAAATCTCAAACCTCGATCAAACGCTCGCGCAACTTGGTAATCTCGTCGCGCATCTGCGCCGCGGCCTCGAACTCCAGATCGCGGGCAAGCTGGTACATCTTCTCCTCCAGCGCCTTGATGCGCTTGGCGATCTCTCCCGGCGAACGCAATTCGGCCTCGTACTTGGCGCTTTCCTCAGCAGCCTTGGCCATGCCCTTGCGCTTCTTGCTGCGCGAGCCCGGCACGGTGGCGCCTTCCATAATGTCGGCCACGTCCTTGGTGACCCCTTTGGGGACGATGCCGTTGGCCAGGTTGAAAGCGATCTGCTTGTCGCGCCGACGTTCGGTTTCGCCGATGGCCCGCTGCATGGAGCCGGTCATGTTATCGGCATACAGAATCGCTCGGCCATTGAGGTTACGCGCAGCGCGGCCGATGGTCTGGATCAGCGAGCGTTCGGAACGCAGGAAGCCTTCCTTGTCGGCATCGAGAATGGCCACCAGCGACACTTCCGGCATGTCCAGACCTTCACGCAGCAGGTTGATCCCCACCAGTACATCGAAGGTCCCCAGACGCAAGTCGCGGATAATCTCGACCCGCTCCACGGTGTCAATGTCCGAGTGCAGGTAGCGCACCCGCACGCCGTGGTCGGCCAGGTAATCGGTCAAGTCTTCAGCCATGCGCTTGGTCAGCGTGGTGACCAATACCCGCTCTTCGACCGCCACACGCTTGGTGATTTCCGACAGCAAGTCGTCGACCTGGGTCAGTGCCGGACGGACCTCGATTTGCGGGTCCACAAGACCGGTTGGGCGCACCACCATGTCAATGACGCGACCGGCGTGCTCGGCCTCATAGTTACCCGGCGTCGCGGAGACGAAAATGGTCTGCGGGCTCACCCCTTCCCATTCATCGAAGCGCATGGGCCGGTTGTCCAGTGCCGAAGGCAGGCGGAAACCGTATTCCACCAGCGTCTCCTTGCGTGAGCGGTCGCCTTTATACATGGCGCCGACCTGCGGCACGCTGACGTGGGATTCGTCGATCACCAGCAAGGCATCGGCGGGCAGATAGTCGTAGAGCGTCGGTGGCGCAGCGCCCGCCGGCCGCCCGGACAGATAGCGCGAGTAGTTTTCGATACCGTTGCAATAACCCAGTTCGAGGATCATCTCCAGGTCGAAACGCGTGCGCTGCTCCAAACGCTGGGCTTCCACCAACTTGTTGTTGGAACGCAGGTATTCCAGGCGCTCCTGCAGCTCGACCTTGATCCCTTCGACGGCGTCGAGCAGGGTTTCCCGCGGCGTGACGTAGTGGCTTTTAGGATAAAAGGTGAAACGCGGCAGTTTGCGCAAGACCTCGCCGGTCAGCGGATCGAAGGCCGACAGGCTTTCCACTTCGTCATCGAACAGCTCGATACGGATCGCTTCAAAATCCGATTCCGCCGGATGGATATCGATCACATCGCCCCGCACGCGGAAGGTCGCACGGGCGAAATCCATGTCATTGCGGGTGTATTGCAAGTCGGCGAGGCGCCGCAGCAATGCGCGTTGATCGAGCTTGTCGCCCCGATCCACGTGCAACACCATCTTCAAATAGGTTTCCGGGCTGCCCAGGCCATAGATGCACGACACCGTGGTGACGATGATGGCGTCCTTGCGTTCCAGCAGTGCCTTGGTGGCGGACAGGCGCATCTGCTCGATGTGATCATTGATCGAGGCATCTTTCTCGATGAAGGTATCCGAGGACGGGACGTAGGCTTCCGGCTGGTAGTAGTCGTAGTACGAAACGAAGTACTCGACGGCGTTGTTCGGGAAAAACGCCTTGAACTCGCCGTACAGTTGCGCCGCCAGAGTCTTGTTCGGCGCCAATACCAAGGTCGGACGCTGCACCTGGGCGATCACGTTGGCGATGCTGAAGGTCTTGCCCGAGCCTGTCACACCGAGCAACGTCTGGTGCGCCAGCCCGGCTTCGATGCCCTCGACCATCAGGCGGATGGCTTCCGGCTGGTCGCCGGCGGGGGCGAATCGGGTGACTAGCTGGAATTCAGACATGAAAGATCTCTCTGTTTTCGATGCAGCGATCGCCCCACACCGTCAAACCGGCAGGAGCGGGAAAGGCCGCAAACGACCCACGCGCCCGAGGAAAAAACTGGATTGTGCTGAATGTGGAGCCGATTGCCATCGCTTTCAAGGCAAACGTCCTACATCCTTTGAAGTCTTGGATTACGCCAATCGACTAACGGTCGATAAATATTCGGAAAAACTTGCCGTAAAAGCCAAATCCTCTGTCGCCATCAATCGCAGATGGCCTCTATACTAGCTCCCCGTTTGTGCACCGCTCTAGTGCATTCGGCTGGAGCGCCACACGTCCCTCCACTCTCCATTTAGAGCTGCCGCAAAAATGAGCCTGTTCTCCGCTGTCGAAATGGCACCACGCGATCCAATCCTGGGCCTCAACGAAGCATTCAACGCCGACACCCGTACTGACAAAGTCAACCTGGGGGTGGGTGTTTACTGCAACGAGGAGGGGAAAATTCCACTCCTGCGCGCCGTTGTCGAAGCCGAGACGATTCGCGTCGCTCAACACGCTTCCCGTGGCTACCTGCCAATCGACGGTATTGCTGCCTACGACCAGGCCGTGCAAAAACTGCTGTTTGGCAATGATTCGCCACTGATCGCTGCTGGCCGGGTCATCACCACTCAGGCCGTCGGCGGTACCGGCGCACTGAAAATCGGTGCCGACTTCCTCAAGCAACTGCTGCCAAACGCCGTCGTGGCGATCAGCGACCCGAGCTGGGAAAACCACCGCGCGCTGTTCGAAACCGCCGGTTTCCCGGTGCAGAACTACCGCTACTACGACGCCGCGACCCACGACGTGAACCGCGCCGGTCTGCTGGAAGACCTGAACGCGCTGCCAAACGGCTCGATCATCGTGCTGCACGCCTGCTGCCACAACCCGACCGGCGTCGACCTGAGCCCGGCGGACTGGAACAACGTACTGGAAGCCGTCAAGGCCAAAGGTCACGTGCCTTTCCTCGACATGGCCTACCAGGGCTTTGGCGATGGCATCGCCGAAGACGCCGCTGCCGTGCGCCTGTTCGCCGAATCGGGCCTGACCTTCTTCGTCTCCAGCTCGTTCTCCAAATCCTTCTCGCTGTACGGCGAGCGCGTTGGCGCCCTGTCGATCGTCAGCGAATCGAAAGAAGAAAGCGCGCGCGTGCTGTCGCAAGTCAAACGCGTGATCCGCACCAACTACTCCAACCCACCGACCCACGGCGCAAGCATCGTCGCTGCCGTGCTCAACAGCCCGGAACTGCGCGCCCAGTGGGAAGCGGAACTGGCTGAAATGCGCCTGCGCATTCGTGGCATGCGTACCCAGATGGTCGACCTGCTGGCGAAAAACGCCCCGCAGCGCGATTTCAGCTTCGTCGGTCGCCAGCGCGGCATGTTCTCCTACTCCGGCCTGAGCGTTGAGCAAGTTCACCGCCTGCGCAACGAGTTCGGCATCTACGCCCTGGACACCGGTCGCATCTGCGTGGCGGCGCTGAACCAGAGCAACATCAAGACCGTGACGGATGCGATTGTTCAGGTGATCTGAACCGCAGCCTGATACGAAAAACGGGAAGCCGGCTGGCTTCCCGTTTTTTTTAACCCAGATAAATCTCAAAGCGGAGGCTCATGCCTCTAAACTTCACACAGATCCATTGTGGGAGCGGGTTTGCTCGCGAATGCATCGTGTCATTCAACATTTTCATCGGCTGATGCACCGCTTTCGCGAGCAAGC
>DATMUG010000009.1:0-8976 GCA_035563915.1 Pseudomonas sp. | reverse complement strand
CCACGCGGTGGCCTGGCATTCGCTGGCCGGTGTTCAGGAAGCGGTGGAGGCCGAGCGTGGCGAAGCACGCTCGCCTGCCTCGGTGGGCGTGTCTGCTCCACAACCGGGGTCGTTGTCGCACAGGCCGATCCCGCACTTGCAACCGCCACTGCTCTCGCCATCAGTGCCGCAACCCATACCCTCTGCAATCAGGGTTGAACCTGCGTTGGCCGAGAGTCCATCGAACAGGGTCGAGCCGCTGCCCGTCGAGCGTGCCGTCGGTTCCAGCGCGCCCTTGGCTCCTACCGTCGATATGCCGTTGTCCGAAGCCTTGGTAAGTCTTCAAGCCCAGCGCCAGGCGCCGCCGATTGCACAACCTGCTGTCCCTTCACCCGCGATGGCGCAACCATTGCCTGCGCCCGAGGTCATGCCTGAAACCCTGCCGGGCCCGGAGCGTGGCTTGTTGCAGGTGCCATTCAATAGCGGTACTGCGAGCGGACAGGTGACGATCAATCGAATGGCCGACGAACCGACCCGGAACCTGCTGCTCAGTCCGAGCAATGCCATGGTGTTCGACCACATCAAGAACGCCCTTGAATTGGCTCGTGAACCCGGTTGGCAATTGACCGATGACGGCGGCGAACAGCAGGGCCGTGGCTCCCATCAGCCGCCCGACGAAGAGCAGGCCGAGCAACAGGATCTGCCGGCATGAGCATGCTGAAGTTGCGCCGGGTCGACGCTAAGGCGCAGGCCGTCGCGCAGTGGGTTCAACGATGGCAGCGCGCAGGGCAGGGGGCGGGTTTGGGCAGACCCCACCATCAACCCGGCTATCTGCGTTTTCGCGCGCAAGTTGATGAGGGGGACTGGCATGGACTGGTCGCCGCCCGCGACTGGCTGCATCACGCACTCCCGTCGTTGCAGTCATTGCTGACGGTCGAGTGCTCGCTGGCGACGATCGCCGGTTTGTTTCAGGCCGTGCAGCGACCGTTGCTGCTGGATGTGCAAGGGTTGCATGACCGGGCGCTCTGCGACATCGAGTGCCTCGTCCCGGCCCAGCTGCCAAGCCGCGATTTGCCGTGGCTCGATACACCTCGTGGGCGTGTGTGGTTGACGCAGTTGCCACCGACAGGCTCCAGCGCACGGGGCTCCGTGGCTGCGACTACATGGCTAAGCGATTTGCCGCTGCGCCTCACGTTGATGCTGGGCAGCAGTGTGTTGAGTCCTGCGAGTCGGATACGACTGAACGAGGGCGATGTCCTGCGGATCATTCAGCGCACTCAACACTGCTGGCTGGCGGATCTGTGCCTGGGCGTTTTCACGTTGACTGAAGGGGGATTACAGATGCAAACGAACGTCGTTGAAGGCAACGAAACGAACGCGCCACAACCGTGTCAGGCGCTCGATCAAGGCACTTTGCCGGTGCGCCTGGAGTTCGTGCTGGCCACCCATGACACCGACCTCGCCACGCTCTCGCAAATCATCGACGGGCAACTGATCCCGCTGGCCGACGATGCCGCGCGGCACATCGAGGTTCGCGCCAATGGCAAGCCTGTTGCCCGAGGCGAACTGGTGCAGCTCGACGATCAGTTGGGCGTGGAGTTGCTTGAGATTTACCGCCATTCACCGGAACACTCGCGATGAACGACGTCTCGCTGATCGCGCTGCTGGCATTCGCGTCCTTGCTGCCGTTTCTGGTGGCGGCGGGTACTTGCTACATCAAGTTTTCCATCGTCTTTGTGATTGTGCGCAACGCCTTGGGGTTGCAGCAGGTGCCGTCGAACATGGCCCTCAATGCGATTGCCCTGATGCTGGCGATCTTCGTGATGACGCCGGTGATGAAGCAGGGCTACGGCTACTACAAGAACGAGGCGGTGGCGTTCACCGATATCGAGTCGGTGGTGAATTTTGCCGAGAACGGTTTGGGTGGCTACAAGGACTATCTGCGCAAGTACACCGACCCTGAATTGGCGCTGTTCTTTGAGCGTGCCCAGGCGGTTCAGAGCGAAACCGGAATCGAGCAGCCAGCCGATGAAGAGGTCACTCCCTCGCTGTTCTCGTTGCTGCCGGCCTACGCGCTGAGTGAAATCAAAAGCGCCTTCAAGATCGGCTTCTACCTGTACTTGCCCTTCGTGATCGTGGACCTGGTGATCTCCAGCATCCTGCTGGCGCTGGGCATGATGATGATGAGCCCGGTGATCATTTCGGTGCCGATCAAACTGGTACTGTTTGTCGCGCTCGATGGCTGGGCGCTGCTCTCGACCGGGCTGGTCAAGCAGTACCTGACCTTGTTGGCATAGGACCTCGCCCATGAACGAACTGGTCTATGCCGGCAACAAGACCCTGTACCTGATCCTGTTGATGGTGGCCTGGCCGATCATCGTGGCCACGGTGGTCGGCCTGGTGGTCGGGTTGATTCAGACGGTGACCCAGTTGCAGGAACAGACGCTGCCGTTCGGCTTCAAGCTGCTGGCGGTCGCCGCGTGCCTGTTTCTGCTCTCGGGCTGGTACGGCGAAACCCTGCTCGATTTCAGCCGCGAAGTCATGCGCCTGGCCCTGGGCTAAGCCGATGTCGCTGACCTTGTTTACCGATCTGTATGGGCTATTCGCCGCTGCGATCCTCGGTGTCGCTCGTCTGGCCCCGATTTTCTTCATGCTGCCTTTTCTCAACAGCGGGGTACTGACCGGGGCACCGCGTCAGGGGGTCATCGTGTTGGTAGCGCTGGGGTTCTGGACCTATATCGCAGTGCCGTTGCCTGTACTGGATAGCCTGGCGTTCTTCGGCCTGGTCCTGCGTGAGGCGGGTATTGGTGTCTTGCTGGGATGCCTGTTGTGTTGGCCGTTCTGGGTCTTGCATGCCATGGGCAACCTGATCGACAACCAGCGCGGTGCGATGCTCAGCAGCACGGTGGACCCGGCCAACGGTGTCGATACCTCGGAATTGGCGAACTTCCTCCAACTGTTCGCCGCGGCGGTGTACCTCGAAGGCGGCGGCATGCTGCTGATGCTCGAAACGGTGGGCCACAGCTACCGCCTCTGTGCGCCGGCAAACGGCTGCGAGGTTCACTTGCCAGCCGTGCTGAGCGTGCTGGATGCGCTGGTGAGCAAGACGCTGGTGATCAGCGCACCGGTGGTGGCGACCCTGCTGGTCAGCGAGGCGCTGCTTGGCTTGCTCTCGCGATACGCGCCGCAAATGAATGCCTTCTCGGTGTCATTGACGGTCAAGAGCCTGGTGGCGCTGGTGGTGTTGATGCTGTATTTCGGCGTGCACCTGCCAGACGAAGTGCTGCGCATGGGCACGAAGTCCCAGGCGTTGGAGCACTATCTGGGTGCCGACGGGGAGGCGGTTGATGTCGTCCAGCGCCTCCAAGACTGAGAAGCCCACAGCCAAGCGTCTGCGCGATGCCGCTCGCAAAGGGCAGACCTTCAAGGCCAAGGATCTGGTGATCACCTGCCTGACCCTGTGCGGCATCAGCTACATGGTGTTCAACAGTTCACTGATTGAAATCATGGAGGTCTACCGGCGCATCATCGCCAGCGATTTTGACGCCGACCTGCAAAAGTATTCGGCGATGCTGGTTGTCGTGGGACTCAAAGCCTTATTGCCACTGTTGCTTGTGTGTGTCCTGACCAGCGCACTGCCCGCGTTGCTGCAAAGTGGATTTGCCCTGGCCAGCGAAGCCTTGAAGCTCAATTTCGGCGCGTTGAACCCCATCAATGGCTTCAAGAAACTGTTCAGCCTGCGCACCGTCAAGGACACGCTCAAGGCGCTGTTGTACCTGGGCAGTTTTGCCATGGCGCTGTGGATCGTCTGGATCACGCAGCGGCAATTGCTGTTTGCCCAACTGTTCGCCCAGGTGCCGGATTTGTTTGCGATCTGGGGGCATTTGCTGCTGGTGCTGGTGTTGGCGTTTCTGGGCTGCGTTCTGTTGATCGTCGTACTCGATGCTTTGAGCGAGTACTGGCTGTTCATGAAGGATCAGATGATGGACAAGGACTCGGTCAAGCGCGAGCACAAGGAACAGGACGGCAATCCGGAAATCAAGGGCCGCCGTCGCGACCTGCATCGGGAGTTGCTGTCGGAGCAGATCAAGTCCGATATACGCAGCTCGCGGATGATTATCGCCAACCCGACCCACATTGCCATCGGTGTGTATTTCCGCCCGGAAATCACCGTGCTGCCGTTCATCTCCCTGATGGAAACCAACCAGCGTGCCCTGGCTGTCCGTGCCTATGCCAAGGAGGTGGGTGTGCCGGTGATCAACGACATCGCGTTGGCCCGACGGATATTCAAGACCCATCAGCGCTACAGCTTCCTGCAAGTGCAGGAAATCGAAGAAGTCCTGCGTCTGCTGATCTGGCTCGAACAAGTCGAACAAGCCTGATTTGCGTAGGAGCGGGTCGTTATCCATCCCAGCGTCGGTGTGAGCGCAATTTGGCAGCGTGCCTCACCGGTGCTTTGGCTCAATGCACACGTCAGCAGCGCTGACGTTTTTTCAGGAGTGTGGCTGATGAGTCGCAACAAAAAACAAGATGAACAGGTTGCCCTTGAGGTGGTGGATGCGGTGCTCGCAGGCGCGCCGCTCAAGGACGTACAGGGCATCAGCGATGAACAGATGAACAGCCTGTATGCCTTCGCTTACCAGTTTTATGAGCAGGGTCGGCTGGACGATGCCGAGAAGTTTTTTCACTTCCTGTGCATCTACGACTTTAACAACAGCCATTACTGGATGGGGCTGGCGGCGGTGCACCAGCTCAAGCACAACCATCAAAAAGCGATCGATCTGTACGCGATCGCTTTCGCCCAGGGCAAGAGCGATTGGCGGCCGATGTTTTACACCGGTCAGTGCCAGCTCGCCCTGGGCAGGGTCGGCAAGGCCCGGTCGTGTTTCGAGTATGTGCTTGAGCAAGCCGCGCAAGACGATCTGCGAGAACAGGCCCGGGTGTATCTCGACACCCTGGGTCAAATGGAACAGCACTGTTCGGAGGACTGAACATGAGTGAAATCAGAAGCACCTTCAATCCGGTCATTCAGGGGGGATTGAGTCGCACTGAAGCCTTTGAGAAATATGGTGAGGCCGCCACCCGGGCTGCCCGCACGGCGGATTTTCGCAAGGCCGGTCAGGAGGCGTTGGCGGGACTGATGTCCGTCAGATACGAAAGCGGTGAACACCACGCATCCACGGCAGGATCAGGGCGGCCGCAGCTGCATGCGCCACTGACGCTTGCCGATGGCAAAAAACAGGAAACCAATGGTGATCTGTTCACGTTACTGATGGCCTTGATCAACGAAATGCTGGGTGAAGTCGATAACAACAAGCTTAAAAATCGCCTGGCCATGATCCAGGCCATGGCCGGCGCCAAGCAGCAGGGCTATGAAAAACTGTCCGCCGAATACGCCGCTGCCGTCGAAGCCCTGGCGGCGGCCGAGGAGGCTGTTGGCGGCAGCCAGGAACAACTCGAGCAGTTGCGCGAACGGGTACAGCATGTTCAGGGCCTGCTGGAGCAAAGCAAAGCCCGTCTGGCCGAGCTCGATCCCGAGTCGGCGGAGTATGCGAGCGAGTTGGCGCGTCATGACCAACTCAAAGGCGAGTTGGCCGGCCATACCCTGGCGTTTGAAAAAGCCACCGATGCCCACTTGAAACTGGTGGCAATCGCCAACGCCAACGCCAAAACCCTGGCCGCGGTGGCGACGAAAGTACAGGAGGCTGGTCTGGGCGGGTCCTCCATCAAGGCGTCCAATGAAAAGGCTTTGAGCAGCAGCGCACTGGCACTGCTCAATCGCCTGAAGGTCATTGAAATGCTCGGCGAGGCCGCGCAGAGAATGGAAGAATTCAGTCAGGAGTTGTTCCAGGAGTTGCAGGTCAAAATCCAGGAGCACATGAAGCAGGAGTCGGAAAAGTACCTGGAGGAAGTCCGAAAGGCCGAGGCTCTGCAAAAGACCATGGGCTGCATCGGGAAAATCGTCGGTGCGGTGTTGACCGTGGCGACCATCGCTGCCGGCGTATTGACCGCAAACCCCGTGCTCATTGCCGTGGGCGTGATCGGCGCGGCGATCATGATTTCCGATGCCGCGGTCGAACAGGCGACGGGCAAGTCATTCATGGCCGAAGCCATGAAGCCGCTCACCACCGTCATGCAGGAAGCCATCAAGCTGTTCACCGAGCTCTATACCAAGCTCTTGATCGGTGTGGGCGTGGATGAAGACACGGCGAAGAAGATCGCGCAGATCGCCGGCATGATCCAGGGCATCGCCTCCACGCTGGCCGCGGTTGCGTTGGTGGCGGTTGTCGGAGTGCAGGTGGTCGGGCCGATGGTCGGTGCGGTGGCCTCGAAACTGGCGTCGGTGGTCGCGCAGGCAGCACCGGCGGCGATGCAGGCCATGCGGCAGTTGGCGACATCGCTCGGCAATTCGCTAACCCAGATGCTGACGCAACTGCGCAGTTTCATTACCAGTGGTGCCGACCCTGTGACCCTCGCCCGTTATGCCGCCAACCTGGAGATTGCTCAGGCGGTTACCGAATTCGCAAATGTGGCCGTGCAGGGTGGATTGCAGATCAGAAGCGGCATGCACCAAGCCCAGGCTGCCGAGCACCTGGCCGAGGTGCGGGTACGCATGGCGATCAGCGAGGAAATCACCTCATACCTCAGCCGAGTGGTCGAGGACTACGGCAAGGCGATGCAGGACCGAACCCGGCACATCGAACACCTATTTGCCGATCTGCAACGCAGCCATTCCGTCAGCCTGCAAATGGTTCGACATGTCTGAATTGATCCACCAGAGGACGTCCTGATGTTTACGCTATTCCCGGCCCAAAGGGCCGCACATACGCTAACGACTCACGATCCGGTCAATGATGCCGGTCTGAGCGAATCGATTGTTGCCGAGCAGTTTTCAAAGGAACGCAAGGACAAACGCCTTGCGGATTCAACGCTTATTGACCCGATCGTTACACAGCAAATATTGCGCAACGATCACCCCAAGGCACCCACGGCCAGGGAACTCGCGAGCGCAATCAATACCTACCAGCCCACTGAGTCCGACTGGCAAGACTTCGCGGCGGCCATGAGCCTGGTCAAGGATGACGTCAGAAACGATCTGATATTCGACCCGGGCGCCTGGGAAAAACACGCCAACGTATTGGTCGCGGCCATCATCGCGCTGAATATCGCGCGGGTGGCCAACGCGCAACTGCGCGGGCATTTCACTGTGATGGCCGCCGACGCCGCCAAGGCCCAGGGCGCCGCGATTGTGGAGTCCGGCAAAGCTGCGCTTCATAGCGCCATCACCGCCGCCGTGGTCTCCGGTGCCATCGCTGGCTTTGCCATGTTCAACACCTTTCAGGGTCAAGCGATGAAGCATGCGGACATCGCCCAGCATAAACGCAATGCCCTCGACGCCGGCAACATCGACAGCAACCTCAAACGCGATCGTTTCCGCGATGACTGGCACCCTGAAAAGACCTACAAGATCCAGACGTTCGATGATTTTGGCCGTTTGAAATCGGTGGATTTCAAACCCCAGGGTTCCACATTGACGCCCAAGGAACAGGCCTGGTTCGACGGCGAGATGCTCAAGGCGCAGAAGCTGGGCCAGAACTCGAATTGGCTGAGCGAGATGGGCGCCAAGGGCATTGAAAAGAAACTGGAGATCGGCCGTGCGCTCAATGCCATGTCAATGAGCATGAGTCAGGTGGTGTCCAACATCGTTCGTATGAATGAACATGCGGCGCGGGAGAAAGAGGTGTTGCAGCAAAGCGCACAAAATACTCAGAAGAGTTTGAGTGACGAAATCGGACAGAAAGATTCGGCGGATGCCGCGCTGTTGCAAAAATTGATGGACATGGTGATGCAGCTATTTCAATCGCGTTCTGACGTCGTTCGCGCTGTAAGCGCCTAAGTCGAGGAATATCATGATCGTTACCAAGTCCATGCTGACAGCGATTAAGCCGTTGACAGATCTCAAACTGACAACTGAAACACCCGCGCCCGCGGAAGTGCCGCGCGAGACACCAGCATTTTCTGCGTTGGGCCGTTTGCTCGAAAGCTCGACCCGTTCGCTCGTTTGCAGCCTCGATAATTTGCTCAAGTGCCAACCGGACCTGTACGAGGTGCGGACACAGATGGGGGCCAGACAAATCGAGCAGCACGGCCAAGTGGTTGCCCGATGCTTGCAAGCGCTTACCCCCGAACAGCGTCAAAACCTCTTTGAGCGCAGCTTGCAAAACATGTCTGTGCCAGTTGAGATTCCGAGCGACTTCAATGCTGGCGTGAAATCATCGAATGATTTCTTCGAAAAACTGCTCGAACTCATCGCCCTGATCAAGAACGGTTACCTGGCCGGCTACGAACACATCATCGCGGCTTACGGGGATTTCTTTACGGATTTCACTGAGCAAATCACCGCAAAGCTCCAAGAGTGGATTTCGGGCGCGAATGACGGCAAGGACGTCAAGTTGGATGCGCAGAAGATGAGACTGGCGCTGGACAGTCTGCTGCAGAAGTACAGCCACCCCAACCCTGCTTCCGTACTTTTCCCGAAACCCGGCCAGGGCGGCGCGAGCAAAGAGGAAGCGGAGAAATGGCAAAAAGCGCTGGGGCTGCCCGGCAGTTGCCTCAAGCCAAACTCCGATGGCACCTGGTGTGTGGTCATGGATATCGGGCCGTTGCAGGCAATGAGGGCCAGTATTCCGCAAAGTGGCGGAGTAGTGACCTGGGACACCGCCAAATACTCGGCTTGGCGAACCGGCTTCGACGCCCAGGCGGAGCAAATGAAAAACATGCTGCAGTCGTTAACGCAGAAGTATTCCAATGCTAACTCCTATCACGATAACTTTAATAAGACGTTGTCTTCGCACCTTAATCAATTTGCCGATATGTTGAAGTCGATGTTGAATTTTTGATCCAGGTCTCAGCTGGAAAGACAGTGTTTGGTTTGCGGGGAATGTTGAATGTCTGATGAGCTGGCTGTTCAAACCGAACTCGAGCGTAAAGTCTCCA
>DATMUG010000008.1:0-11583 GCA_035563915.1 Pseudomonas sp. | reverse complement strand
CGAGGCTGTCCCGAAGATGTTGATCCTGCGCGGCGCTCCTGCCCTTTCTGCCTTTCGCCACAGCAAACTCCTTGAGCAACTGAGCCAGAAGGTTCCAGCTGTCAGTGGCCTGTATGCTGAATTCGCTCACTTCGCCGAAGTTACCGGCGTCCTGACCGGCGACGAACAGCAGGTGCTCGCGCGCCTTCTGAAATACGGTCCAAGCGTTCCGGTCCAGGAGCCGACCGGTCGTCTGTTCCTGGTGCTGCCGCGTTTCGGCACCATCTCGCCATGGTCGAGCAAGGCCAGCGATATCGCTCGCAATTGCGGCCTGAGCAAGATCCAGCGCCTGGAGCGCGGCATTGCCTTCTACGTGGCCGGCCAGTTCAGCGACGCTGAGGCGCAACTGATCTCCGACACCCTGCACGACCGCATGACCCAGATCGTGCTGGGCAACCTGGAGCAGGCTGCCGGTCTGTTCAGCCACGCCGAGCCCAAGCCGCTGACCGCGATCGACCTGCTCGGTGGCGGCCGCGCCGCACTGGAGAAGGCCAACGTCGAACTGGGCCTGGCCCTGGCAGAAGACGAGATTGACTACCTGGTCAACGCCTTCGTCGGCCTCAAGCGCAACCCGCACGACATCGAGCTGATGATGTTCGCCCAGGCGAACTCCGAACACTGCCGTCACAAGATCTTCAACGCCAGTTGGGACATCGACGGCGAGAGCCAGGAAAAAAGCCTGTTCGGCATGATCAAGAACACCTACCAGATGCACAACGAAGGCGTGCTGTCCGCTTATAAGGACAACGCTTCGGTGATCGTCGGTTCCGTGGCCGGTCGTTTCTTCCCGGACCCTGAAACCCGCCAATACGGCGCGGTGCAGGAGCCGGTGCACATCCTGATGAAGGTCGAGACTCACAACCACCCGACTGCGATTGCCCCGTTCCCGGGCGCTTCCACCGGTTCCGGCGGCGAGATCCGCGACGAAGGTGCAACCGGTCGTGGCGCCAAGCCGAAGGCCGGCCTGACCGGCTTCACCGTATCGAACCTGCAGATCCCGGGCTTCGAACAGCCGTGGGAAGTGCCGTACGGCAAGCCTGAGCGCATCGTCAACGCGCTGGACATCATGATCGAAGGCCCGCTGGGCGGTGCGGCGTTCAACAACGAATTCGGTCGTCCGGCGCTGACCGGCTACTTCCGTACCTTCGAGCAGTCGATCACCACCCCGCACGGTGATGAAGTTCGCGGTTACCACAAGCCGATCATGCTGGCCGGCGGCATGGGCAACATCCGTGAAGAACACGTACAGAAAGGCGAAATCGTCGTCGGCTCCAAGCTGATCGTGCTTGGCGGCCCGGCGATGCTGATCGGCCTGGGCGGCGGTGCTGCCTCCTCCATGGCCACCGGCACCAGCTCGGCGGACCTGGACTTCGCTTCGGTACAGCGCGAAAACCCGGAAATGGAACGTCGCTGCCAGGAAGTCATCGACCGTTGCTGGCAACTGGGTGACAAGAACCCGATCAGCTTCATCCACGACGTGGGCGCGGGCGGTCTGTCCAACGCCTTCCCGGAATTGGTCAACGACGGCGACCGCGGTGGCCGTTTCGAACTGCGCAACATTCCAAACGACGAGCCGGGCATGGCCCCGCACGAAATCTGGAGTAACGAATCCCAGGAACGTTACGTGCTGGCCGTCGGCCCGGCTGACTTCGAGCGCTTCAAGGCGATCTGCGAACGCGAGCGTTGCCCGTTCGCCGTGGTCGGCGAAGCCACCGCCGAGCCGCAGCTGACCGTCACCGACAGCCATTTCGGCAACAGCCCGGTGGACATGCCACTGGAAGTGCTGCTGGGCAAGCCTCCGCGCATGCACCGTTCGGTGAAACGCGAAGCCGAGCTGGGCGACGACTTCGATCCGTCGACCCTGGACATCGCCGACAGCATCGAGCGCGTCCTGCACCACCCGGCCGTGGCCAGCAAGAGCTTCCTGATCACCATCGGTGACCGCACCATCACTGGCCTCGTGGCTCGCGACCAGATGGTCGGCCCGTGGCAGGTTCCGGTGGCCGACGTTGCCGTCACCGCCACCAGCTTCGACGTCTACACCGGTGAAGCCATGGCGATGGGCGAGCGTACTCCGCTGGCACTGCTGGACGCTCCGGCGTCGGGCCGCATGGCCATCGGCGAAACCCTGACCAACCTCGCTGCCTCGCGCATCGGCAAGATCTCCGACATCAAACTGTCGGCGAACTGGATGTCGGCCGCCGGTCACCCAGGCGAAGACGCGCGTCTGTACGACACCGTGAAAGCGGTCGGCATGGAACTGTGCCCTGAGCTGGGCATCACCATCCCGGTGGGCAAGGACTCGATGTCCATGGCCACTCGCTGGAACGAAGAAGGCGTGGAGAAAACCGTCACCTCGCCAATGTCGCTGATCGTGACCGGTTTCGCGCCAGTGACCGATATCCGGCAGACCCTGACCCCGCAACTGCGCATGGACAAGGGCACCACCGATCTGATCCTGATCGACCTGGGCCGTGGCCAGAACCGCATGGGCGCCTCGATCCTGGCCCAGGTTCACGGCAAGCTCGGCAAGCAGGCTCCGGACGTCGATGACGCCGAAGACCTCAAAGCCTTCTTCGCGGTGATCCAGGGCCTCAACGCCGACGGTCATCTGCTGGCTTACCACGACCGTTCCGACGGCGGTCTGCTGACCAGCGTCGTGGAAATGGCCTTCGCCGGTCACTGCGGCCTGAACCTGAACCTCGACAGCCTGGCGGAAACTTGCGCCGACATCGCCGCGATCCTGTTCAACGAAGAACTGGGTGCGGTGATCCAGGTTCGCCAGGACGCCACTCCGGATATCCTCGCGCAGTTCAGCGCAGCCGGTCTGGGCGACTGCGTGGCGGTGATCGGTCAGCCGATCAACAACGGCGAGATCAACATCAGCTTCAACGGCGAAAGCGTGTTCGAAGGCCAGCGTCGTCTGCTGCAACGCCAGTGGGCCGAGACCAGCTACCAGATCCAGCGTCTGCGTGACAACGCCGACTGCGCCGATCAGGAATTCGACGTGCTGCTGGAAGAAGACAACCCGGGCCTGAATTTCAAGCTCAGCTACGACGTGAACCAGGACGTCGCCGCGCCTTACATCAAGAAAGGCATACGTCCACAGGTTGCCGTACTGCGCGAGCAGGGCGTCAACGGTCAGGTGGAAATGGCGGCCGCGTTCGACCGCGCCGGTTTCAACGCGATCGACGTGCACATGAGCGACATTCTGGCCGGCCGTGTCGACCTGAACGACTTCAAGGGCATGGTCGCTTGCGGCGGCTTCTCCTACGGTGACGTACTGGGTGCCGGTGAAGGCTGGGCCAAGTCGGCGCTGTTCAACAGCCGCGCCCGCGATGCGTTCCAGGGCTTCTTCGAACGTACCGACAGCTTCACCCTCGGCGTGTGCAACGGTTGCCAGATGATGTCCAACCTGCACGAACTGATTCCGGGCAGCGAGTTCTGGCCGCACTTCGTGCGTAACCGTTCCGAGCAGTTCGAAGCCCGTGTGGCGATGGTGCAGATCCAGGAATCGAACTCGATCTTCCTGCAAGGCATGGCCGGTTCCCGTATGCCGATCGCCATCGCTCACGGCGAAGGGCATGCCGAGTTCGCCAGCGAAGAAGCACTGCTGGAAGCCGATCTGTCCGGTTGCGTGGCGATGCGTTTCGTCGACAACCACGGCAAGGTCACCGAGAAGTACCCGGCCAACCCGAACGGCTCGCCGCGCGGGATCACCGGCCTGACCAGCCGCGACGGTCGCGTGACCATCATGATGCCGCACCCTGAGCGTGTGTTCCGCGCCGTGCAGAACTCGTGGCGTTCGGACGACTGGAACGAAGACGCTCCGTGGATGCGCATGTTCCGTAATGCGCGTGTGTGGGTGAACTAAAGGCTGTGTACAAGCTCGCCTTCTTTGTTCCGACCAGTCACCTGGAACAGGTCAAAAGCGCTGTATTCGCCGCCGGTGGCGGACGGATCGGCGCTTACGATCACTGCGCCTGGCAGGTGTTGGGCCAGGGCCAGTTTCGTCCTCTGGACGGTAGTCAGCCGTTCATTGGTGAATCAGGGCAGGTTGAACAGGTCGAGGAATGGAAGGTTGAGCTGGTGGTGGCCGATGAGTTGATCCACAAGGTGGTGGTGGCTTTGAAACAGAGCCATCCCTACGAGACACCGGCTTATGAGGTATGGCGGTTGGAGGATTTCTGATCCTCGGACCGTCATAGCAAAAACCCGCTGCCATTAATGTCAGCGGGTTTTTTTTGCGCGTGATTTTTATGTCTACGTTACGTGGCTGAAGGGGCGGATCTGAGTCCTACATCCGATTTGAGCATTTCAATCAGCGTGAACAGCTTTTCAAAACGCTGCTCTTTTTTGTCCCAGCGATCTATGAAAAACAGTCCTTTGTCGTCCACTTGAATCGGTGTGCTGACAATATCTCCAGTGCCGGAGCGGTGTATCAGATTGGTTTCGGCGCTCGATGGCTGTTCCAGCAAAAAGTGTCCCGGCTGGGTCAGTCGTGTCCTGTCCAGAGGTGAGAAAACCTCGGGTGCTGGTATTTTGGTGTTCGCGACATTCAGGTAAAAATCGCCGCGCAAGGCTTGTGACCTGTCTGTCGCGGGAAAGATCTGCCAGAAGCCGCGATGGATACCTCTGGAAAGGGTCGGGTGGGTGTCCCTGACATGCAGGCTGACAGCGCCAAGCATTTCGGTCAGCCCGGGAACCGCGAGGTTATTGTTGGTGTGGGCACTGCCGACAAAGGCGATCCACTTATGCGGACCCTGTGCCGCCTGATCCGCCTCGATGACGCGGGTCGCGAAGTAACTGAACATCCTGTTTCTTGAAACGTCCGGGTTCTTTATACCTTTGAGGTGATAGCTGGCAAGGCAGTCGAGGGCCCTGATGCGAATACCATATTTGCCTGCCGCTTGTACCACTCCCGAGTAGGTATTGGGGCCGCTGTAAGAGAGCATATGGCCTCTGTCCTGGCGGGTAAGGTAATTCTTGAGTCCTTCGGGAAGCTGTTGGGTTAGATGGAACATGTCCAGTTCAGCCTGATGCAAGTCAGTCAGCAAATGTTCAACGTAGATCGTCTTGAATCCTGCCTCCTTGAAACTTTTCATCTGTTTTATCAACAGGGCCTTGCTTGACTGATGATCATGTCCTTCGCCGATGACAAGTCCCGCCACTGGACTCTCTCCCACCTGTTTCAGAAATGATTGAGGCGTGGTGCTCGCAGTGATGTCGGGCAATGCAGGCCTGGCGGGTGGTACATAGTCAGCGAAAAAACGGTCGGCCGCGTCTTTCAGGTGTTTGCGATGGCCGATGAAGGTGTTGAGCGCATGTTGGGACGCAGGGTTGGTCATGAAGTATTCAGGATCCAGGCCATGTTGCCCGGTGGCTTGAAGTGCAATCTCATCGCGCAAAGAGGGCTCAAGGTCGAAGTCGCTGAAATGCTGAACGCTGGAAGCGGGTTCGACGGTAGCCGATGGCATCGGTTCGGGTGACTTGTACGACGTGTGGATTGCCATGCGGTAATCACCTTTGGCCCGTGCATCACCCGCAATCGCGCCTGGCGTGTCCAGGCTGATACCCACTGGCGTGTTCGGCCCGACATCTTCAATGCGCAATGCCACGGCGTTTTGCAGGTCTGCCAGACCGGGCATTCCATTGTGTACGCGCATACGTGATTGTTCGACCAAGGCGATCCAGCGCTCCTGTGGTGAGCCGACAAAATCGCCTTCAATGACTTTATGAGAGTAAAAATTCCTCAATGGGTTGGGTTGTGCAATCGTCGGCGAGCCCCCACGCAGGAGCAGGACATCGTCCAATTGGTAACTGGTGGAGGCATCCAGTGCATGGATTTTTATGCCCTTTTCCCGAGCCTTGCGCACGAGTGCGAGGTAAGAGTGCTCTGCGTTCGGCGCGAAGCCCAGGGACATATCGATGGCCTTCAAGTGCTGCTCAATGTGTCGCCAGGACTTACCTCTGTTGAGCTTCTCAATTTTCAGGCGAAATATGTCCCCCGGCAGAAACTCTACATATAGATGCTTGAACCCCTTTTCGATCAAGGCATCCATGTTGGTGATCAATGCCTGTTTACTGGCTACGGATCCGGTGACGGCGCCGATGATCAGGTTTTTGTTACCAGCAAAGGCATTACTGTCGATCAGATGCGTCAGAGATGATCCCGTATCGATAGCTGGGACATTAACTTGGGAGGGGAGAGGGGCGAGTTTGCTGAAGTAGCGCTGCGCGTCCGTTGTCAGGCGCTCGACTTGTTCACGGTAGATGACTCGCGTTGCACTGAGTTGCTCGACTGCATTGTTCACGATGTCACTGTTGGAACCCGGGAACGCCTCTGCGCCAGCGGTCAGCGTGGTTCTGAAGTTCGGATTCATTACGGGCTCCATCAAGCTCCAGTTTGCTGGCGGCATCCCATAGTCTTTATGCGGTCCTGATGTTTCCGGCACCTCGTTGTACTTCGGCGCACCTCCCGACACGCCGCTACGGACCACCGTGCCGTCGGTGTTGAACACCACCAGGCGACCGGTCGAGACCCACTTACCGTCGGGATCAAGCTGATGCAGCAAGTAGCGGCCGATCGCATCCGGAGTTTTCGGCGCCCAGAGTGCTCGCCCCTCGAAGAGTACCGGTTGCATGTCCGCCATGTTGGGCTGCGCAGGTTCCAGTCGATCGATCAGTTTCATGGCCTGGACTTGCTCCGGGCCAGCGGTGGTCAGTCGTGTTGATCGGCGGATCGGTGGGAGGGCGCGTAGCGTCGGACGCAGATCGGTGAATAGCGCGCCGGCACTGTTGAGCAGGTAACCTGCGAAGTGCTCGAGTGCAGTCGACGCATCACCCTGGTTGTAGGCGTGCAGGGCGAGCATGGCATCCTTGAAAGCCAGTAACAGACCGCTACTCAAACTCAGGATCGGGAAAGGGGCGGTGGCAATGGTCGCCACCCATTCGACACAGGTCCAGAGTATGCCGGTGATCATCTGTGTGCGGTTGGTCGTACTTGCGTAAACGTCATCAATCCTGCGTTGCAATTTCATGTCGTACAGCGCCTGGCGCAGATCGGACACCGGTTTTACCGAAATGATCGAGTCGTAAAGCGCCGGGCTTGCCGTGCTTTTATCCAGATGTGCGGGCAATTGCGACTTGGCTGCCTCCAGAAATGTGCGGATTTTGACTTGGGATTGGGCGCTGACTCGGTTAATGAGGTATTGGAGCATCCCGGGCTGCTGTTTCAGCAGATAGTTGAACGTCCGGGCATACCTGATGCTGATGCCATCGGGGGCGCCAGGGGTATAAAGCAGGACAGGATTATCACCGTGGCTGAATAACCAGGTATCTATCACCCATTCACCATCAATCATCAGGCGATGGATTGCGTAGCGAGTTCGCGTCGGCGAAGCGGTTTCGCCCATGCTGGCGATGCTTTGCTCCAACCATTGCAGGTCAATCGAGCTGATGTGTCCCTGGAGCTGACACTCCAGTGCGGCGTGTTGCATCTGCCGCTGAGTGATTGCCAGTGTCGCGTCGCGTCTGTGTGCATAGCCAGCGCTTTGGCGATCTTGCAGTTCAGCCTTGACCTTGTCTATGTAGCGCTCGCCGATCCAGACACCGGTGACCGAGCGTGCAACTTTTTCTGCGGTCAGGGCGCTCAAGTCGATACCTGGCGGTCCTTTGAATTGCGCCGCACGCGAAAACTTTTCATCGAGAAAACCTACTCCATCGGCATAGCCGTCACGAAATAACTGGGTGTATGACTGCGGCTGCGCAGTGGATGCCCCGACAACGGCTTTAGGCGAGTAGGCCCAAACAGTGTCCGGATCAACGTCGTTGGCGTTGCGGTTGAGCAAATGGTTCAGACGTTTTTTCGCCTGTTCGTGCAAATAGGTGTTAAAGCTCGGGAAATTGGCTTGCGATGCAGGATCATCGTTGAAGGTGCGCAGGGCACCTTCGGCGTCCTCGGCCAGCGTCGTGAGCTTGATCCTTGTCGCCAGGGGCGCCGAGCGATACCAGATCGGAGTACTGAAATCGTAGTTATCGACTCTCGTGGCCAATAGGTGGTTTGCCATTGACGTCAGGCATTCGGCGTGACTGCCGGGCGTATTGAATTCGACTTTTTTGTATTCCTGCATTTCGGGCTTGAAGCTCAGACCGTTCAAGACTTGTCGAAGACTGTTGCGAAAACGCAGGGGGGCGCGCGTGATCAGGTATTCGCTCATGCTCTGCGATGCGGTTGTGCTCTGATCGGCATCAGCCCACGCAAGGATATGGGTCTGGCACTCGCGCTCACTGTCGAACCCCCAAAATTGCTGGGCTCGCGGTGCTTCTGGCGTGCAGAGCAACACGCGTTTGATCGTGCCGTTGGTGTCAGCCTCACGCAGCACCCAAAGATCTTGAAGTACAGCACCATGCAATGACAAAGCGCTGGCGCTCAATTGTTTATCGCCACCTGCACACAGGCGCTGAATCAACCGGTAATCCTCATCGCGCAAGTGGCCTTGCAAAACGGCAGCATAGGCCAGCGCATTGATTCGTCGATCGAGCATGTGTTCTATGGCCCGCCTGACGTCGGGCAGCGCATGGATAGTGTTTTGTGCAGCGGCAAAATCGACCCGCGGTTGCAGGGTCGCCAGTTGCTGCGCAAGCCAGGCTGGGGTCAGGTCCTTGTACGCATCGGGCAAGGGTGCGTGGTTGTAGGTGAGGGTGGTGTTTTTCTGGAAATCCGAATCCGCAGATTCGTCTCCGCCATGAAGCCCACGCAGGGCCAGTTCGAGCATGTCCCGCCGCTGTTCATAATGACCGACACCTGTGAAATGACGGCGTGTGACGACATGCAGTCGTTCAGGTTCCAGGTCATCGATCTCCAGCTCATCGCTCAGGCGCTCAAGCCATGCGTGACGGGCAAGGGATTGCGGATTTATGACCGGCTCCAGGAGATCCAACATGCGCTGGCGCGCATGGTTGTACTCGCCCAAATGCCGGGATAGCTCGGCTCGTCGGGTACTGTTGGCGCTGCGATACCAGTCAGGTGCGCTGGCGTAAAGGCTCCGTTCGAGCAGGGTATGAGCGCGCAATTCAAGGCGGGAAGTCAGGATGGGCACGGCATCACCAATGGCCCGGTCCAGAGCGCTATATAAGCGCGCGGCGTCTTGCTCCGGGTTGTCGGCAAAACCAAGGGCAAACTCGACGTCCTGCGTGCGTTTGGCAATCAGGGCGTCGTAGAGGTGTTCAAACAAGGGCTCGCTGTCGATAGGCGTTAGTGTCAGCGGCCAGATTCCCGCCACGGTCAATGCTTGATAGCGCCTGGGCAGTAGCCGCATGAGCTCATCGCGCCCTGTGGGGGAATCCATGATGTTCAGTAAATGGGCGTTCAGCTCGGACAGGGAGTCGAAAGATTCGATGCCTCTGGAGGGGGTAAAAAGCAGCACTTGTCCGAGGTCTTGCCTATCCAGAAGATCGCTCGCCAGAGGGCTGTTTTTTTGCGTGGCGACAAAGGCGCCAGCCCATTCGACACTGTGGTCCTGATAACTGAACTGCAAAGCGTAGAGACCGGGGCGAAATTCTGGGCCAAGCCCTATGTTTTCCAACATTTTGCCGGCTTGGGGATGCAGCAGGCGATCCTGGACGGCCAGTCGAGCTTCGTGCTCGATGGCGGTGAGTCCCGCGTCGTAAAGCAGGAAGGATTTTGCCGGCTTTGCGTCGATTGGCTCGCGCAGATCCAGATCCAGCAAATGCGTATTGAGTGTCGTTTTGAGCCTTGCAAGCAGTTGTTTACCCGCCGGCTTTTGCAGATCGACGTTCTCCAGTGCCTGATAGTGAGAGCGACTTTTGCGAATAAACGCTATCTGGAAGCTTTTCAGATGGTCATTTATTCGCTTCAGGTAGCGTTGCTCGGCCGTCGGTTCTACGGCTGGCAGGAGTCGGGATTCGGTCGTGAGCAGATAATGACCGATCTGGTTGAGATAGCCTTTGATCTCTTCAAAGGACGGTGCGGCTGCGGATGTGCTCATGGGCACGTTCTCCATGCTGACGGAAGGGCCGTCAGCATGGAGGGGGCAACCTGTGCGCAGGCGTTAGATAATTGTATGGCGGGGCGGTTACGGACGAATTTCGATCATGGTGCCATCCGGCACCAGGTTCCAGACTTCGCGCATGTCCACGTTGCGCATGGCCACGCAGCCGTCTGTCCAGTCCAGGGTGTGGAACAGTTCCTCGGGATTTTCCTCGGTATGCGGGGTGCCGTGGATCATGATCATGCCGCCCGGATCGACGTTTTCCCGGCGCGAGCGGGCGGCGTCGCTGATGTTCGGGTAGGAGATGTGCATCGCCAGGTTGAATTTGTCGCTGACCTTGCGCCAGTCGATCCAATAGAAGCCTTCAGGGGTGCGGCGGTCGCCTTCCATCAGTTTCTGCCCCTTGGGATTGCGGCCCAGGGAAATGCGATAGGTCTTGAGCGGCTTGCCGTCGTTGATCAACTGCAATTGGTGGGCAGATTTGAGAACGAGGACCTTCTCGATGACCTTGCCGTCGTACATCCCCACAGTGGAAGCCTGGGAGAACACAGCGAACGACAGGCAGAACAGGGCAAGCAACCAGCGCATTGAAACAATTCCCCAGACGGTGTCGCGACTATGTGTTTTCTATTTATTTATAGATGTTTTTAGTTGGCAGGCTGAGCCAGTGGCGGGATCGACTCGGATCGTACAGGGTAGACCTCGGCCCGCCGGTCAGCGAAGAAGCATTCTAAGGTACGGCCCACGGTGCGGAAAGCCAGCTCGTCCCACGGGATGTCCGCTTCGTCGAATAATTGCACTTCCAGGCTTTCCGGGCCCGGGGCGAAGTCCAGGTCGGCCAGCTCTGCGCGGAAGAACACATGCACCTGGCTGATGTGCGGTACGTCGATCAGGGTATAGATGGAGAGGTTGCGCACCCGGGCGCAGGCTTCCTCGGCGGTTTCGCGCATGGCGGCCTGTTCGATGGTTTCACCGTTCTCCATGAAGCCGGCGGGCAGGGTCCAGTAACCCAGGCGCGGCTCGATGGCGCGGCGGCACAGCAGGACCTTGGTGCCCCAGGTCGCCACGCAGCCGGCGACGATGTTGGGGTTTTGGTAATGGATGGTCTGGCAACTGTCGCAGACGAAACGCAGACGCGAATCGCCTTCTGGAATGCGCTGGGTGACCGGGTTGCCGCACTGGCTGCAAAATTTCATGCTTGGGTTCCTGAATGCTGCGCCTATCTTGGCGTGCGCCGGTGTCTGTCGGCAAGTTGTCGTTTCGCGACACGCCGTTGTCCGGGGGGTTGGGCGACCGCAGCGATTGGTGCATGATGCGGGGTAAGGCACAGATCGAGAACACTCATGCTGGATGAGCTACTGCATCGGGTCAGTAACCACACACCGCGCACGCTGGAGACCGACCATCGTTTCCCCGAGGCCGCCGTACTGGTGCCCATCACCCGCAGTGATGAGCCGGAGCTGGTACTGACCCTGCGCGCCAGCGGGCTCTCGACCCATGGCGGCGAAGTCGCATTCCCCGGTGGTCGCCG
>DATMUG010000007.1:0-46823 GCA_035563915.1 Pseudomonas sp. | reverse complement strand
CACAGGGGATTTGTGAACTATGGAGATCCCTGTGGGAGCGGGCTTGCTCGCGAAGAGGCCAGACCAGACAACACATCTTTTGGATCAGAAAACAAAAAGCCCCGCCATTCACATGGCAGGGCTTTTGTCTTTCAGCAACCGGTCACTCAGACCTGAGGATCGCCAACGTGCAGGATTTTCATGCCGTTGGTGCCACCGGTGGTGTGGTAGCTGTCGCCCTTGGTCAGGATGACCCAGTCGCCTTTCTCCACCACGCCGCGCTTGACCAGCTCGTCGATGGCCTTCTGGCTGACTTCGTTCGGTGCCAGCGAGGCCGGATCGAACGGGATGGTGTACACGCCACGGAACATTGCCGCACGAGCCTGGGCTTCGCGGTGCGGGGTGAACGCGTAGATCGGCACAGAGGAACGGATGCGCGACATGATCAGCGGGGTATAGCCGCTTTCGGTCAACGCGATGATCGCCTTCACGCCCGGAAAGTGGTTGGCCGTGTACATGGTGGCCAAAGCGATGCTCTCGTCGCAGCGCTCGAAGGTCTTGCCGATGCGGTGGCTGGAGGTCTTGCTGGTCGGGTGCTTTTCAGCGCCGATGCAGATGCGGGCCATGGCCTGCACCGCTTCGAGCGGGTAGGCGCCGGCAGCGGACTCGGCGGAGAGCATCACCGCGTCGGTGTAGTCGAGTACGGCGTTGGCCACGTCGGACACTTCGGCACGGGTCGGCATCGGGTTCTGGATCATCGACTCCATCATCTGGGTCGCCACGATCACCGCCTTGTTGTGGCGACGTGCGTGCAGGATGATCTTCTTCTGAATACCCACCAGCTCGGCATCGCCGATTTCCACGCCGAGGTCGCCACGGGCCACCATCACTGCGTCGGAAGCCTGGATCAGGTCATCAAGGGTCTCGTCGTCGGCCACGGCTTCGGCGCGTTCGATCTTCGCCACCAGCCAGGCGGTACCGCCGGCCTCGTCGCGCAGTTGACGGGCGTACTGCATGTCGGCGGCATCACGAGGGAAGGACACGGCCAGATAATCCAGGTCCATCTCGGCGGCGAGCTTGATGTCGGCCTTGTCTTTTTCAGTCAGGGCCGGAGCGGTCAGGCCGCCACCGCGACGGTTGATGCCTTTGTGGTCGGACAGCGGGCCGCCGATGGTCACCACGCAATGCAGTTCGGTGGCAGTGGCGGTTTCAACGCGCATCACCACGCGGCCGTCGTCGAGCAGCAGCTCGTCGCCCACGCCGCAATCCTTGACCAGATCCGGGTAGTCGATGCCGACCACCTGCTGGTTGCCTTCGGTCAGCGGATGGCTGGTGGAGAAGGTGAATTTGTCACCGATCTTCAGCTCGATGCGCTTGTTGGCGAATTTGGCGATACGGATTTTCGGGCCTTGAAGGTCACCCAGCAGGGCGACGAAGCGGCCGTGCTTGGCGGCCAGGTCACGCACCAGCTTCGCGCGAGCCTTGTGCTCGTCGGGGGTGCCGTGGGAGAAGTTCAGGCGGGCGACGTCCAGGCCAGCCAGAATCAGCTGTTCGAGAACTTCCGGCGAGTTACTGGCCGGGCCAAGGGTGGCGACGATTTTGGTACGACGGACGGACATGCAAAGACTCCTGAGTTCAAGCGCTGAGTGAGGCTACTATGCTCCGTGGGTGTAGTCATTGTTCGTATGCACTACTTTTTGCTTTCTTTATTGAACACTGCAATTGAGGGGCGCAACTTTGTGTCGGGCAGGCTGAAGATTTCCCTCCACGGGTCGATACAGCGTTCAAGACAGGAGATTGCCCATGCGATTCATACTCATTGCCGCCCTTGCCCTATTCAATCTCACGGGCTGCGTCCGGTTTGCCATGAACCATCATTTGAACAATGCCTACAGCGCCTATGACCGTGGCAATTGCGAGCAGGTGATGCTCGAGTTGTCCAAGGTCGAGCGCGACAGCCGGGCCCGACCGTATGTCTGGCCGGAAGTGTCGATGATGCGCGGCCAATGCCTGGAACGGCAGAAAATGTTCATCGATGCCGCCCAGACCTACCAGTTCATCATCGCCACTTATCCACAAAGTGAATACGCCTATCGCGCCCGTGCCCGCCTGGAAACCCTGGCGAGCCTGGGGCATTACCCGATGCGCAGTTCCGCGGCGGTCCGTCCCACGCAGTTCTGATGCTGGTCGTCATCCAATGGCTGGCCGACCGGCGGCGGTGAGCTATAGTCGAATAGATCGGTTTAGAGTTTGCTTTCTAAACCGCAGCAACACCTGTGATCGGTAGGAGTAAGCAACAGCGATTGACGGACTGTTGCGCCAGGATCGGGGAGAGCGGGCCGCATCTGCCTCAGTGCATCAGCCGGCAGGCCTGTTCCGAAGCATTAGTGCGGCCCTGCTTAAGGGTCTAGCGTAGCGAATTCAGCATGTTCACTGACCGCCGGATTGAGCGGCATCAACTGCCGTATTTTCTGAAAGTGTTCAACAGTATCACTGACAAACCCATCGGCTACCTGGGCAATGTCTCCGAACACGGGCTGATGCTCATCAGCCAGTTGCCCATGATGATTGGCGCGGACTTCGGGTTGCGCCTGAAAATCCCTGTCGGTGAGGGCTGCCAGCAGATCATCGATCTGCGGGCGTGCTGCCTGTGGTGCCACGAAGATCAAACCCCCCAGTATTACGACGCCGGGTTCAGCCTGCAGCGGGCCCCGCCGGAATATGGGCAATTGGTGGAGGCGTTGAAGCAGTACTTCAGTTTCCAGACGTTGTCGGCTTCGGCCTGATAAATCAAAAAATCGCAGCCTTCGGCACTGCCCCTGTAGGCGCTGCCGAAGGCTGCGATCTTTGCTTCAAACACTCCCACTGCGCTTCCAGCTCAAATACTGCGTCACCAGCTGCGCACCCAATCCCCCAGGTCGCGCCTCCAGCACCGGAACACCATGGGCGCTTAGCCGCTCATGCAGTTCAGCCCGGGCATTGAGGTAATCCACCGTGCCGCAATAGGCCAGCGCTTCGGGCAAGGTCTGCACGGGCGTTTGTCGCAGGTTGTCGAGCACCTCTTCACGCAGGCTGGCGACCAGCACCCGGTGCTTTTGGCTCAGGCGTTTGACGGCGGTGAGCAGTTCTTCATCGTCTTCATCCCGCAGATTGGTCATCAGCACCACCAGCGCCCGGCGTTTCTGGCGGACGAGCAGTTCGGTGATGGCCGCTTGATAGTCGGCACTGCGCTGGCTGCTGTTCAGGTCGTAGACGGTGTTGAGCAGGACATTGAGTTGCCCGCTGCCTTTGACCGGGGCGAGGTAGCGCGGTTGTTCGCTGGCGAATGTGCACAGGCCCACCGCATCACCCTGGCGCAACGCGACATAGCTGAGCAGCAGGCAGGCATTGAGCGCGTGATCGAAATGCGCCAGCTCACCGTCTTGACTGCGCATGCGGCGCCCGCAGTCGAGCATGAACACAATCTGCTGGTCGCGCTCGTCCTGGTACTCCCGGGCAATCGGCGTCCTCTGACGAGCGGTGGCCTTCCAGTCGATTTGCCGCAGGCTGTCGCCCTCGCGAAACTCGCGCAGTTGATGAAACTCCAGCCCCTGGCCGCGGCGTTGATGCTGGCGGACACCGAGCTGGCTGAGCCAGTTATCCACAGCCAGTAGCTGACCACCGTAGAGATGGGCGAAGTCGGGATAGACCCGTGTGTGGTCAGACACCTTGAGCAAGCGCTTGTCGGACCACAGGCCCAGGGGACCTGGCAGGTTGATTTCACAGTGTTCGAAACTGAAGTGACCGCGCTTGAGCGGGCGCAGGCGATAGTCGATCAGGCTGCGCTGGCCCGGCTGCAGTTGTACGGACATGGGCAGATGCTCGAAGTCCAGGCCGTCCGGTACGTGGTCGAAGAGTTGCAGGTCCAGCGGCTGCGCAAAATCATGTTCGAGTTCAAGGCGGACCTCACTCCAGCGCCCCAGCGCCAGACTACCCGGCATGCGTCGCAACAGACGCGGCGAGGGCAGGCGTTTGAGGCGCACCGCGTCGAGCAGCGCCAGAACCAGCAGTGCCAACAGCAGCGCCCAGTTGATCCGCGACAGGTACGCGGGCAACCCTGATGCCAACGCCTGCAAGGTGCCCAGCACAATGCCGATGGCCAGCAACAGAGTGAGCCAGAGCAACAGCAGGCGAGTGGGTTTCACAGGCGCGGCGCCGCGACTTGATCGAGCAACTGGCGCAGCACGTGATCCACGTCCAACCCTTCGATATCCAGTTCTGGCGCAATGCGCACGCGATGGCGCAGGACCGCCAGCGCGCAGTTTTTAATGTCATCCGGCGTCACGAACTCGCCACCGCGCAACAAGGCCCGTGATCTGGCGCAACGCACCAGCGCAATCGAGGCCCGCGGCCCGGCACCGAGGGTCAGGCCCGGCCAGCTGCGCGTGGTTCGCGCCAGGCGCACCGCATAATCGAGCACCTGATCGTCCAGCGGCAGGTCACTGGCGATGCGCTGCAAGGCCAGTACATCCCTGGCCTGCAGGATCGTGCGCAGTGGCTGCACGTCGAGCATGTCGGCGCGGGTCGAGCGGCTGACCTGACGCACCATGTCCAACTCCTGCCCGGCATCGGGATAGTCCATGCGCACCTTGAGCATGAAGCGATCCAGCTCGGCCTCCGGCAACGGGTAGGTGCCTTCCTGTTCGATGGGGTTTTGCGTGGCCAGTACCATGAACGGTTGCGCGATGGGCAGCGCGCGGCCTTCGAGGGTGACCTGTCGCTCCTGCATGGCTTCAAGCAGCGCGGCCTGGGTCTTGGCCGGGGCCCGGTTGATCTCGTCGGCCAGCAACAGGTTGGTGAACAACGGCCCCTTGCGCAGCTTGAATTGCTCGGTCTGCAGGTCGTACACCGCATGCCCGGTGACATCGCTGGGCATCAGGTCCGGGGTGAACTGGATGCGTGCGAATTCGCCACCGAAACAGCGTGCCAGCGCCCGCACCAGCAAGGTCTTGCCCAGCCCCGGCACGCCTTCGAGCAACACGTGGCCTCCGGCAATCAACGCACTGAGGACATCGTCGATGACACTGTCCTGGCCGATCACCGCCTTTTGCAGTTCGGTGCGAATTGCCTGGGCCAGCTGGCTGGCGCGTTGCCGTTGTTGCGCGGCATGAGCGCAGGTGTCGGGTTCTTTCGGGTCACTCATAGGGCGTTCCTCAAGGTTTGCAGATGGGCGACCTGACGACTGAATTCGGCGCTGGATAGCCGTTGCTTCGGTCGCGGGCTCATGGCCTGGCTGATGGCGCGCGTGGGTTGCCGGGTCAGGCGCGACAGCACCAGCCATTGTTCGGCGACGGCCAGTTGGTCGAAGCCGGGATAACGATGGCGAACCCGACGCAGGATGTCCTGCTGCAAAGCGTGCAGCAGGCTGTGCTGACCATTGCGACGCAACATGAAGTCGGCACTGGCGCGCACATGTTCCAGCAGTTGCCGGCGCGCTTTTGGTGCTGGCGCTTGCACGGGGCCGTGGCGCATGCCGACATGCCACAAGCCCAATCCGATCAGGGCAATCAGGGCCACCAGCGCCTGGGGGAAATAGCGCAGCAACAAGGCCCACAAGTTCTCGTGGGCGGTGTCGTACATCAGCGTCACATGGGTATCGGCCGTCAGATACCAGAGCAGCCAGGCGTTGTCGTACTGGCCGATGGCTGGCGTTTTCCACAGGTCGGCGTCTGTCACCACGATGATCGAGCCGAGCCCGTGGCTGAGTTGCATCATGTGCGTGGCCTTGGCGCTGTTGGCCCAGGCCTGGGCGAGGTTGTTCGGGTCTTCGAGGTGGAACGCGGTATCGAAGCCGGCATAGGCGGGTGCGTCTTCGTTTTCCAGATACAGCCTGGTCAGATTCGGGTAAGGGTCGGTGCCATTGCCCTTGCCTTTATCGCTGTCCGGCGGTGGATCCTTGAGGTCCTTGCTCAAGGATTGATGCAACTGCACCCGGTCGAGCAGCAGGTCGTTGCTCTTGCCGGCCTTTTCGTCCCACAGCGATTGAGCGACGAACAACAGTCGTCCGCCGGCCCGGGTCCAGTTCATCACTTGATCGATTTGCCGGGGTGTCATGTTGTAGCGATCGCCGAGTAACAGCAGGCTGCTGCGACGAGGCTCCAGGCCAGGCAAGATGTCGAGGCTGTTGGTATGGCTGACGCTCAGGCCCTGTTGGCGCAGGAAGTGCTCGGCGGCCAGGTACGGATTGGCCTGGGCTTCGGGCGAGGGGCCGTGATCGATTTGATCCGTGTAGGGGATCGCCTTGACATAGAGATAGAGGCTCAGCGCACCCAGGAGCGCGGCGATCAGGATGCCGAGCACCAAAGGCCAGGCACGCCGGCTCAACGCTTTGCCCCCGGCCCGAACAAGGCCCGCCAACCATCACACAGTTGCTGTCTCGTATCGGCCGCAGGCAAACGGTGCCCGTAGGCCATGTTTTGCCAGTGCATCGTCAGGTCTTGGCTGAAAGCCAGCAGGGCTGGCTGCTGCAGCTGCTCGATGCGTTCAAGCACCTGACCTTCGGTGTCGGCAGCCTTGAGCACCAGGTTGAAATCGTTCAGCAGGTGACTGAGCAGGGCGCGATAGAGCAAACCGAGCGCTTCCCGGGGCTGGCTTTGCCAGAGGCTTTCGGCGCTGGCGGCAATGTCGGCCGGCAAGGTATCGCGGTTGAGGTCCAGGCCGAACGCTTGTTGAGGCAGCGTTGGCGGGTTTTTTTTGCCAGGAAGCGGGCGACGACTCACAAACGTCTGCAACCAGTCGCGGTAACGCCAGATCAACAGGCCGACGGCAGCGATCACCGCGCCCCACAGCATAGTCTCGATCAGGGTGGCGACTGCGCCGAAGCGCTGGCTGCCAAACAGCTCGAACAACGCCTTGAGCCATGCCGGTGTCTGGCCATCGTCCGGGGACTCGGTGCTGGCCTTTTCTTCAGCGAAGCGATAACGGGTTACCGATTCCAGGTTCTTGAACGGTGGTTGATCGAGGATCGTCTGGATACTGGCCCGGGATGCCTGACTGGTCAGTGGTTGTTCCAGCAGGCGCGGGCTATCGGGGGAAGGAGGCGACTCTGCGGCCCGGATATGTTGACTGGCAGGCATCAGCACCATCATCACCATCAACAGTCCAGCGGCGCTGCTGCTCAAGCGTTGGCGCAGCCGGCGGAACACCAGTTCGATGTCCCAGGCTTCCAGCACGGTGCGGCGGTTCAAATAAAGGCTGAACCCGCAGGCGACATAAATCGGCTCCCACACCACCAGCACCAGCGCATAAAAAGCATTGGTCAGGTGCTCCAGCCAGCGCCAGTCCTGGGTGGCGGCAGTGATCAGCGATTGCCAGCTCCAGTCGATGGCTACCTGTTGCGGCAGGAGCAGGTAGAACAGCACCGTCAGACCGATCCACAGTGCAATTTCGAGGTGCACGCCAATCACCGTCAGCCATCGCGCCGCGTTGGCGTCACGTTGCAGCAAGACGTGCAGGCGCTGTTGTCGCGCTTCACCGCCAAGGCCTTCGAGCTGAACCACTGGCATCAGGAAGCTGCGACTCAGGCTCAAGCGCCGCCAGGTCAGGCTGGCCAGCAGTTGCGGCTTGAGCAGTCGTGGCCATTGGTGAAGGGCCTGTTTCAGTGTCGGGGTTTCACCGAACATGGCCTTGGACAGGATGTACAGCGGCAGGCGATCGAACGCCGGTTTCAGCCACCAGAAGATGAAGACCGCCAGTGACGGCGACTCCCAGAACAGCCAGGTCAGCAGGGCAAAGACCGGCAGCGTCACGACGGCCCAACTGGTCATGAGCAGGCGGCGATGGCGCTGGCTCAGTAACACTCCCAGGTCCATGGCTTCCCAGGTCGGGCGCGGGCGGATCACCACACTGGCATCACTCAGGCGCATGGCGGACCCGTCCGGCAAACAGCAGATAACCTGCGACCAACAGCCAAAGTGCAGCACCGACCAGATACTTGGTCTGGGGCGTTGGGGTGGTCATCGACGACCAGTAGGCTTCGATGAACGCCGCGATCAGCAGAAACAGCATGACCCCGCAAATCAGCAACACGCTCTTGCGCGCCGCCAGACGCAAGGCTTCGCCACGGGGCAGGCGTCCCGGTGCGATCAGCGCCCAGCCCAGTTTCAGGCCAGCGGCGCCGGCCAGGGCAATGGCGGTCAGTTCGAAGGCGCCATGCCCGATGACGAAGGACCAGAAGGTCTGGCCGTAGCCGATCTGCGTCAGGTGCCCGGCCACCGTGCCGATGATCAAACCGTTGTAGAACAGGAAAAATGCGCTGCCCAGACCAAACAGCAAACCGCTGGCGAAGGTCTGAAAGGCGATCCCGATGTTATGCATGATGTAGTAGCCGAACATCACCCAATCCTCGCTGGCGGCTCGCTCCACCGAGCGCCCGAGGTGACCGGCCTGGGGGTCGTACATGCTTTGCATGTCGCTGACCTGCTCGGCCGGCATCAGGTTGTAGACCAGGTCCGGGAACAGGTAAACCAGCACCGCAAAGCCGATAAGACTGCCGAAAAACATCAGGCTGGCGGCCAGTACGAAGCGCCATTGTTCGCGCACCAGGCGCGGGAAGTCGGCGAGGATGAACGCCAGCACATTGGCGCCGGGTCGGCTGCGATGGCGGTACAGCTGTTGATGCCCGCGCAGCACTTGTTGCTGCAAGGAATCGATCAGAAAGCTGCTGTAGCCGCGCTCCCGAGCCAGGGCCAGGTGCTGGCAGATACGCCGATAGTCGCCGGGAAAGTTGTCCAGACCGGTGGCGTTCCTGTCGCCCTCCAGCCTTTGCAGCAGGCCGTCGAACTGCTCCCATTCGGCCATGTGCCGATGTTCGAAAAGACTCTGCTTCATGCCGGACCCAACAGCCCGCGGGCGATGCCATTGAGTTCGGCGGCTGCCTGCGGCGCGGGAACCTGTAGCGGCTGGGCGAGGATGGCGGCCAGTTCATTGACCCTGGCATCGGAGAGTTCAGCCTGGCGTTCGGCGAACCCGAGGATGGCGCGCTGTTCGGTCAATGTCAGCTTAAAGGGTGGGTGGCGCGGTGGGGCGGGCGGCAGTTGCGGGCGGGGGAGCGGTCGTTCGCGGTAGATCACCAGCGTACCGGCGGCAATGTCACCGAGGCGCTTGAACCCGGGAGATTGCAGGCAGCTGATGGCGCCGAGGAAGTAACCGAACGGCAGCAGGTCGACAAAGCGCAACAGGTTACGCAGCAGCGAGGCGGACCAGCCGATGGGCGTGCCGTCATCCTGCACCACCCGCAGGCCCATCCATTGCTTGCCCGGTGAGCGACCCTGGTTGAGGACTTCGAACAACACCATGTACCACCAGCTCACGGCGAAGATCAGCAGCGAACCCAGCCCCATGCCCAGCTTGCCGAGCATCGAAAGAACCACAAACAGCAGGCCGAGGATCAGACCTCGCAGTGCCAGGTCGATGGCGAACGCCAGCGCACGTACCATCAGCCCGGCGGGACGCAAGGGCAAATCGATGCCTTCCGGCGTTTCGACTTGATACCGCGTATCCAGTGGCGGGGACAGCGTCGCTTTCCGTGGCAGTGCTGCAGTCTCGAACATGGGCAACCTGATGATGTGGCCTGATCGGGAGGGTCTCGTCTTCTCGATGCTAGCAGCCTTGCCTGTGAAAATGTTGCCAGTGGCTTGAGTCGATACGATTGAACAACAACATTGCTGGCCCCGGCAGGACTTGAAAGCCTAGACTTCGCCGATCTCACGTTCAGGACACGCCTGTGACTTCCATCTTCTGGTACGACTATGAAACGACGGGAATCAATCCCCGTTGCGACCGGCCCCTGCAAATGGCGGGGCTGCGTACTGACTTTGATCTCAATGAAATCGACGAACCGGTCAATCTCTATTGCCGGCCGAGCGACGACATCCTGCCGCACCCGGCGGCCTGCGCCATTACCGGCATTACCCCAGGCGTTTTGTCTGAACGAGGCTTGAGCGAGGCCGACTTCATGACCCGGGTGCATGCCCAACTGGCAGCGCCCGGCACCTGTGGCGCGGGCTATAACACCTTGCGTTTCGACGACGAGATGACCCGCTACAGCCTGTACCGCAACTTTTTCGACCCCTATGCGCGGGAATGGCAAGGCGGCAACAGTCGCTGGGACCTGATCGATGTGGTGCGTGCGGCCTACGCCTTGCGTCCGGACGGCATCGTCTGGCCGACGGACGACGAGGGGCGGGTGACACTCAAGCTCGAACGCCTGAGCGCTGCGAACGCGATCGATCACGGCAATGCCCACGAGGCGCTGTCGGACGTGCGCGCCACCATTGCCCTCGCGCGCCTGATCCGGGAAAAGCAACCGAAGCTGTACGACTTTCTGTTTCAGCTGCGCAGCAAGCAAAAAGTGCTGGATCAGATTCGCCTGCTTAAACCGATGGTGCATGTGTCCGGGCGTTTTTCCGCAGCGCGGGGCTACATCGGCGTGGTGCTGCCCCTGGCCTGGCATCCGCGCAACAAGAACGCATTGATTGTCTGCGATCTGCATCTGGATCCCCAGGGATTGCTGGACGTGGATGCCGATACCTTGCGCCAGCGCCTGTACACCCGGCGCGAGGATTTGCCCGAGGGTGAGTTGCCGGTGCCGCTCAAGCTCATTCACATCAATAAATGCCCGGTGGTGGCACCCCTGGGGGTTCTGCGCCCGGAAGATCAACAGCGTCTTGGACTGGATATGGCGCTGTATCAGCAGCGCGCACTGCGACTGAGTGACGCGCAGAAGGTCTGGCAGGATAAAGTCCTGAAGATTTATGCCAGCGAGGAATTTGCTCCGAGCCAAGACCCCGAACAACAGTTATACGATGGTTTCATTGGCGACCGCGATCGCCGCCTATGTGAACAAGTGCGAACGGTCGATCCGATTCAATTGGCGCAACAGCAATGGCCTTTCGATGATGAACGTCTGCCGGAATTATTGTTTCGATATCGCGCACGTAACTTTTCCGACACCTTGAGTTTTGAAGAGCAAGAGCGTTGGGGAATATTCTGTCAGAAACGTTTGTCAGACCCGGAATGGGGTGCACCCAATACCCTGGAAAGTTTCACGCAGGCCGCGGCCCAATGGGCTCTTACAGCGACGCCTTTTCAGCAAGAGGTGCTTGATCAATGGCAGCACTATGTTGGGGAATTGCGCAAACGTTTGAATCTTTGAATTCGAAAACAAGGCGTTGAATTCGAGGCATAAAAAAACGCCAGCGTAATGCTGGCGTTATTTTTTGTCACAGATTTATCGGCGACAAGTGCTGCGGCTTAGCCCAGCAGGGTCGCCCAGCCTTCAACCACGTCACCGCCCCACTTGGCTTTCCACTCTTTCAGAGTCTTGTGGTTACCGCCTTTGGTTTCAATGACTTCGCCGTTGTGCGGGTTTTTGTATTGTTTAACTTTGCGGGCACGCTTGGTGCCGGTAGTTTTTACTGCACCGCCACGTGGTGCCTTGGTTTTGGATTCCGGATCCAGCAGCGCGATGATGTCGCGCAGGGACTTGGAGTATTCGCCCATCAGGGTGCGCAGTTTGCCTTCGAATTCCAGCTCGGTTTGCAGTTTGTCGTCTTGGGACAGGTTCTTCAAACGGGCTTGCAGCTCTTTGATGGCTTCTTCGGTGGCGCGATATTCGTTGATCAGGGACATGATTTCTACCTTATGTAGAACAGGATGGCAGGGGGACAGTGCCGCAATAATAGTCAGGGTATTTCATCAAGTAAACATTAAACCGATGTTTATTTAATTTTAAAACGAAGAGTTTTTTCCCGTATTGGATGAGCCGTTAAAAGTTCGAAGCGACCACGACAGATATTCACAATTGAATGTGTTTACAGGGTAAACAACACTGCCAGGACACGATTGTGAAGGCGCAGGCAGCACTCTCGCCCGTGACCATCGGGCAAGTCACATCGTGATCAATACTGCGGTTTTGCTGCGTTGTCGCTAGAATGGCCGCCTTTGCGAAGTTCTGGAGTTTCCCCCTCATGCATACATATCGGCTGGTGATTTCTTGCCCGGACCGCGTCGGCATCGTTGCTAAAGTCAGTAACTTTCTGGCGTCCCATAACGGCTGGATCACTGAAGCGAGCCATCACTCGGACAATCAGAGTGGCTGGTTCTTCATGCGTCACGAGATTCGTGCCGACTCGCTGCCGTTCGGTATCGAGGCCCTGCGTGAAGCGTTTGCGCCGATTGCCGAAGAGTTTTCGATGGATTGGCGTATCACCGATACCGCGCAGAAAAAACGCGTGGTGCTGATGGCGAGCCGAGAATCCCACTGCCTGGCCGACCTTCTGCACCGCTGGCACAGCGACGAGCTGGACTGTGAAATCGCCTGTGTGATTTCCAATCACGACGACTTGCGCAGCATGGTCGAATGGCACGGCATCCCGTACTACCACGTTCCGGTCAATCCGCAGGACAAGGAACCGGCTTTCGCCGAAGTTTCGCGCCTGGTTAAACAGCATGATGCAGAAGTGGTCGTACTGGCGCGCTACATGCAGATCCTGCCGCCTGAGTTGTGCAGCGAATATGCCCACAAGGTCATCAACATCCACCACAGTTTCTTGCCGTCCTTCGTCGGCGCCAAGCCTTACCACCAGGCGTCCATGCGCGGTGTGAAGCTGATCGGTGCGACCTGCCACTATGTCACCGAAGAGCTGGATGCCGGTCCGATCATCGAGCAGGATGTGGTACGTGTCAGCCACAGCGACAGCATCGAAGACATGGTGCGTTTCGGTCGCGACGTCGAGAAGATGGTGCTGGCCCGCGGCCTGCGTTATCACCTGGAAGACCGGGTGCTGGTGCACGGCAACAAAACCGTGGTGTTCTGACTCCGTCACGATACGGTTGAAAATCGAAGGGCCTGGGCGTTCAATCGCTGCAGGCCCTTCGCCGTTTCTGCGCAGCCGTTTCTGAATAGGGGACATCACCATGGCCGATCCACTGGATAAAGCCACTTCCAAGGCCCCCGCGACGTTGGGGGAGGGCTGTTTGAGTCGTTATGACCCGGATGACATGGGCCCGGAGGATGGCACCGAATTTCCGGGTGCTGCCCAGTTGTGGGAACAGTTGCAGCAAGAGTCCGATGATAAAGCCGAATAGGCCTGAAAAGATCGCAGCCTTCGGCAGCTCCTACAGGTATCGCGCTCCCATGCAGGCGCTGCCGAAGGCTGCAATCTTTTAAGCTTGTTTAGGTTTCATCAACTTTCTTAGCAGCGGCCGACCCAGCATCAATAAAAACACCGGCCCACCCACCAGCAAATAGAAGTAATAGGTCACTGCCCGCCAGATCAGGATGGCCGCGGCCGCCGTCGATTTCCCCACCATGGGCGCCAACAGCGCCGCCGATGTCAATTCCGCCGCCCCTGCGCCTCCCGGCAGCAGGCTGAATTGCCCCGCACTGAGTGACAGCATCTGGATCAGAAAGCTCCAGGCCCACTGCAAATCCGCGCCCAGCCCTCGCAATGCCAGATACAGCACGCTGTAGCGCAGGATCCAATGCAGGCAGGTCAAGGCAAACACCGTAACCAATGTCTGAAAGGGCAGTTTGAGCGTGTCGGTAAATGCCGCCAGAAAGTGCAGGAGTTTTCGTGCCCAGCGCATGCGCGTGGTGGATTGGACGTTCAAGCGAACGAGCAATCGGCCACCCAGACGAATCACCAGTCGATGGTAACGCGCCACCGCAATGCAGCAGATCAAACCGCCAAACATTGAGATCGCACTGACCATCAGCAGCCACTCCATTCGCTGGCTGAGGTGTTGGAAGAGGGCATAAATCAGGAGGGCGCTCAATGCACAGAGAAAGAACAGCAGATCGCTCAACTGGTCCATGGCGAACACGGCACTGCCTCTGGCCGGGCGAACGCCATTGCGCGCCAGCAATGCCATGATCGTCAGGGGGCCGCCGCTGCCACCGGGGGTGGCGCAATAGGCGAACTCGGCGGCCATCACCACGCCCAGGCTTTTGATCGGGCTGACCTTCTGTCGTTGATCCCCCAGCAACAGGCGCAGGCGCAGGGTATTGACGATCCAGCACAGCAAGATCATGCCGAACATCACCAGCAACCCGTTCAGTGGAAAACTCTTCAGCCGGGACCAGGTTTCGCTACCGCCCAGTACCCAGGGAATCAGCACGGCGGCGAGCAAGCCAATCAACAGAAGAATTGCGCGACTCATGCCGCTCGCTCCAGCGGTTGGTCTTGCCGGGCCAGCCAGCACGCCTTGGTCAACGGCATCCGGCCTTCGTCGAGCAGGCGCTGGAGGGTGTTCAGCCAGTAAGTGCGCGAGAACTCATGGCGCATGTCCACCGGATGGATACCCAGCCGAATGACCGGGGCCTGGCGCCAGCGGTGTTCGAGTCGGTCACTGACCAGCTTCGACAAGCCCCGTCGCCAGGCGCTGCGCGCGCTCCAGACCAGCCCGGGAGCGTCGACCTGGGTGAAGTCGGGAAGTCGATACAAATGCTGCGCATCGCTGGTGTAGGTCAGGGGGAGTTGGCGCAACGCCTGGCGCGTGCCCTCACTCATCAGCCAGGCCGGTGCGACAAAGCCCAGCAGTGGCCAGTGGTATCGGCGGAACAGCTCGATTCCGGCCTGCAACCGGGCGAGGGCGTGTTCCCGGGACAATCTGTAAAACTCACCTTCGTGGGTATAAACGCGGCGCATGAACCAGTCCCGTGGGTTCGCCGCCAGCGGTTCATCATCGCAATGAAAATAGCCGTGCAGTGCTAACTCGTCACCGCGCTCGAGACGCCCGGACAGCATGTGGCGAAATTCAGGGTGGGCCTGCAGGTCGTTGTGGTGGTGAAAGTCCGGCACCACCAGCCAGGTCATCGGCACGGCACCGAGGGCGTCAACGGCTTCAACGAAGGGCTGGTAATCGACCCAGGTTTGCGGTGCGACATCGTGCAGCACCAGTAGCAGGCTGGGCGAAGGCATGAGTTCAACCATTGGCAACTCGCGGCCAGTGGCTGCCGAGCACGGCGTGATAGTGGCCGACCAAACTGTTGACCACGGTATCCCAGGCGTAATGCTGTTCGACATGGCGTCGTGCTTGTTGGCCGAGGGCTGCACTGCCTCGACTGAACAGCTCGCGAACGGCGTTGGCCATGGCGACCGGACTGTTTGGAGTACACAGCAGGCCGCATCGATCGTTGATGATTTCCTCGAACGCGCCGGCGGCCACGGCCACCACCGGGATGCCGCAGGCCATGGCTTCAAGAATCACCAGACCAAAGGTTTCCTGGTCGCCAGCATGAACGAGGGCATCGGCACTGGCCATCAGGCGGGCGACTTGCGCAGCCGGGCGAAAATCGTCGAAGACGGTCACGTTGTCCGGCACCGTCGTTGGCATCGACGAACCCACCAACAGCAAGTGGTAGCGCCGGCCGAGGCGCTTCATGCAGTCGAGCAGGACCGGCAGGTTTTTTTCCTTGGAGCCGCGCCCGGCGAAGATCAGGAGATGGGTATTGTCGTCCAGGCCCAGTTCGGCACGCAGACCCGGGTCGCGGGCATCGGGATGAAATATTTGCAGGTCGACGCCCAACGGTTGCACGAAAACGTTCCTGACCCCCAGGCCCTTGAGTTTGTTCGCCATGACCCGGCTGGGCGCCAGTACCCGGTCGAAGTTGCCGTATAGCTTGCTGACATACGCCTCGACATTGGGCGTGACCCAGTGGCCCATGCGATTGCTGACCAGCAGTGGCAGGTCGGAGTGATAAAAGCCGATCACTGGCACATCCAGTTGCCGCCGCGCATCCAGGGCTGCCCAGGCAGTGAGGTACGGGTCGCCGACCTCGATCAGGTCCGGTTGCAAGTCGTGCAGGACATTTCGCCAGGGGGCGAGTCGAACAGGGAATCGATAACCTTTACCGAAGGGAAGCGCAGGTGCCGGAACGGTGTAGATGCCATCCTGTTCGCTGAAGTAAGCCCCCGGGATCAGCAAACTGTGACGAGTGCCCGGCCTTGTGCAGAGGCGATGATGTTTGGCATCCAGATAAGTACGCACACCACCGCTGGCAGGGGCGTAGAACATGGTTATGTCAGCGATATGCACGATGAACATCCCTCCGGTCAGGTCTCCTTGGTTGACCTTATTGAAGAATAGATGTTCGGTTGGGGTTCTGTGGTGGGGTATCAGACAGGTATGTGGTGCCTGTGCGGGCCCCTTCGCGGGCAAGCCCGCTCCCACAGTGATTGGTCGTTGTTCACAAAATTTGTGGCCAAACCCTATACCTGTGGGAGGGGGCTTGCCCGCGAAGGGGCAGGTCCTGACACTAGATACGGAAACTGCCTACCAGTTGTTTAAGGCGCGCCGCCTGCTGCTCAAGATCGGCACAGGCCCGCAATGTCGACTGCAGGTTCTCCACCCCTTCCTGGTTCAACGTATTGATTTCGGTGATGTCGACGTTGATCGACTCCACCACCGCCGTCTGCTCCTCGGTCGCCGTGGCCACGGATTGATTCATGCCGTCGATTTCGCCGATGCGCCGGGTCACGCTGCTCAAGCGTTCGCCGGCCAGGTTGGCGATTTCCACGCTGTCCTGGCTGTGGCGCTGGCTGTCGCTCATGGTGCTGACAGATTCTCGGGCTCCTACCTGCAACTCCTCGATCATGGTTTGCACCTGTTGCGCCGATTCCTGGGTGCGGTGAGCCAGATTGCGCACTTCATCGGCGACCACGGCAAACCCGCGCCCGGCTTCGCCCGCCCGTGCCGCTTCAATGGCGGCGTTGAGCGCCAGTAGGTTGGTTTGCTCGGAGATGCTTTTGATCACCTCTAGAATCTGCCCGATGTTCACGGTTTTGCTGTTGAGCGATTCGATGTGGGTGCTTGAGGTGCTGATAAGGTTCGACAGCTGATTCATCGCGACAATGCTGCGATTCACCACCTGCTGGCCATCTTCGGCCAGGCTGCGGGCATCGCTGGCCTGATGCGAGGCTTGCGCGGCATTGCGCGCGATTTCCTGGGTGGCGGCGCCGAGTTGATTGATGGCTGCCGCCACACTGCTGGTGCGCGAGGCCTGTTGATCGGAGTTGAGCATTGACGAATTCGAAGCCTTGACCACCCGCGACGCTACTTCGGTTACCTGCCCGGTCGCCGAACTCACTTCCCGGATCGAACCGTGGATACGCTCTACGAACCGGTTGAACGCAGTACCGAGCTGACCGAATTCGTCACGGTTCTGGATGGACAGGCGTTTGGTCAGGTCACCTTCGCCGTCGGCAATGTCTTCCATCGCACGGGTCATGGCATGCAGCGGCTGGATTAAAAGGCGGATCAACACCCCCAGCAGGGCGATGATGATGGCCACGGCGATGACGGTCGCAATAACAGCCGAAGCGCGAAATTGACTGAGCATCGAGAACGCTTTGTCTCTATCGACCGACAGGCCGATGTACCAGTTGACTGAGGACAACCCCTTTATCGGTGTGAAGGTGACGATGCGGGTTTTGCCATCGACGTCGACTTCACGCAAGTCGCTGCTGATGCGCGGGGTATCTTTTGGGTAGGCCTCTGCCAGTGGCTTCATTGCCAGCGTATTGTCCGGATGCACCAGAATCTTGCCGTCCGCGCTGACCAGGAAAGCGTGACCCATCCCGCCAAAGTCCAGTGCGTTGAGGCTGTCGGTGATCATTTGCAGGCTCAGGTCACCACCGACCGCACCAATGAACTGACCCTCCTCGAACACACTCTGGACGATGGATACGACCAGTTTGCCGGTGCCGATATCAATGTAGGGCTCTGTCAATACGGGGCCGTTGGTGCCTTGGGCGCTCTTGTACCAATCCCGGATGCGCGGATCAAAGCCCTCCGGCATCTTGACGTCCGGGCGGATGATAAAGGCGCCATCGCTGCCGCCCAGGAAAGTAGCCACGAAGGCGGTCGCCATCGCATTGCGTTCAAGCAGTTGGGTGATGTGGCTCATTTGCGCGTTGAGCGCGATGTTTTGCGAAAGGTTTTCAATCAACAGGCTGCGTCCGTTCAGCCAGGTCTGGATGTTGTTGGCGGTCACGCTGCCCATTTCTTGCAGGTAGTTGTCCAGGTCCTTGCGGATGGCATTACGTTGCATATAGTCGTTGTACAACGTGAATGAGGCAAAGGCGACAGTGACGATGAGGGCGGCGACAAGCAGGATCTTATGGCTAAAGCGCATATTTCTATTCATGGCTTGGTTTCCGATAAGGTCTTAATCCCCACGGTGTACTTATATAAAGGCACGCATCGTGGGCGCGATTGAGATCACGTTGGTCATTCCGTCCTCGCCCTAGCGGTTGACCAACACTCAATTTTCCCTATCGGCCGTTTTTGATGAAAGATTAACCATAGGTGGCAAAATGCACGATTCATCGCAGCTCGTTATCGGTGCCGATCCTTCGGGTCAGCCGATCGCCCAGGCCATGCGCCTGGCCAACCGTCACGGCCTGATCGCGGGGGCTACCGGTACCGGCAAGACGGTCACCTTGCAACGGATGGCCGAAGCCTTCAGCGATGCGGGCGTGGCGGTGTTCGCAGCGGATATCAAAGGTGACTTGTGCGGGTTGGGTGCCGCGGGTAACCCCCAGGGCAAAGTCGCCGAGCGGATCGACGGGATGCCCTGGCTGAACCACAAGCCGGCGGCGTATCCGGTCACGCTGTGGGATATCCACGGCCAGTCCGGTCATCCATTGCGCACGACATTGAGCGAAATGGGGCCGCTGCTGCTGGGCAGCCTGCTGGAATTGACCGACAGCCAACAATCGGCGTTGTACGCCGCGTTCAAGGTCGCGGACCGCGAAGGCCTGTTACTGCTTGATCTCAAGGACCTCAAGGCGCTGCTCAATCACCTCAAGGAACACCCGCAGTTGCTTGGAGAGGATGCGGCGCTGATGACCACCGGGTCCAGCCAGGCACTGTTGCGGCGCCTGGCAACCCTTGAGCAACAAGGCGCCGAGGCTTTGTTCGGTGAGCCGGCGCTGCAACTGGAGGACATCCTGCAACCGACCGCCGACGGGCGAGGGCGCATTCACCTGCTCGATGCCAGTCGTTTGGTGCATGAAGCGCCGAAGGTCTATGCGACCTTTCTGTTGTGGCTGCTGGCCGAGCTGTTTGAGCAATTGCCGGAACGCGGCGACGCGGACAAGCCGCTGCTGGCGCTGTTTTTCGACGAAGCGCATTTGTTGTTTGCCGGCACACCCAAGGCCTTGCAGGATCGCCTGGAACAAGTGGTGCGGCTGATCCGCTCGAAAGGCGTGGGCGTGTATTTCGTCACCCAATCGCCGGGTGACTTGCCGGACGACGTGCTGGCCCAACTGGGTCTGCGTGTCCAACATGGCTTGCGTGCTTTTACTGCCAAAGAGCAGAAGTCCTTGCGGGCGGTGGCGGACGGCTTCCGGCCGAATCCGGCGTTCGATGCCCTGTCGGTACTGACTGAGTTGGGTATTGGTGAGGCCCTGGTGGGCACCTTGCAGGAAAAGGGCACGCCGGAAATGGTCCGGCGAGTACTGGTGGCGCCGCCGCAATCGCGGATCGGGCCGCTTACCGACACCGAGCGCACGATGCTGATCGCCGGGTCACCGCTACAGGGGCGTTATGACAAGCCGATCGATCGCGAGTCGGCCTATGAAGTGCTGATGGGGCGCAAGGGGCTGGCGCCAGAAGCTGAAGCCGCGCCTGGCAAACCGGCGGAGCAGGAGCCAAGTTTCACCGAGCAGGCCGGGGAGTTTCTCGGCACAGCGGCGGGGCAGGCACTGAAATCGGCGATGCGCCAGGCGGCGAATCAGTTGGGGCGGCAGTTGGTGCGGGGGTTGATGGGGTCTCTACTCGGCGGCAGTAAACGCCGATAGCGTAAGAGAACTGTGGGAGCGAGCCTGCTCGCGAATGCGGTCGGTCAATCAACCTATAGATTGTCTGATTTACCTTATTCGCGAACAGGCACGCTCCCACAATCGTTTGGCGTCAGGCCTTGGGCCTGGCGTGTGCCGCCAACCGCTCCAGTGCCGCCCGCAGGTTCGGATCGCTGATGCCATCGGCCGTTGCCTGGATGGTCGCCGCCGCATCCACGGACAAATCGATGGTATGTCCGGCCGCGCCTCGATGAACGGTGGGTGGCTGAACCTTGAACAGGATTCTCGTGAGGCTGGAAAACTCATCGAACATCTGCAACTGCCTTTGCAGGCGTTTTTGCTGGTAACGAAGGCGGGTGGCCCAATGACCATCGGTGACGATCAACAGCAAACTGCCTTCACGCCATGACGCCACATGACAGTGTTCGCGGGCGGCGGGTTGTAGCTGGCTGTCCAGCAATCGTTGCAGATGAGCCAGGCGTTGGGCATGACCGAGTATGGCTTTGAGCGGTTTGGCTTCGCGTAGCAGGACGGCGGGTGCTCTGGCCGTGAGAGGGCGAAATGCCATGATCAGACACCTGAAGTAACAGAGCCGCCATGGTAGCAGAAAGCGCCGGTTGCACCCGACCCATTGCTTTGCGCGCGCTTTCCCCATTAAATCAACAGATAACTTCTGCCGTTGATGGCTTGAAGTTCAGCCATTTGTCCCTATTTTAAGTGAGCCCCGTCAAAGCGCTGTGCCAGCATCGTGGAATAACGCCACTTTCCTCACCATCGTTTCCGGGTAGAATGCTCGTTCGCATGCGGCCATGAGGGCTGCACGGGCGACGCTCACGGGGCCGCCCTCCATCCCTTTAGTGTGGAAGATCCTGCCGATATGTTTGCGCCTTTGTTAAAGAAACTTTTTGGAAGCAAGAACGAGCGTGAAGTCAAGCGCATGCTCAAGACGGTGCAACTCGTCAATTCTTTCGAAGAGCAAATGGTGGCCCTTTCGGACGATCAATTGCGTGCCAAGACAGATGAGTTCAAGGCCCGCATCGCCAAAGGGGAGACCCTCGACAAGTTGCTGCCGGAGGCCTTCGCGGTCGCTCGTGAAGCCGGCAAGCGTGTCATGGGCATGCGTCACTTCGATGTCCAGCTGATCGGTGGCATGACCTTGCATGAAGGCAAGATCGCCGAAATGCGTACCGGTGAGGGCAAGACCCTGGTGGGAACCCTGGGCGTTTACCTCAACGCGCTGTCCGGCAAGGGCGTGCACGTGGTCACGGTGAACGACTACCTGGCTCGCCGTGACGCCAACTGGATGCGTCCACTCTACGAATTCCTCGGCCTGACAGTCGGTGTGGTAACGCCCTTCCAGCCTCCGGAAGAAAAGCGTGCCGCTTACGCCGCTGATATTACCTACGGCACCAACAACGAATTCGGTTTCGATTACCTTCGCGACAACATGGCGTTCAGCATGGAAGAAAAATTCCAGCGTGAACTCAATTTTGCCGTGATCGACGAAGTCGACTCCATCCTCATTGACGAAGCCCGTACTCCGCTGATCATTTCCGGTCAGGCCGAGGACAGCTCCAAGCTGTACATGGAGATCAACAAACTGATCCCGCAGCTGGAACTGCACGTCGAGGAAGTGGAAGGCGAAGTCACCAAGGCTGGCCATTACACCGTCGACGAGAAGACCCGCCAGGTCGAACTCAACGAAGCCGGTCACCAGTTCGTCGAAGAGTCGCTGACCCGCCTGGGCCTGCTGGCTGAAGGCGAGAGCCTGTACTCGGCGCACAACCTGAGCCTGTTGACTCACGTTTACGCCGGTCTGCGCGCGCACAAGCTGTTCCATCGCAACGTTGAATACATCGTGCAGGACGGTCAGGTTGTCCTGGTCGACGAACACACCGGCCGTACCATGCCGGGCCGTCGCTTGTCCGAAGGCCTGCACCAGGCCATCGAAGCCAAGGAACACCTGAACATCCAGGCCGAAAGCCAGACCCTGGCATCGACCACCTTCCAGAATTACTTCCGTCTGTACGAAAAACTGTCCGGCATGACCGGTACAGCCGACACCGAAGCGTTCGAATTCCATCAGATCTACGGCCTGCCGGTCATCGTTATCCCGACCAACAAGCCGTTGGCCCGTAAGGACTACAACGACCTGGTGTTCCTGACCGCTGACGAGAAATACGCAGCAATCGTCAACGACATCAAGGAAAGCATGGCCGCCGGTCGTCCGGTTCTGGTGGGTACTGCCACCATCGAAACCTCCGAGCACATGTCCAGCCTTCTGGTGAAGGAAGGCATCGAACACAAGGTCCTGAACGCCAAGTTCCACGAAAAGGAAGCCGAGATCATCGCCCAGGCCGGTCGCCCGGGTGCGCTGACCATTGCTACCAACATGGCCGGTCGGGGTACCGACATCCTGTTGGGCGGTAACTGGGAAGTGGAAGTGGCCTCCCTGGAAAACCCGACCCCTGAGCAGATCGCGCAGATCAAGGCCGATTGGCAGAAGCGTCACCAGCAAGTGCTCGAATCGGGTGGTTTGCAGGTGATCGCCTCCGAGCGTCACGAATCGCGCCGTATCGACAACCAGTTGCGTGGTCGTGCCGGTCGTCAGGGGGACGCCGGTTCCAGCCGTTTCTACCTTTCGCTGGAAGACAGTCTGATGCGCATCTTCGCCTCTGACCGGGTGAAGAATTTCATGAAGGCCCTGGGCATGCAGCCTGGCGAAGCGATTGAGCACCGCATGGTGACCAACGCCATCGAAAAGGCGCAGCGCAAGGTTGAAGGACGCAACTTCGATATCCGTAAGCAATTGCTCGAGTTCGACGACGTCAACAACGAACAGCGTAAAGTGATTTATCACATGCGTAACACGTTGCTGGCTGCCGACAATATCGGTGAAACCATTGCCGACTTCCGTCAGGACGTACTCAACGCGACCGTCAGCGCGCACATTCCGCCGCAATCGCTGCCGGAACAGTGGGACGTGGCCGGTCTGGAAGCCGCGTTGCAGAGCGACTTTGGTGTGGCCTTGCCGATCCAGCAGTGGCTCGACGAAGACGACCACCTGTACGAAGAAACCCTGCGCGAGAAGCTGATGCAGGAACTGGTGGCTGCGTACAACGAGAAAGAAGATCAGGCGGGCGCCGAAGCGCTGCGCACCTTCGAGAAGCAAATCGTTCTGCGCGTTCTGGACGACCTGTGGAAAGACCACCTGTCGACCATGGACCACCTGCGTCACGGTATCCATCTGCGTGGCTATGCCCAGAAGAACCCGAAGCAGGAGTACAAGCGCGAGTCGTTCACGCTGTTCTCCGAGCTGCTGGATTCGATCAAGCGCGACTCGATCCGCGTGTTGTCCCACGTACAGGTACGCCGCGAAGATCCGGCCGAAGAAGAAGCCCGTCTGCGTCAGGAAGCCGAAGCACTGGCAGCGCGCATGCAGTTCCAGCACGACGAAGCACCTGGGCTGGAGCAACCGGAGCTGCTCGGCGAAGAGGTTGATGTAGCTCTCGCGGCCGCACCGGTTCGCAATGAGCAGAAGCTGGGCCGCAACGAGCTGTGCTACTGCGGTTCGGGCAAGAAGTTCAAGCATTGCCACGGGCAGATCCAATAAAACCCGTTTGATACGCTGAAATACCCGCGCCGCGACCGGCTCATGCCGTCGCGGCGTTTTACCATTCAAACCACCGCCTAGTTGAAAAAAGAGCGCAGCGGTGCAGACATCATCTAGTGAGGAGCGCATTCATGGCTGTTGGTCTTGGTCCTTTGCCAACGTTGCACCCGGTTGCCGGTTTTGAACTCGGTATCGCATCGGCCGGTATCAAGCGCCCGGGGCGCAAGGATGTCGTGGTCATGCGCTGTGTCGAGGGTTCGACAGTCGCTGGCGTGTTCACCCTGAACGCCTTTTGCGCAGCTCCGGTAATCCTGGCCAAGCAACGCGTGCAGGGCCCGGTGCGTTATCTGCTGACCAACACCGGCAATGCCAACGCCGGTACCGGTGAGCCGGGCCTGGCCGCCGCCGAGCGCACCTGCGCCAAGCTGGCTGAGCTGACCGGAGTCGATGCCAGCCAGGTGCTGCCGTACTCCACCGGTGTGATCGGCGAGCCGCTGCCGGTCGAGAAGATCGAAGGCGCTTTGCAAGCCGCCCTCGACGACCTGTCGGTTAACAACTGGGAAGCGGCCGCCACCGGCATCATGACCACCGATACCCTGCCAAAAGGTGCGAGCCGCCAGTTCCAGCATGACGGCGTTACCATCACCGTGACCGGTATCAGTAAAGGCGCGGGCATGATTCGCCCGAACATGGCCACCATGCTCGGCTACATTGCCACCGATGCCAAAGTCTCCCGTGACGTTCTGCAAAACCTGATGCTGGACGGTGCCAACAAGTCGTTCAACCGCATTACCATCGACGGCGACACCTCGACCAACGACTGTTGCATGCTGATCGCGACCGGTCAGGCGGCATTGCCGGAAATCACCCGTGCCGAAGGCGAGCTATTCGCCAAACTCAAGCAAGCGGTGTTCGAAGTGTGCATGGACGTGGCACAGGCCATCGTTCGTGACGGTGAAGGCGCCACCAAGTTCGTGACCGTTGAAGTCAACGGCGGCGGCAATCACCAGGAATGTCTGGACGTCGGCTACACCGTGGCCCACTCGCCGTTGATCAAGACCGCGCTGTTCGCTTCCGATCCGAACTGGGGTCGCATCCTGGCCGCCGTTGGCCGTGCTGGCGTACCGAACCTGGACGTGAGCAAGATAGACGTGTTTCTCGGCGAAGTGTGCATCGCCAGCCGTGGCGCGCGTGCCGCCACCTACACCGAAGCCCAGGGCGCGGCGGTGATGCAGCAGGAAGAGATCACTATCCGTATCGAGCTGGGGCGCGGCGATTGCAGCGAAACCATCTGGACGACTGACCTGTCCCACGAGTACGTGAAGATCAACGCCGAGTACCGTACTTAAGAATTACGTCGGCAGCATCGCGGGCAAGCCCGCTCCCACAGGATTTTCGGTGGACACAAATTTGTGTACGGCGGGATCAATGTGGGAGCGGGCTTGCCCGCGATGGCGGACGATCCGACGCAAGCTATTCTGGCTTGTTCCCCTGACGAGAAGGCATCAAAACATGAGTCTGCACCTGATCATCGGCGACAAACTGCTTTCCTCCTGGTCCCTGCGCGGCGCCCTGGCCCTCGACCTGGCCGGTGTCCCCTATACCGAAGAACTGATCAGGCTGAACCAGCCCGATACCCGCGAGCGCCTGCTCAAACATTCGCCGACCGGCAAAGTTCCGCTGTTGAAGACCGAGCATGGGACCATCGCCGACTCCCTGGCGATTGCCGAATACCTGGCTGAGCAATTCCCCGACAAAGGCCTGTGGCCCAATGACACGGCGGCCCGCGCCCAGGCGCGTTCGGCCTGTGCGCAGATGCACAGCGGATTCTTTGGCATGCGCGGCAATATGCCGTTCGATCTGAGCCATGACGCGCCATTGGCATCGGTTCCCGCCGAAGTCCAGGCAGATGTTGATCGTATGTCAGCCCTGTGGGCCGAGTGCCGTGCCGCCGCCACCGAAACCGGACCGTATCTATTCGGTCGCCTGTCCCTGGCCGACGTGTTTTTCGCCCCGATCGCCGTGCGCCTGCGTACCTATCAGGTCAAGTTGTCGGCTGTCGACGAGGCCTATGTTGAAACCATCTACCAATGGCCGGCCTTCAAGGACTGGCAGAAGGCCGGACTGGAGGAAATCGAGCGGTGAAACGCGTACACGTAGCGGCTGCCGTCATCCGTGACGACAGTGGCAAAATCCTCATTGCCCGCCGAGCCGATACCCAGCACCAGGGCGGACTGTGGGAGTTTCCGGGTGGGAAGGTCGAGGCTGATGAGTCGGTTGAATCCGCACTGGCTCGTGAGCTGCAGGAAGAACTGGGTATCGTGGTCAGCGCGGCGCGCCCGTTGATCAAGGTCCACCACGATTACCCGGACAAACAGGTGATGCTGGACGTCTGGGAAGTCTCGGCATTTACCGGCGAGCCACATGGGGCTGAAGGTCAGCCATTGGCGTGGGTGACGCCGCGAGAGTTGCCCGGCTATGAGTTCCCCGAAGCGAACCGACCGATCGTCACCGCCGCGCGGTTGCCCGAGCAGTACTTGATCACTCCGGAAGACCTGGAGGCTCCGGCCTTGCTGCGCGGGATTCAGAAAGCCATCGCGGGCGGTATCAAGTTGATCCAATTGCGCGCGCCGAACGGTTACGACCCGAAATACCGTGATCTGGCGGTCGATGCCGCAGGCCTGTGTGCCGGCAAGGCGCAGTTGATGATCAAGGGGCCGTTCGAGTGGCTGGGAGACTTTCCCTCCGCAGGATGGCACATCACTTCGGCGCAGTTACGCAAGTACGCGGCCGCCGGTCGGCCACTGCCTGCATCGCGCTGGTTGGCCGCCTCCTGCCACAACGCCGAAGAACTGGCGTTGGCCGAGGAGATGGGCGTGGACTTCGTGACCTTGTCGCCGGTGCAGCCGACCCTGACGCATCCGGGGGCTGAGCCGCTGGGCTGGGAACAGGCGTCGACCTTGATTGAAGGCTTCAGCAAACCGGTGTTTCTGCTCGGTGGTGTAGGCCCGGCGGAGGTTCAGAAGGCTTGGGCGGCGGGTGCCCAGGGTGTGGCGGGGATTCGGGCGTTTTGGCCTGAGGTTTGATCCGGCGGTGATCTTGCTGGCCTCATCGCGGGCAAGCCCGCTCCCACAATGGTTGGTGTCGCGCACAAAGTCTGTGCACACCACGGATCCTGTGGGAGCGGGCTTGCCCGCGAAGGCGTCCTGAAATACACCGCTTAAACCTCAGGCTTGGCTGGCGCCTGCCAAAGAATCTCCGCAACCCCCTGATGCTGCGCAATCATCCGCGCCACCACAAACAGCAGATCCGACAACCGATTGATGTACGCCAGACCCACCCCGGCCAACGGCTCCAGCGCATTCAAATGCTGGCAGCGACGCTCGGCGCTGCGGGCCAGGCTTCTGCACACATGAGCTTGGGCGATCAACGCTGATCCGCCCGGCAAGATGAAATTCTCCAGCGGCCCCAGCTCTTCATTCCACAGGTCGATCGCAGCTTCCAGGCGCTCGATTTCTGTGCTGTTCAACGCCTGGTATTCCGGCATTGCCAATTCGCCACCCAGGTCGAACAACCGGTGCTGGCAAGGCGCCAACACCTCGATCACTTCCTTGAGTCCTGGATGCTCGTCGCTTGCTGCCGCCAGCCCGGCCAACAGTACGCCCACCTGACTGTTCAATGAGTCGACCTCGCCGATGGCCTCGATCCGCGGGTGATCCTTGGGTACGCGACGGCCGTCGCCCAGGCCTGTTTCGCCCTTGTCGCCGGTACGGGTGTAAATCTTCGACAAGCGAAAGCCCATGGCTTACCTCGATAGCTGATTGAGTTCTTGAGAAACCACCGGAGTGCCCGCCAGGGGCAGGCGCAAGGTGAAGCAGGTGCCCTGTCCCAGGGTGGATTGCACTTCCATCTGTCCCTTATGGTTGTTGGTGATGATGAAGTACGACACTGACAGGCCCAGGCCTGTGCCCTGACCGATTTCCTTGGTGGTGAAAAACGGCTCGAACGTGCGCTTGCGCACGCTTTCGCTCATGCCGATACCGTTGTCCTCCACCTGGATTTCCGCCCAGGGCGGGTTGAGTCGGGTACGCAGAATAATCCGCCCAGGCTCGCGGTCGTCTTCACGTAGGTGAATGGCCTGTGCAGCATTCTTGAGCAGGTTGAGCAGCACCTGTTCCAGTTCGTTGGCGGTGCCGGGCACCGGTCCCAGTGCGGGGTCGAACTGGCGAATGATGGCTTGGCCCTTGAAGTCGAAACCTATAGCCAGGTCAAAGTCGTTACCGGCAATTTCCACGGCTTGATCGATCAGCGCCGGCAGGTCGCAAGGGGCCATTTGCCGAGTACTGCGGCGACTGAAACTGAGCATATGGGTGACGATTTTCGCCGCACGGGCGCCGGCCTGTTGAATACCATCGAGCAGTTGCGGCACCTCCCGCGCTTGCAGGTAGTTGTTGACCGTGGACAGTTCAATACCGATCTGTTCCGCCTGTTCAAGGTTCTTCGGCAGGTCAGGAGACAAACGCCGACGAATGTTTTGCACGTTGTGCAGGATGGCGCCCAGCGGGTTGTTGATCTCATGGGCCATACCGGCGGCGAGGCCGCCGACGGACAGCATTTTCTCCGACTGCACCATCATTTCTTCCAGGGACAGGCGCTGGGTGATGTCGTCGATACGGATGACCACCCCGCGTCCCGCCCCACCCATCAACGGATAGAAGGTCAGGGCGTAATGCCGGGCGTCGTCGTCCTTGACCCAGGTGACGCGCTCGATCTTGGCGACTGTGTGCTGCTCGACGGTTTGTTTGAGCTGCGGAAGAAAAGGCTTGAGCGGCTCGAATGCGAGGAAGATCGGCTGGTTCAGGGCTTCGTCCAGACGAGTGCCGGAAAGAGCGCTGGCTTCCTGGTTCCATTGCGTCACATAGAGCTGTTCGTCGAGGGCAATCAGCGCCGAAGGCATGGAGTCGATGATGCTGTTGAGGTAGTTCTGGAAACCGGTGAGTTTCTTTTCGATTTTGCTGCGTACCTGGACTTCGAGTTCCAGTTTGCGGTTGGTGTGGCGGGTTTCTTCCGCCAGCCCCTGAGCCTGATCGTAGGCAGCCTGGGAGTCATCCCGCGCCCGTTTGAGCTGCTGCTCTCGCGCTTCGATGCGCGAGAGCATGGTATTGAAGGCTTCGGCGAGGCTGCCAATCTCGTCGTGGTTGCCGCGGGAGGCGCGAAGGGAGTAGTTCTCCTCCCGGGTCACTTGCCGCGAAAGCTCTTCGAGCTGATGGATCGGCCGGGTAATCAGGCGTTTGATCTGCCGGGCGATCACCAGCCACAGCAATACACTGAAGATCAGGATGCCCAGACTGGCGGTCAGGGTACCGGTGTAGAACGCCATCGGCAGTTCGCTGCTGGCCACCAGCAGCAGGTGCCCGGAGGCGGCGCCCGGGCGGGGCAGGGTGATCACTTGATTGCTGCGAAATTCGGTGGCTTGCCAGGATTCGATATGTCGGTAGCGGTCAGGCAGGTTCAGATGATCGCCATGTTGCAACTGGGCCAAGCGTTCGCCCTTGCCGTCATACAGGGCGGCGGCGCGCAAGGGGGAATAGCTGTTGAGTTCGTCCAGCAGGCGTTGCGCACTCTGTGGCGATGCCAGGGCTTCGGAGATCAGGCTGGGGTTGGACACCAGCCGGCCAATGGTTTGCAGGGCCTGGGGCGCCATGCTTTCCTGGGAGATGTAATAGGCGGCGCTGATAAAAGTCAGGTTGGCGACCAGAAGGACGGTGGTCAACAGCACCAACAGGGCGGCCAGCAGTTTCTGGCCGACCGGAAGGTTTTCAAGGCGCTGGCGCAATGGCATCAGGTTTATCGCTGCAAAGGAACAAGTGGCCAGCGTAGCTTCTGCTCAGTCGCTGGGCAATCCAAGGCTGTGCAGGCGAGCGATCAGCCTTGACTCAAGCTGATTGAGGTGTGGCAGGTTCAACTGGTGACGGGCGGCGACTTTGCAGGCGTGACCGAGCAGATAGCTGATTTCCGTCCGACGCCGGTTACTCACGTCCTGATACATGGACGAGTAGTTGGCGGCGGTGGCATGGATCACGCGCTCGACCTCCTGTTGCAGGTTCTCGGCGGCGGCGGGCTGGCCGCAACGCTCAAGTAATTCGGTCAGTTCGCCACAGAGCGTGGCGACTTCGCAATGATGTTCCTGCAAACCGCCATTGCGGCAGTCGTGCAGCACTGTCAGGGGATTGATGGCGCAGTTGAGCGCCAGTTTGCGCCACAGTCGGGTGAGGATTTCGGTACTCCACGCGTGGGGAATACCGGCGTCATCCAGATCGTCCAGCCAGATCGGTGCGACGGGATGACCGACATCCCCCAGCCAGGTGAAGCCGTGGCCCGCGAAAATCACACGCCAGTCGCCATCGCGGAAGGCGCCTTCGGTGCTGGAGGCATAGATGCAGCGCGCCTGAGGAACCTGCGCGGCGACGGCGTCCTGGCTGCCCAGGCCGTTCTGCAGCAGAATCAGCTCGGCGCCGGGCGCCAGGCGCGATGCCACTTGCGCCACAGCGTGCTCGGCGTCATAGGCTTTGCAGGCGACCAGCAGGCGCTGGATTGGCTCCTGGCTGTCGGCCGTTTCGGCGGGTACCGGGTAGCACTGTTCCTGGCCGTGTTCGACGAGGGTCAGTCCGCCAGCCGCTTCATAGGCCTTCAGGCGGGTGGCGTCGCGTACGATCAGTCGTACCGGTATTTCGGCTCGCGCCAGGCGTGCGGCCCACAATGTACCGAGACTGCCGGCGCCAAGGACATGCCAGGTGGTGGCCATCAGCTTTTTGCTCTGTTTAGTGCGCGCATGGACGGCTCGCAGCGAATGATGGGAAAGACCCGTTATAATCAGCGCGGATTTTTACCGCAAGCCAGGCGTGCTTCATGGGCGCGCCTTTTATTTGGAGAGATTACATGCCGTCGTTCGACGTGGTATCCGAACTGGACAAACACGAAGTCACCAATGCGGTCGAGAACGCCGTCAAGGAACTCGATCGTCGCTATGACCTGAAAGGCAAGGGCAGCTTCGAGTTCAAGGAAAAGGACCTTACCGTCAACCTGACCGCTGAAGCCGATTTCCAGCTTGAAGCGATGATTGAGATCCTCAAGCTCTGCCTGGTCAAGCGCAAGATCGATGTGCAGTGCCTTGAAGTCAAGGATGCTTTCGCTTCGGGCAAGCTGATGAAACAGGAAGCCGTCCTCAAGGAAGGCATCGACAAAGAGCTGGCGAAGAAGATCGTCGCTCACATCAAGGACGCCAAGCTCAAGGTCCAGGCCGCCATTCAGGGCGAGCAGGTGCGTGTGACCGGCAAGAAGCGCGATGACCTGCAGGAAGCGATCGCTGCGCTGCGTGGCAAGGAATTCGGCATGCCGCTGCAGTTCAACAACTTCCGCGACTGACCTGTAGAGCGGGAACCTCTCGGCGTTTTCGGCGTCCGAGCCCCAAGCAACGGTAGAAACGATTGACCCTGAACGGGCTCGATCTTTTCTACCGTTTATTTTTCGTGTGCCGGTTACCCGGAAATCAGGAGAACAAACATGGATTTGAATGCTGAGGTCGACAACCTGGTAAAGGTGTCCCAAGCCTGGATTCCAATGATCATGGAATACGGCAGTCGCGTGCTGCTGGCGGTGATTACCCTGGCAATTGGCTGGTGGCTGATCAACAAGGTCACCCGCAAGCTTGGCAGTCTGATTGCCCTGCGTAATGCGGATCAGGCCCTGCAAGGCTTTATCAGCAGCCTGGCAAACATCGTTCTGAAAATTTTGCTGATTGTCAGCGTGGCGTCGATGATCGGTGTGGAAACCACCTCGTTTGTGGCGGCCATTGGTGCGGCGGGCTTGGCCATCGGTCTGGCCTTGCAGGGTAGCCTGGCGAATTTCGCTGGCGGCGTGCTGATTCTGCTGTTCCGTCCGTTTCGCATCGGTGACTGGATCGAGGCTCAGGGTGTGGCTGGTACTGTCGACAGTATCCAGATCTTCCATACCGTCCTGCGTACTGGCGATAACAAGACCATCATCGTGCCAAACGGTAATCTGTCGAACGGTATTATCACCAATACCAACCGTCAGCCGACCCGCAAGGTGGTGTTCGATGTAGGCGTTGATTATGAAGCCGACCTTCAGAAAGCTCGTCAGGTATTGCTGGAGCTGGCCAAGGATCCACGTGTTTTGGCGGACCCGGCCCCTCAGGCCGTTATTTCGACACTGGGCGACAGTTCAATCACTGTTTCCCTGCGTGTCTGGGTGAAAACGGCGGATTACTGGGACGTGATGTTCATGTTTAACGAGCAGTCCTGTGATCGCTTGAAAACAGCCGGCATCGACATTCCATTTCCGCAACGTGTAGTTCGTGTGGTTCAGGAAGCGGCAGTGCAATAAATCTGTTTTGTTTGTTACTGAATAAACCCAAGAGGATAAAAGTCTCTTGGGTTTTTTTGTGACTATTGATCAGTTCATTGAAAAAAGTATTAACGTTATTCGCGGAAGTTGTTTGATGCGGTGTCGGGTATATGGCAGGCATAAAAAAACGCCCACCTGAAGAGGTGGGCGTTTTTTGATCTACAGTACTTGCGGTATTACACCCTGATTACAGGATGTTCAGCGGGTACTCGATGATCAGACGGGTGTCGTAGAGGTCGGACGAGTAGCCGCTGTACGCGCCGTTCGAGCGGTAGTTGGCGAAACGCGCACGGAACGACAGGTCTTTGGCTGGACCTTCCTGGACGACGTACTTGGACTCCAGGTTCCACTCGTTTTCCTTGCCTTCACCCAGACCGTTGGTCTTGATGTTGTCACCCATTACATAACGGGTCATGAAGCTCAGACCAGGAATGCCGTAGGTAGCCATGTTGATGTCGTAACGAGCCTGCCAGGATTTCTCTTCGCGACCCACGAAGTCGGAGATCTGGATGGAGTTGGATACGAAGATGGTGCTGTTACCGTCAACGCCGTAGTAGTAAGCGTTGTCACCGCTGGATTGCTGGTAAGCAACGGTGAATTTGTGAGCGCCGAGGCTGTACGCAGCTGCCAGGGACCACAGGTTGTTGTCCACACCCAGGGTGCCGTCGCCGATGGCGTCAACCAGATCACCGCGCTTGTCGCCCTTGGTTTTGTAACCGTTCAGGTCAAAGTTCAGGGACTGATCGTCGGTGATTGGCAGGGTCAGGTTCAGGTTCAGGTAGTACTTTTTGAAGTACTCATCTGCATCGGAAGCAGCCACTGCGCCGGTGAAGTTATCGGTGAAGGCGTAGCTGGCACCGAAGATATTGATGCCGTCGCTCAGGCCTTTACCGTGGTTGCCATCTTCATCAGGCAGACCGCCGATGCTGTCACGAGCCATACCGGTTTGTTTGCTCAGCGCGGTGAAGCGACCGGCGCTCAGTTCCAGGCCTTTGATTTCCTTGGAGGTGAGCAAGGTACCGGTGGCAACTTCTGGCAGCAGACGGCTGTCGTCGGTTGCGAAAACCGGGCTGGCAACGAATTGCTGACCGTATTTCAGGACGGTGTCGGACAGGCGGAATTTAACTGCACCACCGACCTTACCCTGGGATTTTTCTTCTTCGCCGTCGCTGTTGATTGCGAACAGGCCGTTACCACGGTGACCCTTGCCGCCGTCCAGTTTGACCGAGCCCATTGCCATGGCGTCGAGACCGAAACCTACGGTGCCTTGAGTGAAGCCCGACTCGTAAGTGAGCAACTGGCTGAGACCGGAGTCCTGACGGTAGCCGGAATCGCTGTTGGATGGGTTGCTTGCGCCGTTTTTGTAGTCGCGGTTCATGTACTCAAAACGGGTTTTCAGTTTCAGGCTCTGGTCGCCAAAGAAACCCTTGGAATCGTCCTGGGAAGACGCTACTGCGAACTGCGAGGTACCAGCTGCAACAGCCAGTGCGATCATGCTCCACTTCATCACGCGCATCGTGATTTGCTCCTTTGGTTTTTAGAAGAGTATTGCCGTCCCACCTGTTTTATTATCTGGGCGGCTCTTTCTTTTTGTGTCGGCGCAAACTTATATCACGTCGACCAATGTTGGCGATACTTGCGCATCTATCCTTTCAGCATCTTTACGACCCTGTCGCAAACAGCTTGCTAGATGTCGCAAATTTACAGCCTCGATGCAACCGGACTGACAACTTTTGTGCTGTTTCTCTGGGCTGGCGCATCGGTAAAAAGAGTCCCTGGTGAAACGTTTGCATCTCCATCGGGCTACCCTGCCACTGTTTTATTTAGTCCTGAGGCCTTCACTTCCCGTGGGCCTGATAGACGATGTGGGTGTGAATGCAACAAGCGTGCACAAATCAGTGTGCCGCTGATATTTTTTTCAAAAAGTCTGACTGAACCCCTAAAAACCCCATAAAACCGGGGGCTTCACCGCGTGGGTTTCGGGGGTTGACGCCATTCTTTTCATGGTGTTGAACAACCTGTTACCGCGCAGTGACAACCAAAAATGTTACCGGTTCACCCCGCCAGTGAGTAATTGGCGGATGCTCGAAGCAGTCAGCGTAGACGCACTGTACGGTTTTGGTGCAAAAAATTTCAATTGCTGTACTCAATTCACACAGTTCGGTCGCTTGAGGAAATTGAACGAGCCCCTGTTTTCTGGTCATTCCGACGCTTCTGCCGCGGACTCAGGTTCTGTCATGGTGCGTTTTGACGGTGGGTGTCACATCCTGGGGCCAATTGTGACGCCTTTGATTTTGCGAGCGAGCGAGCGCCGTGTTTCGTCGTGAAGACGGTAGCGTTCACAGGTATGCTGCCGTCTTGTCGCTTGGTGCGCGATCCTCCTGGATGGGCGCTAAGCTGAATATTGATGCTTCGGCGGGGGTGCGCGCAGTGTTCGCTTTAGATTCACGACTTCAACAAGATACCTTGCCGATCGGTGATTTCCCGCTGTCTCGGTTGCTGTTGTCCAACGATTCGAACTATCCCTGGTTCATCCTGGTACCTCGTCGCGACGATATCAGCGAGATATTTCAGTTGGGTGTCGTCGATCAGCAATTACTGTGGCAGGAGACCACCGCGCTGGCGCAATTGCTGAAGAAGGCTTTCGAGGCGGACAAGATGAATGTCGGGGCCTTGGGTAACGTGGTCAGTCAGTTACACATGCATGTCATCGTGCGCAAAAAAGAGGATGCAGCGTGGCCGGCTCCAGTCTGGGGCAAGCATCCGGCTATCCCCTACAGCGCCGCGCAGGTCGCCGCGATACGTGAGCGGCTTCGAGGCGTATTGCCTGAAGATTTCACGTTTTTGGAGGGTTGAGCCATGAGCCTGGAAAATCGCGTTACCGATCTGGAGAGCCAATTGGCGTTTCAGGATGACACCATCCAGGCCTTGAATGATGTCCTGGCTGGGCAGCAGCGGGTCATTGAGCGCCTGCAGTCGCAAATGGCCGCATTGCTCAAGCGTCAGGAGGAAATGGCTGGTCAGTTCGAGACTTTCGAAGAAGAAGCGCCACCTCCGCATTACTGAGCAAGTCAAAATCCAGATGTAAAAAAACCGCGAACATTGCAACTGCTCGCGGTTTTTTTTATTACGTCGAATCAGCGTCGCGGCAAGGCGGCGATCACATCTTCGGCCTGCAGGCCTTTGTCACGATTCATGACGGAGAACTCTACGCGCTGGCCTTCGACCAAAACGCGATGGCCTTCGCCGCGAATAGCCCGGAAGTGCACGAAAATATCGTCGCCGGAGTCGCGGGAAATAAAGCCGAAGCCCTTGGAGGTGTTGAACCACTTGACGGTGCCGGTATCGCGGTTGCTCATGTCATAACTGGTTGGAGCTGCGGCAGGTGACGACTTATAGAAGCTGATGGCCAGATGCAGAACGACGGCGATGAAGGCGGCGATCAGGCTGAACAGTACCGTTGGCTGACCGGCAATGACGGGCATTGGCGCGATGAGCGTAAGGGTTTGCAGAACGACGGCCAGCATCAGCAAAGCACTGACCAGGTTTTGCAGATGGTGACGCGGGCCTTTGTTCCAGTTTGGGATGACTGGAGCGAGGATCAGGTTGAGCAGGCCGAACAAGGCCAGGTAAAGCGCATCGGGCTGTTGCAGGTAAGGAACAGCTTCGGTTCTCAGGCTAGGGATGAAGGACAACAGCAAGGCTGCTGTGCCCAATAGCAGGTGGACTATTTTCAACATTTTTATTGACTCACGTTAAGACGGATCACAAGGAAGAGCTGAGAGGACACGGTTCGCTTCGGAACAATAAAGAGGCGTTGAGCACGTATCCGAATCAGCCTATGCGCAGTGCCCGGAAAATAAGGGCGCCAGCGACACGTCATCTATTTAACAGCAAAGCTTGTGGCTACTCAAATCAAGGAGTCCAGCGGTGCTTCGGGGGCGATTTGTCGCAGGGCGGGGGGAAGGTCCAGGGCTGCGATGCCGCGACAGGCTTGCTAGAGTGATTCTGCACCTGTCGGATGAAATTCATCACCTTTAGGGGAAAAAACATGGCAATCGATATCGGTATCAGTGAAGAGGACCGCAAGTCCATCGTCGATGGTCTTTCGCGACTGTTGTCGGACACTTACGTACTTTATTTGAAGACCCACAACTTCCATTGGAACGTCACCGGGCCCATGTTTCGCACGCTGCACCTTATGTTCGAAGAGCAATACAACGAGCTGGCACTTGCGGTTGATTTGATCGCCGAGCGCATTCGTGCCCTTGGATTTCCCGCACCCGGCGCCTACGCGGTTTATGCACGACTGTCCTCCATTAAAGAGGAAGAGGGCGTGCCGGCCGCCGAAGACATGATCAGGCAACTGGTCGAGGGGCAAGAGGCGGTGACGCGTACGGCCCGGGGAATTTTTCCGTTGCTCGACAAGGTCAGTGACGAGCCCACGGCCGACCTGCTGACCCAGCGCATGCAGGTTCACGAAAAGACCGCCTGGATGCTCCGCGCCTTGCTGGATCAGTAACGTTCGCGCGCGAATGTACCTTTTTGGGGTTATTCGCGCGTTGCCTTCCTCCATCGGATGCTTGTCCCGTCGAAAAAGGCCTGCCTATTGAGCGAATTTTCGTCTCTCAGATCAGGAAAAGGTCAGGCGTAGGACGTTCTCCGTGATCCACCCGCAGTTGTTGGCTTCTCCTACAAGGAAGGGCAAAAAGTCATCTGGATATAACTTTGTCATCGCGGTTCCATGGGCGTACAGGCTCTATGAAAACCAGGGATGGCAAAGGAGTGTCAACGGTATGGTTCATGAAGACAGGAGAAGTGAGAGGAGAGGGTGTTTGCTCAAGGACATCAGGATCGATCCGTTTGCCAGTGAGTTCGATATGGGACTGGCTCAGCCTTTGTCCCGATCGGTTCGGCTCAATGGCTTCGCGACCTGTTTGCGGCTTGAGCAGGTGTACTGGGATATCTTGGGCGCAATGGCTAAAGTCAATTGCTGTTCGGTCAGTGCGTTGCTGTCTTACCTGGATCGTGAGGTCCATTTACGCCATGGCGGTGTAAAGAACTTCAGTGGGTTGGTGCGGGTGGTCTGTGTTGTCCACAGCCTTAAAGAGGCGGGATGCGCTGCCATTGTTCAGTCTCGCCAATGAAAGCGCAGCATGTCGATCTGTGCAGTCTTACGGCTGCACAGGCCGCATTTAATGGATATAATCCCGCTCTTTGCCGCAATACCCAGCGTGCGCGGTAGCAATCTGATCACCGAGACAACCCCATGCCGATGTACGATTACCAATGTGCTTCCTGTGGTCATCAGTTGGAAGCCATTCAAAAGATCAGCGCGCCGCCGCTGGTTGACTGCCCTGCGTGCCAGGCACCAGAGCTGAAGAAGATGTTATCCATGCCAGGTTTCCGCCTCAGCGGCACTGGCTGGTACGAGACCGATTTCAAGACCGGTTCCAAGAAGAATCTGGCCGGCGGTGACAAAGCTGACTAGGGTTCATGCTCTGAACTGAATCACACACGTGAGCGCTTGCCTTATCGGTCAACCGATATGCGCAAGGTCTCCAACCGAATTTCGAATTACGAGAAGTGAAACCACGACCATGATGCGCAGCCATTATTGCGGCCAACTGAACGAAAGCCTGGACGGCCAGGAAATTACCCTTTGCGGATGGGTTCACCGTCGCCGTGACCACGGTGGGGTGATTTTCCTCGATATCCGTGATCGTGACGGTCTGGCTCAGGTGGTATTCGACCCGGATCGTGCTGAAACCTTCGCCGCTGCCGACCGCGTGCGCAGCGAGTACGTGGTGAAGATCACCGGCAAGGTCCGCCTGCGTCCGGCCGGTGCCACGAATGCCAACATGGCGTCGGGCATGATCGAAGTGCTGGGCTACGAACTGGAAGTGTTGAACGAAGCTGAAACCCCGCCGTTCCCGCTGAACGAGTTTTCCGACGTCGGTGAAGAAACCCGCCTGCGCTATCGCTTCCTGGATCTGCGCCGTCCGGAAATGGCCGAGAAGCTGCGTCTGCGTTCGCGCATGACCACCAGTATTCGTCGCTACCTGGACGAGAATGGCTTCCTCGACGTCGAAACGCCGATCCTGACCCGTGCTACGCCGGAAGGGGCCCGCGACTACCTGGTGCCTAGCCGTACCCACGCCGGTTCGTTCTTCGCCCTGCCGCAATCGCCACAGCTGTTCAAGCAACTGCTGATGGTGGCCGGCTTCGATCGCTACTACCAGATCGCCAAGTGCTTCCGCGACGAAGACCTGCGTGCCGACCGTCAGCCGGAATTCACCCAGATCGACATCGAGACCAGCTTCCTCGATGAAAAAGACATCATGGGCCTGACCGAAGGCATGATCCGCAACTTGTTCAAGGAAGTGCTGGGTCTGGAATTCGGCGATTTCCCGCACATGACCTTCGAAGAAGCCATGCGTCGCTATGGTTCCGACAAGCCGGACCTGCGTAACCCGCTGGAGCTGGTAGACGTTGCCGACCAACTCAAGGACGTTGAATTCAAGGTCTTCAGCGGCCCGGCCAACGATCCGAAATGCCGTGTCACCGCACTGCGTGTTCCGGGCGGGGCGAGCATGCCGCGCAGCAAGATCGACGACTACACCAAGTTCGTCGGCATCTACGGTGCCAAGGGTCTGGCTTACATCAAGGTCAACGAGCGCGCCAAGGGCGTCGAAGGCCTGCAGTCGCCAATCGTCAAAAACATCCCTGAAGCCGCCCTGAACGTGATCCTCGATCGCGTCGGTGCAGTCGATGGCGACATCGTGTTCTTCGGTGCGGACAAGTTCAAGATCGTCAGCGAAGCCCTGGGCGCGCTGCGCATCAAGGTTGGTCACGATTTCAACCTGCTGACCTGCGAATGGGCACCGATGTGGGTCGTCGACTTCCCGATGTTCGAAGAGAACGACGACGGCAGCTTCACCGCTCTGCACCACCCGTTCACCGCACCGAAGTGCACCCCGGCAGAGCTGGAGGCTAACCCGGCCACCGCGCTGTCCCGCGCTTACGACATGGTTCTGAACGGCACCGAGCTGGGTGGGGGTTCGATCCGTATCCATCGCAAGGAAATGCAACAGTCGGTCTTCCGTCTGCTGGGTATCAACGAAGCGGAACAGGAAGAGAAATTTGGCTTCCTGCTCGACGCCCTGAAATACGGCGCGCCACCGCACGGTGGTCTGGCGTTCGGTCTGGACCGTCTGGTGATGCTGATGACCGGCGCTCAGTCGATCCGTGAAGTGATCGCCTTCCCGAAAACCCAGAGTGCCGCAGACGTCATGACTCAGGCCCCGGGCCAGGTAGACGCCAAGGCCCTGCGTGAACTGCACATCCGTTTGCGCGAAACGCCTAAAGCCGAGTAAGGCTGATCTGAAGGGCGCATCTTCGGATGCGCCTTTTCTTTATGGGTATGGTCGATATTTTTGTTTGCCGGCTGGCGCCTCAAGGCGTGGCGGGCAATGTTCCAAAGTGAATTCGGAGCGAGTTATGGCAGGTCATTCCAAGTGGGCGAACATCAAGCACCGCAAAGAACGTCAGGATGCCAAGAGAGGCAAGATCTTCACCAAGTGGATTCGTGAACTGACCGTTGCAGCCCGCCAGGGTGGTGGCGATCCAGGTTCGAACCCGCGTCTGCGACTGGCCCTGGACAAGGCGCTGGGTGCGAACATGAGTCGCGACATCATCGACCGCGCCATCGCTCGAGGCGCAGGTGCGACCGAAGCCGATAACGTGGAAGAGCTGACCTACGAGGGTTACGGGCCCGGCGGCGTTGCAGTGATGGTCGAGTGCATGACCGACAACCGCAACCGTACCGCTGCTGCTGTGCGCCACGCGTTCAGTAAGTGTGGTGGTAATCTCGGCACTGACGGTTCGGTGGCCTATCTGTTTGAGCGCAAGGGGCAGATCAGCTTCGCGCCAGGTGTCGATGAGGATGCATTGACGGAAGCGGCTCTGGAAGCCGACGCCGATGACGTGGTGACCAACGAAGATGGCTCCATTGACGTGTTCACTTCGTTTGCCGGCTTCTATTCCGTGCGTAACGCGCTGGAAGCTTCGGGTTTCAAAGGCACCGATGCGGAAATCGTCATGCTGCCGACCACCAGTGCCGAGCTGGACCTGGAAGGCGCTGAGAAAGTCCTCAAGTTGATCGACATGCTCGAGGACCTGGATGACGTACAGAACGTCTACTCCAACGCGGATATTCCGGAGTCGGTCGCCGCGCAGCTCGGTTGATCCATTGAAAAGAGATCGCAATCTTCACAGATTCCTGTAGGAGCTGGCGAAGCCTGCGATCTTTTGACTTTCAGCTTTTAATTTAAAAGATCGCAGCCTGCGGTAGCGCCTACACAGTTATTCTCCAGTCTCCGCGGTCTTTTATGCAGGCGTTATGACTTTAATTCTTGGTATCGACCCCGGTTCACGTATCACCGGTTATGGCGTGGTTCGCGATACCGGTCGTGGCTGCGAATACGTGGCTTCCGGTTGCATTCGCACGGGTGCTGGCGAGCTGCATGAGCGTTTGCAGATCGTCTACCGCGGAGTGCGGGAGATCATTCAGACCTACGGGCCGGTGACCATGGGCATCGAAAAGGTGTTCATGGCGCGCAACGCCGACTCCGCGCTGAAATTGGGGCAGGCCCGTGGTGCCGCCATAGTCGCGGGCGCGGAAGAAAACCTGGAAATTGCCGAGTACACCGCGACACAGGTCAAGCAAGCGGTGGTTGGCACCGGCGCCGCCAACAAGGAGCAGGTACAGATGATGGTCATGCACATGCTGAAACTGACCAGCAAGCCGCAGATCGATGCCTCGGACGCGCTGGCCATTGCCATTTGTCACGCTCACACGCGCTCCAGCCTGTTGCCTCACGGGTTGGGTGCGGCACGCAGTCGTGGCGGGCGCCTGCGTCTCTGATAGCATCGGCAGTCAATTTCATGGAATCAGGGATTTGCGCCCAGGCTGGCGCAAGGCCCTCGCTCTGTCAGTCGCCGGCATCGTGCTGGCCAACGCTCAAGGATCTGTAACGTGATTGGACGCTTGCGCGGCACACTGGCTGAGAAACAGCCGCCGCACCTGATTCTGGATGTAAACGGTTTGGGGTATGAGCTTGAAGTTCCCATGACCACGCTTTATCGCTTGCCGTCGGTCGGTGAGCCGCTGACGCTGCACACCCATTTGGTCGTACGTGAAGACGCGCAGTTACTCTATGGCTTTGTCGGCAAGCGCGAGCGAGACTTTTTTCGTGAGTTGATCCGTCTTAATGGTGTAGGGCCGAAGCTGGCCCTGGCCTTGATGTCGAGTCTGGAAGTCGACGAACTGATCCGCTGTGTTCAGTCCCAGGACACCTCGGCGCTGACCAAAGTGCCGGGCGTGGGCAAAAAAACGGCCGAGCGCCTGTTGGTTGAACTCAAGGATCGGTTCAAGGCCTGGGAAACGGTACCGGCCATGTTTGCCCTGGTGCCGAACCAGCCGGACGGGCCTGCACCGGTCAACATGGCGGAAAACGATGCGGTCAGCGCGCTGATTTCCCTCGGCTACAAGCCGCAGGAGGCGAGCAAGGCGATTTCCGCGATCAAGGAGAAAGGGTTGAGTAGCGAAGACATGATTCGTCGTGCCCTGAAGGGAATGATCTAAGTGATTGAAGCTGACCGTCTTATCGCCGCCACAGGGAGTCCCCGTGAGCGTGAGGAAGTGCAGGACAGGGCGATTCGCCCCGTCAGCCTGGCCGAATACATCGGCCAGCCGACCGTTCGCGAGCAGATGGAGTTGTTCATCCAGGCGGCTCGAGGCCGCAATGAATCCCTGGATCACACGCTGATCTTCGGACCTCCGGGCCTGGGTAAAACCACTCTGGCCAACATCATCGCCCAGGAAATGGGCGTCTCGATCAAAAGTACTTCGGGGCCGGTGCTTGAGCGGCCGGGCGATCTGGCAGCGTTGCTGACCAATCTCGAACCTCATGACGTGCTGTTCATCGATGAAATCCATCGTCTGTCACCCATTGTCGAGGAAGTGCTGTACCCGGCCATGGAGGACTTTCAGCTCGACATCATGATCGGCGAAGGCCCGGCCGCACGCTCGATCAAACTTGACCTGCCACCGTTCACCCTGGTTGGCGCGACCACGCGGGCGGGCATGCTGACCAACCCGTTGCGCGACCGTTTCGGGATCGTTCAGCGCCTGGAGTTCTACAGCAACGCCGATCTTTCAACCATTGTCAGCCGTTCGGCGAGCATCCTTGGCTTGCCGCTGGACCCGGAAGGCGCCTTTGAAATCGCCCGCCGCGCCCGTGGCACACCGCGGATCGCCAACCGCTTGCTGCGCCGGGTGCGGGACTTTGCCGAAGTTCGTGCCAAGGGCCATATCACCAAGGCGGTTGCCGATATGGCCTTGAACCTGCTTGATGTCGACGAGCGCGGCTTCGATCATCAGGACCGACGCCTGTTGCTGACCATGATCGAGAAGTTCGATGGTGGACCGGTTGGCGTGGACAGTCTGGCTGCGGCCATCAGTGAAGAGCGCCACACGATTGAAGATGTCCTGGAGCCCTACCTGATTCAGCAGGGCTACATCATGCGTACCCCGCGGGGGCGGGTGGTGACACGGCATGCCTACCTGCACTTCGGTTTAAACATTCCGTCACGATTGGGTGAAATGCCCGTGGTAGACGAGTTTCTCGACGCGGTGGACGATTAATTAACTTTTGCGAGCTGAATTTTCGGGCATTGTGCTGTCCTAGCACCGTACTTTCGCGAGAAAGCCGCAGAACATTGAAAAACAGTTGCCTGCCGGATTGGCAACCCGAGGAGTAAGCACTAGAGTATGCGCGCGCAAAACGGGCTTGAGCCTTTCGCACATCGTTGTCGCGTTTATTACGAGGACACCGATGCGGGCGGCATCGTGTATTACGTTAATTACCTCAAGTTTATGGAACGGGCTCGAACCGAGCGGCTACGCGACCTGGGCTTCGCCCAATCGCAGCTGGCAGGGGAGGACCTGTTGTTCGTCGTGCATTCCAGCGAAGCGCGTTATCACGCGCCGGCGCGACTGGACGATGAGTTGCTGGTAAGCGCTGAAGTAATCGAATTGAACCGTGCCAGCCTGCGATTCAAACAGCAGGTCAGGCGGGCTACGGATAACGTACTGCTCTGCGAAGGGCAGTTTCTGGTGGCCTGTGTGCGCACCAACAGCTTGAAACCCCGGGCCATTCCCGAAGCTCTACGAGCGGCCTTTGCCGACCTGAGCGGCGCGGGTACACACTCAACGCAGGAGATAAAGCGTGGAAGCTAACGTCGTCGACCATTCCTCCATGTGGAGCCTGGTCAGCAATGCCAGTATCGTGGTGCAACTGGTAATGCTGACCCTGGTAGCCGCATCGGTGACCTCATGGATCATGATCCTTCAACGCAGCAACCTGCTGCGCGCCGGTCGACGCGCTCTTGAGAGTTTCGAAGAGCGCTTCTGGTCGGGTATCGACCTGTCCAAACTCTACCGTCAGGCGGGCAGCAACCCGGATCCGGATTCGGGTGTCGAGCAAATCTTCCGCGCCGGCTTCAAGGAGTTCTCCCGTCTGCGCCAGCAGCCAGGCGTTGATCCGGAAGCGGTCATGGAAGGCGTGGCTCGTGCCATGCGTGTAGCGATTTCCCGCGAGGAAGAAAAACTCGAGCAGAGCCTGCCGTTTCTGGCCACCGTCGGCTCTGTCAGCCCTTACATCGGTCTGTTCGGTACTGTCTGGGGCATCATGAACTCCTTCCGTGGTCTGGCAACTGCCCAGCAAGCGACCCTGGCAACCGTGGCACCAGGTATTGCTGAAGCCCTGATCGCCACCGCGATTGGTCTGTTTGCAGCCATTCCGGCCGTTATTGCTTACAACCGCTTCTCCGCTCGCAGCGAAACCCTGCTGAGCCGCTACTACACCTTCGCCGATGAATTCCAGGCGATCCTGCACCGCAAAGTGCACACCAGCGAAGAATAAGCAGGTAATTTCCAATGGCTTTAATCGCTCGAGCCCGACACAAGCGCAAGCCGGTCGCCGAGATGAACGTGGTGCCTTACATCGACGTGATGCTGGTACTGCTGGTCATCTTCATGGTGACCGCGCCGATGCTCAATCAGGGTGTGAAAGTTGACCTGCCCAAGGTGTCCAGTGAAGCCTTGCCGCAGGACAACAACACCCAGGTCCTGACCATTTCGATCAAGGCTGACAAGACCTACTACTGGAATCTTGGCAGCGAAGTCGACACCGAAAAGCAGCAGGATCGCGCCATGACCCTGCCGCAGATGACAGATGCAGTGACCAAGATCATTCGCGTCGGCAACGAAGGTGGCAAGCGTACCCAGGTTTTCATTCGCGGCGACAAGAGCGTCGACTACGGCGCCGTCATGGGCGCCATGGGCGGGTTGCAGAAAGCCGGGGTCGGTAATGTTGGCTTGATTACCGAGGCGCCCTGATGCAGCAACAGCGAGAGCCGTCCGCCTCGGAAAGCTACTTCTGGCCTAGTGTCTGGGCGATTGGCTTGCACGTGCTGGTGTTCGGCATGTTGTTCGTCAGTTTCGCCTTCACACCGGAGCTGCCACCGGCCAAGCCTATTGTCCAGGCGACCCTGTACCAACTGAAATCGAAAAGTCAGGCAACTACCCAGACCAATCAGAAGATTGCGGGGGAGGCGAAGAAATCCGCCGCGCGCCAGACCGAAGAAGAACAGATGGAGCAGAAGAAGGTCGAGCAGGAAGCGGTGAAGGCTGCGGAACAAAAGAAAGAGGAAGCGGCTCAAAAGGCCGAGGAAGCCAAGAAGGCCGACGAGTCGAAGAAAGCGGAAGAGGCGAAGAAGGCTGATGAAGCCAAGAAAGCCGATGACGCGAAGAAGGCCGCCGAAGCCAAGAAGGCAGAAGAGAAACAATTGGCTGATATAGCCAAGAAGAAAGCGGAAGAAGAAGCCAAGAAGGCTGCTGAAGAAGAGGCCAAGAAAGCCGCCGCTGAAGAAGCGAAGAAAAAGATCGTCGAGGACGCGAAGAAGAAAGCTGCCGAAGACGCCAAGAAGAAAGCAGAGGCTGAAGAGGCGAAGAAGAAAGTCGCCGAAGAAGCGAAGAAGAAAGCTGCTGCCGATGCTGCGAAGAAGAAATCGCAGGATGCGGCGCGCAAATCCGCCGAAGACAAGAAGGCTCAGGCCCTCGCAGATTTGCTTTCCGATACGCCGCAGCGTCAGCAGGCCTTGGCCGATGAGCAGGGTGACGAAGTCGCCGGCAGTTTCGATGACCTGATTCGCGCTCGTGCAGCGGAAGGTTGGGCCCGTCCGCCTTCGGCCCGCAAAGGCATGACGGTGGTGTTGCAAATCGGCATGTTGCCGGACGGTACGGTGACTTCAGTCAGCGTGGCCAAGTCCAGTGGCGACGGTCCTTTTGATGCCTCGGCCGTAGCGGCAGTGAAGAATATTGGACGTTTGACAGAAATGCAGGGAATGAAGCCGAGTGATTTCGCTCCGTATCGTTCATTCAAGATGACATTCACACCTGAGGATCTAGCCTTGTGAGAAACCTTCTTCGAGGAATGCTGGTCGTGATCTGCTGCATGGCAGGGATCGCGATGGCAGATGAGAAAAACATTCTGGTCACCAGCGGCAGTGATCGGGCCACCCCGATCGCGGTCGTGCCATTCGGCTTCCAGGGCGGCAGCGTGCTGCCGGACGACATGGCTGAGATCATCGGTAACGACCTGCGCAACTCGGGTTACTACTCGCCGATACCGAAGCAGAACATGATCAGTCAGCCAAGTCAGGCCAGCGAAATCATCTTCCGTGACTTCAAGGCACTGGGCGCCCAGTACATCATGGTCGGCAGCATTGTTCCGGCGGGCGGTCGCCTTCAGGTTCAATACGCACTGTTTAACGTCGCGACCGAACAGCAAGTGCTGACCGGCAGCGTGTCGGGCGGTGTTGATCAGCTGCGTGACATGGCGCACTACATCTCCGACCAGTCGTTCGAAAAGCTGACCGGCATCAAGGGGGCGTTTTCGACTCGCCTGCTGTACGTGACGGCCGAGCGATTCTCCGAGAAAAACACTCGCTACACGCTGCAGCGCTCGGACTATGACGGTGCTCGTGCCGTGACCCTGTTGCAATCGCGCGAGCCAATCCTGTCGCCGCGTTTCGCACCGGACGGCAAGCGTATTGCCTATGTGTCGTTCGAACAGAAGCGTCCTCGTGTGTTCATGCAGAACATCGACACCGGTCGCCGTGAGCAAATCACCAACTTCGAAGGCCTGAACGGTGCGCCAGCCTGGTCGCCGGATGGCAATCGCCTGGCGTTCGTACTGTCGAAAGACGGTAACCCGGACATCTACGTGATGAACCTGGGATCGCGTCAGATCACTCGTGTTACCAATGGTCCTGGCATCAACACCGAACCGTTCTGGGGCAAGGATGGTTCGACCATCTACTTCACCTCCGACCGTGGCGGCAAGCCGCAAATCTATAAAACCAGCGTGGGTGGCGGTGGTGCAGAGCGTGTAACTTTCGTCGGTAACTACAACGCCAACCCTAAACTGTCGGCTGACGAAAAAACCCTGGTAATGATTCACCGCCAGGACGGATTCACCAATTTCAAAGTGGCGGCTCAGGATTTGCAGCGCGGTAGTGTAAAAATCCTCACTGATAGCACTCTGGACGAGTCGCCCACTGTTGCGCCCAACGGCACCATGGTAATCTACGCCACCCGCCAGCAGGGCCGGGGAGTCTTGATGCTCGTGTCCATCAATGGACGCGTAAGGCTCCCGCTTCCTACCGCACAAGGCGAAGTCAGAGAACCTTCCTGGTCCCCTTACCTGAACTGACGCGGCGCTTTACGTTTTACTTAACACACTGGGGTTCATTAGGAGTTTCACGATGGAAATGCTGAAGTTTGGTAAATTTGCTGCGCTGGCTCTGGCCATGGCTGTAGCTGTAGGTTG
>DATMUG010000006.1:0-4367 GCA_035563915.1 Pseudomonas sp. | reverse complement strand
GTCACAAAACTGTGATTCACCCAGATCACTGTGGGAGCGGGCTTGCCCGCGATGCTTTTGCTTTTAGATGTTGGCGACTTTCTGCCAGACCTTGGGCTTGAAGAACAGTGTTTCACCCTTGGCCAAACCAATCAGGCTGTCGTGATCCTTCACCACTTCGGCTTCAATCAAATCACTCTGCCCTTCCACCTTCAGCGTCACCCGGGTCGTCGCGCCCAGCGGGCGAATATCCCGTACTTCGGCCGCATGGTGATCTTCCAGTTCATGCCGCGACAGCGACACTTCGTGCGGACGGAACAGCACGTGGTTGTCTTCGCCCAGATGCAGGCGGTTGGAGTCACCGAGGAAGTGATAAACGAAATCGCTGGCCGGGTTTTCGTAGACGTCGCCCGGTGAGCCGATCTGCTCGATCACGCCCTTGTTCATCACCACGATGCGGTCGGCGACTTCCATCGCCTCTTCCTGGTCGTGGGTCACGAACACGGAGGTCAGGTTGATGTCTTCGTGCAGGCGCGCCAGCCAGCGGCGCAGCTCCTTGCGGACTTTGGCGTCGAGGGCGCCGAAGGGTTCGTCGAGCAACAGTACCTTCGGCTCGACCGCCAGCGCTCGGGCCAGCGCAATACGCTGGCGTTGACCACCGGAGAGTTGTTCCGGGTAGCGATCCGACAGCCAATCGAGCTGCACCATGTTCAACAGTTCGTGAACCTTGGTCGCGATCTGGCTTTCGCTCGGGCGCTGGTTTTTCGGTTTCATGCGCAGGCCGAACGCGACGTTGTCGAACACGGTCATGTGGCGGAACAAGGCGTAGTGCTGGAACACGAAACCGACGTTGCGATCGCGCACATCGTGGCCGGAGACATCTTCGCCGTGGAACACGATGTTGCCCTGATCCGGCGTTTCCAGGCCGGCGATGATCCGCAACAGCGTGGTCTTGCCGCAGCCGGACGGGCCGAGCAGCGCCACCAGTTCACCGCTTTGAATGTCCAGGCTGATGTCATTGAGCGCCTTGAACGCATTGAAATTCTTGCTGACGTTACGCACTTCGATCGACATGAAATCATTCCTCCGCGGCGCTGGCGCGCAGGCGGTTAATACGGTTTTCGCTCCACTGCTTGGCCAGCAGGATGAAGAGCGCCAGGATCAGCAACAGGCTCGCCACGGCGAACGCGGCCACGTGGTTGTATTCGTTGTAGAGGATCTCGACGTGCAACGGCAAGGTGTTGGTCACCCCGCGAATATGCCCGGACACCACCGACACCGCACCGAACTCACCCATGGCCCGCGCGGTACACAGCACCACGCCGTAGATCAGGCCCCATTTGATGTTCGGCACCGTGACGTGCCAGAACATCTGCCAGCCATTGGCCCCCAAAAGGCGCGCGGCCTCTTCTTCCTGGGTGCCCTGCTCCTGCATCAACGGGATCAGTTCACGGGCCACGAACGGCACGGTGACGAAAATCGTCGCCAGCACGATGCCCGGCAAGGCGAAGACGATCTGGATGTCGTGATCTTGCAGCCACGGGCCAAAAATGCCCTGGGCGCCGAACATCAGTACGTAGACCAGACCGGCGATCACCGGCGACACCGAGAACGGCAGGTCGATCAGGGTCACCAGCATGCTCTTGCCGCGGAACGAGTACTTGCTCACGCACCAGGCGGCACTGACACCGAACACCAGGTTCAACGGCACGGAAATCAACACGGCGATCACCGTAAGTTTCAGGGCCGACAGGGCGTCCGGTTCAAAGATCGCGGTGAAAAACGCACCCAGGCCATTCTTCAAGCCTTGGGACACCACGATAAACAGCGGCAACAACAGGAACAGGGCAAAGATTAGCCAGCCAAGGCCGATCAGGACGCGCCGCGCCGTAGCGCTGCCACGGCGGGCGGCGTTGGCCGAGGAAGCGGCAGCAATAGACGATTGGGACATGTTCTGCGCCTCCTTATGGGGTTTCGATTCGCCGCTGAAGCAGGTTGATCAGCAGCAGCAGAATGAAGGAAACCACCAGCATCAGTACGCCAATGGAGGTCGCGCCGGTGTAATCGTATTGGTCGAGCTTGACCATGATCAGCAGCGGCAAAATCTCGGTTTTCATCGGCATGTTGCCGGCGATGAAGATCACCGAACCGTACTCACCGACCCCACGGGCAAAGGCCAGGGCGAAGCCGGTCAACCAGGCGGGCAACAAGGCCGGCATCAGGATATGGCGGAACACCTGCAAGGGCTTGGCACCCAGGCAGGCTGCCGCTTCTTCCACTTCTCGCGGGATATCGGCCAATACTGGCTGTACGGTACGTACCACGAATGGAAGGGTCACAAAAGTCAGGGCGAGGGTGATGCCCAGAGGGGTGTAGGCGATCTTGAAACCCAGATCCGCCGCAAACTGACCCACCAGACCGGTGGGGGTGTAGAGCGCAGTCAGTGCAATACCGGCCACGGCGGTGGGCAATGCAAAGGGCAAGTCAATCATCGCGTCGATGACTTTGCGCCCCGGGAAGGTATAGCGCACCAGCACCCAGGCCAGCAGCGTGCCGATGATGCCGTTGATGATCGCCGCATAGAGGGCCGTGCCGAAGCTCAGCTTCAACGCCGCCAGCACCCGTGGCGCCGAAATGATGTTCCAGAACTGATCCCAGGTGAGTTGGGCGGCATGCACGAACATCGCCGCCAGGGGTATGAGCACAATCAGGCTGAGGTACACCAAGGTGTAGCCCAGCGTCAGCCCGAAGCCGGGTATGACGGGGGAGATACGACGCGACATAAAAGTCCTTGGTTAAAAAGCAATCAGTTAAACGCGTACATGTGGGAGCGGGCTTGCTCGCGAAGACGGAGCATCAGTCAACATTTACGTCGCCTGACACTCCGCCTTCGCGAGCAAGCCCGCTCCCACATGTGACGTGCCCAAGCATCAGGCTCGTTGTGTGGCTTGAGTCAGTTACTGCGCCTGATAAATCTGGTCGAACACGCCACCGTCATTGAAGAATTTCGGCTGCGCGGTTTTCCACCCGCCGAAGTCCTTGTCGATGGTCACCAGGTCCAGTTTCGGGAACTGGTTGACGTATTTGGCGGCCACTTCCTTGTCACGTGGACGATAGAAGTTTTTCGCCGCGATTTCCTGGCCGGCCGGGCTGTACAGGTGCTTGAGGTAGGCTTCGGCGATCTGCTCGTTGCCCTTCTTCTCGGCGTTCTTGTCGACCACGGCCACCGGCGGTTCGGCAAGGATCGACAGCGAAGGCACGACGATGTCGAACTTGTCCGCGCCGCCGTCTTCCTTGAGCGCCAGGAAAGCTTCGTTTTCCCAGGCCAGCAACACGTCACCCTGACCGTTGTTGACGAAGGTGATGGTCGAACCGCGAGCACCGGTGTCCAGCACAGGCACGTGCTTGAACAGGGTCTGTACGTATTCCTTGGCCTTGGCTTCGTCACCGCCGTTGGCTTTCAGGCCATAGGCCCAGGCCGCGAGGAAGTTCCAGCGTGCACCGCCGGAGGTTTTCGGGTTCGGGGTGATGACCGAAACGTCGTTCTTGACCAGATCGCCCCAGTCCTTGATGCCTTTAGGGTTGCCCTTGCGTACCAGGAAGACGATGGTCGAGGTATAAGGCGTGCTCGCTTCCGGCAGACGCTTCTGCCAATCGGCTGGCAGGGTCTTGCCGAGCTTGGCGATTTCGTCGATGTCACCGGCCAGCGCCAGGGTCACCACGTCAGCACGCAGGCCATCGATCACCGCACGGCCCTGCTTGCCCGAACCACCGTGGGACTGCTGAATTTTCACGGTGTCGCCCGGATTGCTTTTCTTCCAGAAGTTGACGAATTCGGCGTTGTAATCCTGATACAACTCGCGAGTCGGGTCGTAGGACACGTTGAGCAGTTCGTAGTCCTTGGCAACCGCGGAACCGGCAAACAGGGCGCTGGCCAGGGCGGCCAAAGCGAAATGGCGAATCGACGACATGGTGAAAGCTCCTGGAATTCTTGGGTGTATTGGCTTTTTTTATGATCTGGAATCGGGTTGCCTGCTTAAAGATCGCAGCCTTCGGCAGCTCCTACAGGTATTGCGTGCATCTGTAGGAGCTGCCGCAGGCTGCGATCTTTTGACTTTTGCTTCAGCCAGCCTTGTTACCCGGCTGCTGCAAACGAAACTTTTCCTTGCGCTCGATCTGAACCACCTGGGCGTTGTGGACGGTGATTTCCACGGCGCCGAAACGCAGATCGCGCAGGGCGCTCTGGATTTCACGCAGGATGGTGGCTTCGTCCTGACCGTCGACGCTACGTAGGGATGCGCTCATGGTGCTGCTCCTTCGACTGTGGGGTTGCCTGGCAGTTGTGGCACTGCTTGCGGCGTGGAGCCCATAGTAGAGAGGCACGGATA
>DATMUG010000005.1:0-11535 GCA_035563915.1 Pseudomonas sp. | reverse complement strand
CGCTCTATTTTTTTACATATGCTGTATTTGGTCAAATTTGTTGCTCCGGGTAAGTTGGAGTAGGTTTATGGCGTTCCGGGATGGAACATCACTCAATTAATAAAAGGATTTATATATGGATGCTTTTGAACGTTCGGTCAGTGTTGAGCAAAGTGTTGATTTCGTGAGGTCCCGCTTGCTGAAACGCAAGGCCGAGTTGCCCGCCGGGAGGCGTGCCAGGTCATTGGTGTCGTCGGTGACGACAAGTCCAACCAAGGAACTGGATGCCGTGGTTCTGGGCAATAGCCTGATTGGTTATGGTGACAAGATAAGCCTCGAGAATATGGCAATCATTGAAAACCTGATCAACATGTCGCGGATGGAGGCAAACTACGAAGTACCCGGAAGTTCCGATCCAAAGGCCTGGTATCACGCGTTTGTCAATTGCATGGCGGATCTTGGCTGTCATATTGCGGATAAAGGCTATTCCAAATACAGCAACACCCTACACAAGTTTGATATAGACAATGTCATGGTTGATATTGTTAAAGCTGCTGTCGATACGGCAAAAGCCGCAGTTCCGGGTGCTTCTGTACTTAGTGCAGTCACAAATTCCACGCTGGACGCTCTGAAAAAAGAACCCGAGGCGATCAACTTATTGAATATTGAAGCGAAAAATGCAGAAGGTGTTCGGCTGTCAGTGATTCCAGTCGAGCAGATGCACAATGGCCTTATTGTGGTTGCGATAGCGGCCATCGACCATCAGGGTGGAAGTAATGATGGTGGCGTGTTGTTTGTAGACTGGAAGACGTTCTCGCTCGATATTTTTCACGGGAAGGCGTTTGTCACCTTCAACCCCGCCCGATATGCGGAAATCAAGACCGATATTGAAGAATACCTCGGCGTGCATCGCAAGGAAGTGCTGGTCAAACGCTTCAGTCGGCGTAAATGACCGAAAGAGGTGATGAATGAACGGTGGCAAGGGAGTGGACCCTCGCCACCGTTTTTTTCAGCTTCGGTCAGGGAACCAGGTACCCCTTGATCCCGGTAAAGATAATTTGCGCTGCCAGCGCACACACGAACAACCCCATCAACCGGCTGACGATTTGCAAGCCCTGATCGCCGAGAATTCGTTCGATACGGTTGGACAGGTACAGCACCACACCCACCGTAAAGCTGGCCAGGGCGATGCTGACAATAGCGATGAACTTGTCGTCCCAATGCGGCTGGCTCACCCCCATCACCAGCAGGGCACCGATGGTACCGGGGCCGACCGTCAGCGGGATGGTGAGGGGAACAATGGTCACGTCCTGCTGCACGTTGTCGGTCTGCACTGCAGACTTGCCCTGAGCCATGCCCAGCGCCGAAATGAACAGTACGCTGCCGGCACCAATTCGGAAGGCGTCCACGGTGATGCCGAAGACACTGAAGATCACCCGACCAAACAGATACAGCAGGACACTGGAGACCAGCGTGGCGATCGCCACTTTCCAGGCCAGCCGGTGTTGTTCCTTGCGCGAGTAGCCGCGGGTCAGGCTGATGAAGCAGGACAACACGAAGAACGGGCTATAGAGCACCAGCATCTTCAGGTAAACACTGAACAACACGTGAAGCATGGTGCAGGCTCACTGGCGAGGGAAGTCGAGGGGGAGTCTATCAGGCGTCGCGGGGTCTGTCGGCTCAGGACGTTGGTGTCGCGGTGCGGTTCTGCAGCTCGCGTTGGGCAACCCAGTGTTCGATCAGTTCACGCAACTGCGAGAGTTCGACCGGTTTGGCCATGTGCCCGTCCATGCCGGCCTGGCGCGCGCGCTCCTTGTGCTCGGCAAGTATGTGCGCGGTCAATGCCACCACCGGGGTGCGGGTCCGTTGGTTGCCCACTTCCCAGGCGCGCAATTGCTGGGTCGCCGAGAAGCCATCGAGGATCGGCATTTCGCAATCCATCAACACCAGGTCATAACGCTGGGCTTTCATGGCCTGCAAGGCTTCCTCCCCATTGCTGGCGGTGTCGGGTTGCAGATTGAGCTTGCCGAGCATGCCGCGGATCACTTTGGTCGAAATGCTGTTGTCCTCGGCCACCAGAATACGGAAATCGCTTGGCACCTTGACCGGCAGTGTCGCTCCGGACAGCGATGGTTGTACGACCGTGAGGCCTTTGTTGCGTTGATTCAGCTCGTCGGCCAGGGTGGTTTTGAGGGTGTAACCGGCCACCGGTTTGGCGAGGATGCGCTTGATCCCCGAGTTGCGCGCGATGATCTTGCTGGGCGCATTGCTGATGCCGGTGAGCATGATCAGCAGAATGTCGTGGTTCAGGCTTGGGTCTTCCTTGATCTTGGCAGCCAGCTGCATGCCGGTCATGCCGGGCATGTTCTGGTCCAGCAGAACCACATCGAAGTAGTCGCGCAGGTGTGCCTTGGTGCGCAGCAGGGCCAACGCTTCCTTGCCAGACGCCACAGCGCTGACATTCAGGCCCCAGGCGCTGCATTGCTGGACCAGCACTTTGCGACAGGTGTCGTTGTCATCCACCACCAATACCCGTGCACCCTGCAACGGGCCATCGAGGTCGGAAGTTGGGTGTTCGAGGCGATCGGGGTCCAGTGGCAAGGTTAGCCAAAGGGTGCTGCCCTGATTGTTTCCGCTCTTGATGCCGAACTCTCCGTGCATCAGGCGAATCAGTTGACGGGCGATCACCAGGCCCAGGTTGCCACTCAGGCGATTGGCCGAGAGGAACTCCTTGCTATGCAGTTCCGCTTGCATCAAGGCCTCGCGCTCGTCGGCCTCCATGGGCTCGCCGCTGTCCTGCACGGCGATGCGCAGGCGAGGCTTGTCACCGAGCTCGTCGAGCGCCACGACGATCAGTACCTCGCCTTCATCGGTTTTCTTGAGGGCGTTTTCAAGCAGGCTCAACAGGGTCTGGCGCAAACGCGTCGGATCACCGCTGATCACCCGCGGCACTTGCGGCTGAATGAAGCTGATCAACTCGACGTTCTGCTGCTCGGCCTTGGCGCGGAAGATGCTCAGGCAGTCTTCGATCAGCGCGTTGAGATCGAACTGCACATCGTCGAGTTCGATCTGTCCGGATTCGAGCTTGGAAATGTCGAGGATTTCGTTGATCAGTGTCAGCAGTTCGTTGCCGGCGCTGTGGATGGTCTGGACATAGTCGCGCTGCTTGACCGACAGCGGCGTACCCAGCAACAACTCGGTCATGCCCAGTACGCCATTCATGGGGGTGCGGATTTCGTGACTGATCTTGGCCAGGAATTCGGCCTTGGCGTTGATCTCGGCGTTGCTGGCCGCAAGATCTCGGCTGAGGCTGAAACGATCCTCGGTGATTCGGCGCTGACGCTCGCTCAGGGCAACGCTCATCAGCGCACCGCTGATACAGATGAACACCAGCAGCGTGCTGATCAGGCCATGGGGCTCGGTCAGGGTCAGCCCGAGCAGGGCGGGCAGAATGATCAGTGTGCCGAGGTTGAACACCACCATGGCCGCAACGAACAGCCGGGCCGGACGATAGCCTTTCTGCCAGTGATGGGCGCTGACGAACAGCATGGTCAGGCCCGTAAGGGCGACAAGGCCATAGGTGATGAGGTTCAGCGGCAGCGTGTTGACGAACAGCAGCAACAGGGCACTGATCGTGATCAATAGAATTTCGCCCAGCAGCAGTTTGTTCAGCGGATGCGGGCCCAGGGGGGAATAGAAGCGATAGGTGAACATCAGTCCGCAGGGTGCGGTGAGCAGCAAGGCGAGATAGGCGCCGGGCGTTTGGAGGGCTTGCCAGTCGGGCAGCCAGCCACCCGCCAGGTTCAGCAGCAGTATCGTGCTGAGCATCAGCAGCGCTTCACAAGCCGCCAGCCACGCACTGCTGCGTGAGCGGGTGTAGGCGTAACGGATGAGGTTGTACAGCATCAGCATGCCGATGCAGCCAAGCAACAGGCCATAGACCAAGGACTGGCCCTGGCTGGCGGCGGCCATGACAGCCGGTTCCAGGGAGATATAGGGCCTCAACTGATGTTCGGAGACCAGTCGCAGGTAAACGTCGAGGGGTTTGCCGACTTGCGGCAATGGCAGCATGAAATCGCTGCTGGGCAGTGGCCGGTCAGCCTGGGGCTGTCTGCTGCCAGTGTTCGATTGCTCGATCAGCTTGTCGCCGTCCAGCACATACATATTGAGTTGCAGCAGGTCGGGGGCGAACACTTTCAGCAGCTGTTCATGCCTGCCCGGAGCAAGACGAAAGCGTAGCCAGAGCGCGCCGCCAGGCTCGGCGGCCGTGACACGTTCGAGGTCGATGGGACTGAATTGATTGGTGTAACGGGCTGAACGGACATCGCTCAGTTGCAGGTCACCCTGTTCGTCGAACAATATCGCCAGCGCACTGCCTTGACCGGCCTGGGCCGGAAGCATGCAGAGCAGGGTCAGCAGAGTGACGGTGAGACCTATGGCAATCCTGAGCCAGCGCACGGCGAAATCCCTTCGTAGGTTGATGCCAGAATATAACTATGCGCGGCGCCGGAATAGTCAGGCAAGGGCGCGGAGCCCTTGCCCGACCGAATGAACAGCTTATTCCTGATTTTCGCCACGCTCGCGGGCAATGGCACGGTAGCCAATGTCCTTGCGGTAGAAACAGCCTTCCCAATCAATGCTGGCCGCCAGTTTGTATGCCTGCTGTTGAGCGGCATCAACGCTGTCACCCATGGCGGTGGCGCAAAGTACGCGACCACCGGCCGTTACCACTTGACCATCCTTCAATGCAGTGCCGGCGTGGAAGACTTTGCCTTCCAGTGCCGCCGCTGCATCCAGCCCCTTGATCGCCGCGCCTTTGGCGTAGTCGCCAGGATAGCCGCCGGCAGCCAGGACGATGCCGACGCTCGAGCGTGGATCCCATTGTGCCTCGACCTTGTCCAGTGCCTGTGCCAGGGCGGCTTCAACCAGCAGCACCAGGCTCGACTGCAGACGCAGCATGACCGGCTGGGTTTCAGGGTCGCCGAAACGGCAGTTGAACTCGATGACTTTTGGATTACCCGCCTTGTCGATCATCAGGCCCGCGTACAGGAAGCCAGTGTAGACGTTGCCTTCCTCGGCCATGCCGCGAACTGTCGGCCAGATCACCTGGTCCATGACACGCTTGTGTACTTCGCTCGTTACGACCGGAGCAGGGGAGTAGGCACCCATGCCACCGGTGTTCGGGCCGGTGTCGCCGTCGCCGACGCGCTTGTGGTCCTGGCTGGTGGCCATCGGCAGGACATTCTTGCCGTCGACCATGACGATGAAGCTGGCTTCTTCGCCGTCCAGGAATTCTTCGATCACCACGCGCGAGCCGGCATCGCCGAAGGCATTGCCGGCCAACATGTCGCGCACGGCGTCTTCGGCTTCGGCGAGGGTCATGGCGACAATCACGCCTTTACCGGCGGCCAGACCATCGGCCTTGATCACGATCGGTGCGCCTTTTTCACGCAGATAAGCCAGGGCCGGCTCGATCTCGGTGAAGTTCTGGTAGTCGGCGGTCGGGATCTTGTGGCGGGCGAGGAAGTCCTTGGTGAACGCTTTCGAGCCTTCCAGCTGGGCAGCGCCAGCGGTAGGGCCGAAGCAATCCAGGCCACGGGAACGGAACAGGTCGACGACGCCGGCGACCAGTGGCACTTCCGGACCGACGATGGTCAGGGAAACGTTCTTCTCGGCGAAATCGGCCAGCTGTTCCAGGGCCAGTACGTCGATAGCGACGTTTTCGCACTTGGCTTCAATGGCGGTACCGGCGTTGCCTGGTGCCACGAATACCTTCTGCACGCGCGGATCCTGAGCCACTTTCCAGGCCAGGGCGTGTTCACGGCCACCGCTGCCAATGATCAAAACATTCATTTCAAAAAACCTCGGATGACGCTAATTCTTGATAGCACCGCAGGGATGCTCTTATGTGGGAGCGGGCTTGCTCGCGAAAGCGGTGTATCAGTCAACAATTCGCTGCCGACAGATTGCATTCGCGAGCAAGCCCGCTCCCACAGTTGATCGTGTATCAGTGACGGAAGTGGCGCATACCGGTGAACACCATTGCGATGCCGGCTTCGTCGGCTGCAGCAATCACTTCGTTGTCACGCATCGAGCCGCCCGGTTGGATCACCGCGGTGATGCCGGCCTTGGCTGCGTTGTCGATGCCGTCGCGGAACGGGAAGAACGCGTCGGATGCCATGACCGCGCCGTGTACCTGCAGGCCGGCGTGTTCAGCCTTGATCGCGGCGATACGCGCGGAGTTCACGCGGCTCATCTGGCCGGCGCCGACACCGATGGTCTGACGGTTCTTGGCGTAGACGATGGCGTTGGACTTGACGTACTTGGCGACTTTCCAGGCGAAGATCAGGTCGTTGATTTCCTGCTCGGTCGGTGCGCGCTTGGTCACGACTTTCAGGTCATCGGCGCCAATCATGCCGATGTCGCGGCTCTGTACCAGCAGGCCACCGTTGACGCGCTTGTAATCCCAGGCAGCGGCACGATCGGCCGACCACTCGCCGCACGCCAGCAGGCGCACGTTGGCTTTTGCCGCGACGATGGCACGGGCTTCTTCGCTGACGCTTGGGGCGATGATCACTTCGACAAACTGACGCTCGACGATGGCCTTGGCGGTTTCAGCGTCCAGTTCACGGTTGAAGGCGATGATGCCGCCGAACGCCGATTCGGTGTCGGTGGCGTAGGCCAGGTCGTAGGCCTTGCGGATACCGCCTTCGGCGTCCGGGCTGACCGCCACGCCGCACGGGTTGGCGTGCTTGACGATCACGCAGGCCGGCTTGACGAAGCTCTTCACGCATTCCAGCGCAGCGTCGGTGTCGGCCACGTTGTTGTACGACAGTTCCTTGCCTTGCAGTTGGGTCGCGGTGGCGATGCCGACTTCGGCAGGCTTGGCTTCCACGTAGAACGCCGCGCTCTGGTGCGGGTTCTCGCCGTAGCGCATTTCCTGGGCCTTGATGAACTGGCTGTTGAAGGTGCGCGGGAATTCGCTGCGGCCTTCGGTGCTCAGTGTGTCGGCAGCCTGGTTCACGGTGCCCATGTAGTTGGCGATCATGCCGTCGTAGGCGGCGGTGTGTTCGAACGCCTTGAGCATCAGGTCGAAACGCTGAGCGTAGGTCAGGCCGCCGGCCTTGAGGTTTTCCAGCACGCTGGCGTAGTCGCTGGCATTGACCACAATGGCCACGTCTTTATGGTTCTTGGCGGCGGAACGGACCATGGTCGGGCCGCCAATGTCGATATTCTCGATGGCGGTCGGCAGGTCGCAGCCTGGCTTGCTGATGGTGGCTTCGAACGGGTAGAGGTTGACCGCTACCAGATCGATTGGCTTGATGCCGTGCTCATTCATGATGGCGTCGTCGATACCGCGACGACCGAGGATCCCGCCGTGGATTTTCGGGTGCAGGGTTTTCACCCGACCGTCCATCATTTCCGCGAAACCGGTGTAATCGGCGACTTCCACTGCGGCAACGCCGTTGTCCCGCAGCAGCTTGAACGTTCCGCCGGTGGAGAGGATCTCGACGCCCAGGGCTTCAAGCTCTTTGGCGAATTCGAGGATCCCGGTCTTGTCGGAAACACTGATCAAGGCGCGGCGGATCGGCAGGCGGGTAGTCTGGTCGGTCATCTCAATTTCCATCAAAAGCAAAGGAGTCAGCAAAAAAGGCGACCGGTTTTACGCGGGCGCCTTTCTGGTTTGATTGAATGCTTACAGCAAATCGTACTGCTTGAGTTTCTTGCGCAGCGTGCCCCGGTTGAGTCCGAGCATCTCGCTGGCCTTGGTCTGGTTGCCCTTGACGTAGTTCATCACGCATTCGAGCAGGGGAGCCTCGACTTCGGAGAGCACCAGGTTGTACACATCCGTGACGGCAGCGCCCTCAAGGTGGGCGAAATAATTGTGCAGCGCCTTCTCGACACTCCCGCGAAGGGTCTGGCCTTCTTCGCTCGGGGTATTGAGGTGCTGTTTCAAATTCACGTTGTCGCTCACGGGTGCAGTTCCACTCACTAAAGTCTCGGTCATCATCGTCATGCGGCCACCCCTTCTCCGTCCCCTGTCAGGCTCTTGTAACGTTCGGCGAAGAAGGCCTGAACGTTGGCGCATTGTGCTTCCGTATCTTCCAAACGATTGAAGTGGGCGCGAAACTCCCTGGCGCCCGGCAGGGTTGCGAGATACCAGCCCACATGCTTTCGAGCAATGCGCACGCCCATCACGTCCCCATAGAAGGTGTGCAGCGCAGCAAGATGCTCTAGCAGAATGCGTTCCACCTCGATCAGCTCCAGCGCCGGGAGCTTCTCGCCGGTACGCAGGTAATGATCGATCTCGCGAAAAATCCATGGCCGCCCCTGGGCAGCCCGGCCAATCAACAGGCCATCGGCACCGGTCGCGTCAAGCACATACCGGGCTTTTTCCGGCGAATCGATATCGCCGTTGGCGAAGACCGGCATCGACACCGCCTGCTTGATCGCGGCAATGGTGTCGTACTCCGCTTCACCGGTGTACAGATCGGCACGGGTGCGGCCATGGACCGCCAGCGCCGTAATGCCTGCCTGCTCGGCGATCTTCGCCACCGTCAGGCCATTCTTGTTGTCCCGGTCCCAGCCGGTACGGATTTTCAGGGTAACCGGCACATCGACCGCGGCCACGACGGCCTGCAGGATCTCGGTTACCAGTGCTTCATCCTTCAGCAGGGCGGACCCGGCGGCCTTGTTGCAGACCTTCTTTGCCGGGCAGCCCATGTTGATATCAATAATCTGAGCGCCCAGCTCGACGTTGGCCCGGGCCGCATCCGCCAGCATCTGCGCGTCGCCCCCGGCGATCTGTACCGAGCGTGGCTCGGGATCACCTTCGTGGATCATGCGCATCCGCGACTTGCGGGTGTTCCATAAACTCATGTCGCTGGTGACCATTTCCGAGACTACTAGCCCGGCGCCCAATCGCTTGCACAGCTGACGAAAGGGCTGGTCGGTGACGCCCGCCATGGGGGCGAGAATCAAGCTGTTGTTCAGTGTGTATGGGCCGATGCGTACCGCCGACATAGGACTTCCCTGTTGTGGGGCCGGATCATGAGAGTTCGAAAAAGGGTTGGCATGATACCCGCTCTCGATGACCGGATAAAGGCTGAATTGAACAAAATCTGAACAGTTATTTTGTTATCGCCAGCGGTTTGGTCCGGGCGGGGGCGTCAGGATGCCGCCGTCAGGACGGCATCGGGGTGAATCGTTTCATTCGGGGGAGTGGAAGCTCAGGCTGTAGTTCACTGCCTTGGAACCGGGGTCGAGAATGTCCAGCGCGATGTGGATCGGGGTTTGTGGTGGCATTTCCACCATGCCTTCGAGGTCGCCATTGAGGTATTCGCCGGGCTTGAAGCGGCGGCTGGCGATCAGGTGGCCGTTGAGGTCGGCAAAACGCAGTTCCAGCAGCGGGAACGGCTGGGAGAAGGGCGCGCGGTTATAGATGATCGCGTCGACCACCAGTGCGCCGCTGAAATCCGGATGGCTGCGGACCACGAGGTTGCTGCTCTTGATTTTTGCGATGTCGACCTTCGATGGCACGGTGCAACCGATTTGCGGGCACAGTTGTTGGAACCAGGGGCGGTACTGGTCCTGACGCGCCAGCTCGTCAAAATGGTAGGCGACGTACTGGCCGACCAGTGCGCCGGCGCCCAGCAGGATCAGTACCAGCCAGAAGAAGCGACGGCCCCAGGGCGAACGACGTTTTTGCCAGTCCAGTTGCAGCGGATCGTCGGTCAGGTCCTGCAAGACTTCGGCGCGAACGCCAGGCTCACTGCGTTCGCGTCGCTTGCGCGCAGGTTCGATGGCGCGCAGGTCGTCTTCAGTTTCATCGGCGGTGGTCGCCGACAGGCGTGGATGATGCAGCGGGGTGTCGAGCGGATCGTGCAGGCGCAGTTGCGGCGGCTGTGGCTCGTCGTCCAGGTCCACGGGCTCCAGTGAGAGCGATGGCTCGGTGCGCGAGAGGAGGCTGCCCGGTTCGTTCACGGGTTCGGCGGCGTCCAGGGCTTTCAGGTGGTCGAGCGCATCGAGGTCGTCAAGATCGTCGAGCGCTTGCCTGCGGTCTGCCACCGGTTCGCTGAACAGGCTGTCTGAAGTCCAGCGTTCTTCTTCGTTTTCGGCGCTGTCGCGGCGTGCGCTGAGGCTCTCTTCGCGGTGCCTTCCGAATTCGGTGGTTGGCTGGATCTCCCGCTGTTCGAGCCGGGCGAGTTCTTCGTCCAGGTCGAGGCTGTCCAGATCCAGTTCGGTCGCTGTCCATTGTTTTTGGCTGATGGCGCGAGGCTGCTCGGGTGCCGGAGATTCGATGACAGTGGGTGCAACAGGCGCAACAGGCTCTTTGCCAGCCTGCTCAAGCAGTTGCTTGGCAGCGTTGAACACTTGCAGGCAAGAGCCACAGCGAACGACACCGCGAGCCACGCTCAACTGAGCATGGCTGACGCGGAAGCTGGTTTGGCAATGCGGGCACTGGGTGACGAAGCTGTCGGTCATGCGAAGATCCGGTCTATGCAGGCGTTCATTCTAGCGCCGACGGCCGGTAATGCGCACCCAGCCATCGCGATTGGCGATCGGATCCAGATCGAAGTCCTTGGCATAGGCCGCTGCGACCTCGTCACCTTGCTCGGCGAGGATGCCCGACAGGGCCAGGCGGCCACCAGGCTTGACCAGCCCGGACAGCTGCGGCGCCAGGGATACCAGCGGGCCGGCGAGAATATTCGCCACCAGCACGTCGGCCTGAACCTGCGGCATGTCTTGCGGCAGATACAGCGGGAACAACGCTTCGGCGATATTGTTGCGCCCGGCGTTGTCACGGGAGGCTTCAAGCGCCTGCACGTCGATGTCGGTGCCCACGGCATGTTTGGCGCCGAGCAGCAGGGCGGCAATCGCGAGGATGCCCGAGCCGCAGCCGAAGTCGAGGACGTTGCAGTCCTTGAGGTCCTGACCGTCGAGCCATTCCAGGCACAGGGCGGTGGTCGGGTGAGTGCCGGTACCGAACGCCAGGCCCGGATCCAGCAGCAGGTTCACGGCATCTGGCTCCGGCGCGGCGTGCCAGCTCGGCACAATCCACAGGCGCTGACCGAACCGCATCGGCTGGAAACCGTCCATCCAGCTGCGTTCCCAGTCCTGGTCTTCGATGACCTCGCTGTGATGTTCGGGCAGCGGGCTGCCGGTCAGCAACTCCAGATGGGCCAGTACCGGGCCGGGCTCAGTACCTCCTTCGAACAGGGCCAGAAGGTGCGTGTGCGACCAGAGCGGAGTGGTGTTGAGTTCCGGCTCGAAGATCGGCTGATCTTCGGCGTCCATGAAGGTCACCGACACGGCGCCCACTTCAAGGAAAGCGTCTTCGTAGGTTTCGGCTTGTTCTGGGCTGATGGCGAGACGGACTTGCAGCCAAGGCATGGCGGGCACCTTTGAAAAATATTGATTGCAGCCTAGCGGGCGGCGAGAAGGGCGCAAGTTTACGCGAGCGCAGAGGTTTTGTGGGAGTGGGGTGGCCAATACCAGTGCGAGCGGGCTTGCTCGCGAAAGCGGTGTGTCAGTCAATAAATGTTTGTCTGCCAC
>DATMUG010000004.1:0-5602 GCA_035563915.1 Pseudomonas sp. | reverse complement strand
GTATCCTTGAAACCGCTTTCGCCAGCAAGCCCGCTCCCACATTGGATCGGTTCCGGTCTTTACGGCGTACGGTTACGCCGCGTCTCGATGATGTTCGGCAACTGCGATATCCGCCCCAGCAACCGCCCCAGCGCATCCAGCCCCGGAATCTCGATGGTCAAGGACATCAACGCCGTGTTGTCCTCCTTGTTCGACCGGGTATTGACCGCCAGCACGTTGATCCGCTCGTTGAGCAGCACCTGGGAAACGTCACGCAACAGCCCGGAGCGGTCGTAGGCACGAATGACGATGTCCACCGGATAGGTGAGTACCGGCACCGGCCCCCAACTGACCTGGATGATGCGCTCCGGCTCGCGTCCGGACAGCTGCAGCACCGAAGCGCAATCCTGACGGTGGATGCTCACGCCACGGCCCTGGGTGATATAACCGACGATTGCGTCCCCCGGCAGCGGCTGGCAGCAGCCGGCCATCTGGGTCATGAGATTGCCGACACCCTGGATCTGAATATCGCCACGCTTGCCCGGCTTGTAACCGGTGGCCTTGCGCGGAATCAGTTCCAGCTGTTCGTTGCCCCGCTCAGGCTCGACCAGTTGCTGTGCCAGGTTGACCAACTGTGCCAGGCGCAAGTCGCCGGCACCGAGGGCGGCAAACATGTCCTCGGCGGTTTTCATATTGGCCTTGTCGGCCAACTTTTCGAAATCCACCGCCGGCAGGCCCAGGCGAGTGAGTTCACGTTCCAGCAGGGTTTTACCGGCAGCGACGTTCTGATCCCGCGCCTGCAGCTTGAACCAGTGAACGATCTTCGCCCGCGCCCGGGACGTGGTGACATACCCCAGGTTCGGGTTCAGCCAGTCGCGGCTTGGCGTGCCGTGCTTGCTGGTGATGATCTCGACCTGTTCACCGGTTTGCAGGCTGTAGTTGAGCGGCACGATGCGCCCGTTGATCTTGGCGCCGCGGCAGTTGTGACCGATTTCGGTGTGCACGCGGTAGGCGAAGTCCAGCGGCGTCGCGCCCTTCGGCAAGTCGATGGCGTGACCGTCCGGAGTGAAGATATAGACACGATCGGGTTCGATATCGACCCGCAGCTGTTCCGCCAGGCCGCCGATATCACCCAGCTCTTCATGCCACTCGAGCACCTGACGCAGCCAGGAGATTTTCTCTTCGTAGTGATTGGAGCCGGATTTGACGTCGGTGCCCTTGTAGCGCCAGTGCGCGCAAACACCCAGTTCGGCTTCTTCGTGCATGGCGTGGGTGCGGATCTGCACTTCCAGCACCTTGCCCTCGGGGCCGATCACGGCGGTGTGCAGCGAGCGGTAGCCGTTCTCTTTCGGGTTGGCGATGTAGTCGTCGAATTCTTTCGGGATGTGCCGCCACAAGGTGTGGACGATGCCGAGCGCGGTGTAGCAGTCGCGCATTTCCGGTACCAGCACGCGAACGGCGCGCACGTCATAGATCTGGCTGAACTCCAGACCCTTGCGCTGCATTTTGCGCCAGATCGAATAGATGTGTTTGGCCCGACCGCTGATGTCCGCCTCGACGCCGGTGGCCTGCAACTCGTTTTTCAGCTGGCTCATCACGTCGCTGATGAAGCGCTCGCGATCCAGTCGCCGCTCGTGAAGCAACTTGGCGATCTGTTTGTACTGGTCCGGCTCAAGGTAGCGGAAGGACAGATCCTCCAGCTCCCATTTGATATGACCGATGCCCAGGCGGTGGGCGAGCGGCGCATAGATGTCGAAGACTTCACGGGCCACGCGATTGCGTTTTTCGTCATCGGCGGTTTTCACCGCGCGGATCGCGCAGGTGCGTTCGGCCAGTTTGATCAGGGCGACGCGAACGTCATCGACCATGGCCACGAGCATCTTGCGCAGGTTTTCGACCTGGCCCTGAGTGCCCATCACCATGGATTTGCGCGGGCTCAGGCTGTCGCTGATCGCCGCCATGCGCTGCACGCCGTCGATGAGCTTGGCCACCACGGGGCCGAAACGCTGGCTGACTGCTGGCAACGCAATCTGGCCTTCGCGCACGCCCCGGTACAGGACCGCGGCGACCAGCGAATCCTGATCGAGTTTGAGGTCGGCGAGAATCTCGGCGATTTCAAGGCCTGTACGGAAACTCGAGTTGCCTTCCGACCACAGATTCTGCGCCGCATTGGCTTGTTGTTCGGCATCGCGAGCGTACTCGCAGGCCTCTTTCAAGGCTTCGCGATCCAGTGCCAGATCGACACTGACCGCATGATCGAGCCAAGCCTCGAGATTGATACTGCCGTCGGTGTTGATCGGCTGGTGTGCTCTCACCTGTACCATCTTGCTTACCTTCCCTACGACGCAGATTCAATGCGTCAAATCGCTGACCTTCGTTGCCTGTGCATCCACGTCGGGCTGGTACGCGGCTGCACGGGCGGGTCAGTCGGACCAGACGAGCCGTCCTAGCTCGCTTCAAATAACGCCATGGCTTCGACATGCGCCGTCTGAGGAAACATATCGAGAATCCCGGCACGTTTTAACCGGTAGCCCTGCTTGATCAATTCGACCGTGTCGCGCGCCAGCGTTGCCGGGTTGCACGACACATACACCAGCCGTTCGGCACCCAGCGACTTGAGCTTGCGCACCACCTCGAAAGCACCATCACGCGGTGGGTCCAAGAGTACCGCACAAAAGCCTTCGCGCGCCCATTCGGCATCGGTCAAAGGCTGGGATAAATCGGCCTGAAAAAACTTCGCGTTATGCAGATTGTTGCTAACGGCATTCGCAGCCGCCCGCTCCACCATCACCTGCACACCTTCCACCGCCACCACTTCGCGAACGGTTTGCGCCAGCGGCAAGGCAAAGTTACCCAAGCCACAGAACAAGTCCAGTACCCGTTCATCCGCGCTCGGTTTCAGCCATTGCAACGCCTGGGCAACCATCGCCTCGTTGATGCCGGCATTGACCTGGACGAAATCCCCGGGGCGATACGCCAGCTCCAGGTTCCATTGTTCCAGGCGATAGCCCAACGTTTGATCGGCCTCCACCGGTTGCGGTTCGCCTTCACCGTGAAGCCACAACTGGGCATGATGGAACGCGCAGAAATCCTTGAGGATCGTCAGGTCGGCATCGGACAGCGGCGCCATGTGCCGCAACAACACCGCCAGCGATGAACCGCTGAACAACTCCACATGGCCGAGCGCCTGAGGCTTGCTCAAGCGCCGCAGCATTTCCGGCAAGCGCGTCATGATCGGCTGCAAGGGCTGCACCAGCACCGGGCATTCGTCGATGGCGACGATGTCCTGACTGCCGGCGGCGCGGAATCCGACTTCAAGCTTTTTCGCTTTCATGTCCCAGCGCACGGCGACGCGAGCGCGACGGCGGTAAGCGAATTCCGGACCGCTCAGGGGGGCGGCCCATTCTTCAGGCTCGACACCGGCAACCTTCGACAATTGCTCGGCGAGCATGCGCTGCTTCAGCGCCAGCTGTTCGCTATGCGGCAGATGTTGCACGCTGCAACCGCCGCAGCGACCGGCATGGGCGCACGGCGCCGGGCGACGCAGATCGCTGGCCTTGAACACCCGCTCGGTACGCGCCTCGACGACCTTGCCATGGGCCCCAAGCACCCGCGCCTCGATCTCCTCACCGGCCAATGCGCCGATGACGAACCAGGTGCGCCCTTCGAAAAACGCGATACCGCGCCCATCATTGGCCAGGCGCTCGATGGTCAGGCGCTGCTTTTTGCCGGTCGGGACTTGCGGGGCCTTGCTGCCGCCGGTGGGCTGGAAGCGCAAGCCTCTTTCATGTTTGGCCATCAGTTGGGCGCGTCGAAAATGCCGGTCGACAGATAACGGTCGCCACGGTCGCAGATGATCGCGACGATCACCGCGTTTTCAACTTCTTTGGACAGACGCAACATCCCTGCCACGGCACCGCCCGAGGAAACGCCACAGAAGATGCCTTCTTCGCGGGCCAGACGACGGGTCACGTCTTCGGCTTCGCTTTGCGCCATATCGACGATGCGGTCCACGCGATCGGCCTGGTAGATCTTCGGCAGGTATTCCTGAGGCCAACGACGAATGCCCGGGATTGCCGAACCTTCCATGGGTTGCAGACCGATGATCTGCACATTCTCGTTCTGCTCTTTCAAGTAGCGCGAAACGCCCATGATGGTACCGGTGGTGCCCATGGAGCTGACGAAATGAGTGATGGTGCCCTGGGTCTGGCGCCAGATTTCCGGGCCGGTGGTGGTGTAGTGCGCTTGCGGATTGTCACCGTTGGCAAACTGATCCAGGACCTTGCCACGACCTTCGGCTTCCATATGCTGGGCCAGGTCGCGGGCGCCTTCCATGCCCTGTTCCTGAGTCACCAGGATCAGCTCGGCACCGTAGGCGGTCATGGCGGCCTTGCGCTCGGCGCTGGAGTTGTCCGGCATGATCAGGATCATCTTGTAACCCTTGATCGCGGCGGCCATGGCCAGCGCAATCCCGGTATTACCCGAGGTCGCTTCGATCAGCGTATCGCCGGGACGGATCTGCCCACGCAACTCGGCGCGGGTGATCATCGACAGCGCCGGACGGTCCTTGACCGAACCCGCCGGGTTGTTCCCTTCGAGCTTGAGCAAAAGGGTATTGCTGGTGTCGCCAGCCAGGCGCTGCAAACGGACCAGCGGAGTGTTGCCGACGCAATCGGCGATGGTTGGGTACTGCAAGGTCATGGCGTAATTCGCAATCCAGACTGCGGGGGCGCCTATCATACCGGCAAACCTGTGAAGGCCATATCACGCAAAGTGTGGTGCTTATGGTTTATGGGAATAAGCGGCTGAATCAGTCCTCTCCTGCTTGTGCGACATTCAAGGCATAGAACTCATGCAGCTTGGCCTGCAACAGCTGTTTGTCCGGTAACTTGACTTGATACTCGGCGATCAGAGCTGGCGACAAGCTGCGGTTAAGGGCGTACTCGACGACTTCGTCATCCTTGCTGGCACACGGCAGGACACCGATGGCCAGATTCTCATGGGATTTGCGTTCGTCTCGATCCAGTGCTTCCAGATAGAACCCCACTTGCCCAGATACTCCGCGAAACGCCCGACCTTGAGTTCGATGGCCACCAGACAGTTGAGGCCGCAGTGAAAGAACAACAGGTCCAGCGCAAAATCACGTCCGCCGACTTGTACCGGATACTCGGAGCCGACAAAGCAGAAGTCGCGGCCAAGCTCGCTCAAAAACTCCTTAAGACATGCCAACAAGTCCCGGTGTAGATCCGTTTCGGCGTAGCCGGGGAGGTCGAGAAACTCAACCATATGGGCGTCGCGGAATATCCCAGTGCGCTGGTGTGTGTTTGCTGGAGGACTTCGGAGGCTTTGGCCGGCTGGGTCACGCTGCGTTCGAACAGAGCCGCTTTGAATTGACGCTCCAGCTCGCGCTATGACCATTTCTCCTGAACGGCCATTCGCATTTAGAACTCGCGCACTTGCGGCCTTTTGCATTGACCGAAGATGATCAAATTGTGCGACCAACGATAATTGTCGCGCCAGTGGTGCGACTTTCGATTCGTCGCGGTGGGTCTCATAAAACTGGCGCATGCGGAACAAATTCGACCGAGAAAGCCCCCCGGCCTTGGTTGAGTCTGAGCCAGAT
>DATMUG010000003.1:0-6132 GCA_035563915.1 Pseudomonas sp. | reverse complement strand
CGGCAGCTCCTACATTGGAATGCGTACTCTTGTAGGAGCTGCCGAAGGCTGCGATCTTTTAGCGCCTGCGATAAAAACGCCAGGCAGCCAACGCAACCATAAGCGACCCCAACACCCCCGCAATCACCCACAGCACCTGATCATCACTGAGCAACGGTTTCTCGATGCGTATATACCCTGGCTGCAGGAGCAATTCGCGCATGGCCTTGTTGGCTTCGTCCAGGGTCACCGATTGCAGTTCCCGGGCCGGGTTGGCGAAACGGCCGTCCTCGTAGTCACCCATGGCGCTCCAGTAGTAATCGGCCAGCGCACTGTTGCCTTGCACCGCCCAGCTCTGGCGGGCGATGGCCGCCTGCTTGAGGCGATTGAAAGTCTCGGCGTTCAGGCCGTCCTTGAGCAATTGCGCCTTCAACGCCTCCAGCACCTGCTGTGCCTTGTCCACATCGTCTCGCTCAAGGTCAGCATTGAGGCTCATGAAGCCCACACCGCCAAAGACCTCGCGCTCGGCCCAAGGCCCGTAGGACAAGCCGTGGGCCAGGCGCAACTGGCGATAGAGCGCCCAGTCCAGATAGTCCTTGAGCAGGTCGAAGGTCTGGTCGTGCTGATCCTCCAGTACCGGCTCCGGCACCAGCCAGTGCAGCTTGGCGCCACCGCCGACAAAGCCGCGAATCAAGGTGCGATCATGGGCGGCGCTGGCCTTGATTTGCGGCAGCTGCGGGTGGTCGCTGGGCTCGATGGGCTTGAGCGCACCATAGGTTCGATCCAGATAGGCCGGCAGCAAGCGATCGAGGTCGCCGACCACGATCAGGGTCATGTTGTTGGGCGCGTACCAGTCCTTGCGTACCTTTTCCAGTTGCGCGCGGGTCAGTTGATCGACCTCTGCGCGCTCGGAGCACTTGAGACCCAATTCGACGGCCAGTTGCTTGCTGGCGGTGTGCCCCAGATCCTGGCGGTCCAGCCAGCGCTGCAAGTGCGAGTAATGGCCGCCGTCTTCGCGCTCGACCACCTGCTTGGCGGCATTGACGGCGTTGTCGTCGAATTGGGTCTGGGTCAACAGGTCCAGCAGCAGATCGAGGACTTTGCGCTGGTTTTTCGCCGGAGCTTCGATCACGAAGGTGGTGTCGGCGTTACTGGTGAACGCGTTCCACTCGCCACCCAGCGCCTGCATGCGCTCCTCCAGGCCGCCTTCGCCGCTGGCATCGATGCCGCTGAACAACAGGTGCTCGAGCAGGTGCGGCAGCTCCTTGTCGGCGCAGCTGAAGTCATCGATCCCGACACCCACCACCAGCCGAATCGCCACGTGACCGCGATCAACGCCCGGCTTGAGCAGCAATTGCAGGCCATTGCGCAGGGTGTAGCCCTCGACCTGGAAGCGATCCAGGGCAAGGGAGGGGAGAGAGCCCAGCAATAGACAGGCGAACAGCAGGCAACGCATAACGAGCTTCCATACGGCTGATTGGAGATCCGTGTCGTCCTTGAGTCTGCTATCGCGGGCAAGCCCGCTCCCACATTTGATTTGCGGCGTTCACAAAATCAATGCGGGAACGGGCTTGCTCGCGAATGACCTTCAAGTCGAACTCATGTTACTGACTGACCACAATCTCAGACGTTCAAGGCGAATGCGTGGTATCGGTCAAATCATCGACCGCCAGTGCACCGGTTTCGGACGTTTCCAGCACCACATAAGCACTGCTGCAAAACAGCGAATTCAAACGCTTCAGGTCGGCGATCAACTCCAGGTGCAGGGAACTGGTCTCGATACTCTGCACGATCTTACGTTGCAAACGGCTGACATGCGCATGGGCCAGACGGCGCTCCTGTGCGCGAAAGCGACGCTTCTCACGCAACAACTGACGGGCGCTTTCCTTGTCGGCACTGAGGAACACCGACAGCCCCAGCCGCAAGTTGGCAATCAATTGAACCTGCAACCCCGCCAGCTCTTCCAGGCCTACCTCGGAAAACGAGCGGCGCTGGGAGGTTTTCTGCTGCTGAACCTTGCGCAACATGCGTTCGATCAGATCGCTGGCCAGTTTCAGGTTGATCGCCAGTTCAATGATCTCCGCCCAGCGCCGGCTGTCCTGATCGCTGAGGTCTTCCCGGGGCATTTGTGCCAGATACAGCTTTATCGCGCTATAGAGCGCTTCCACATCATCGGTCAGGCGGCGCACTTCCTGGGTAACGGCGGTTTGCTTGCCACGCAACACGTCGAGCATGGATTCGAGCATGTTGTCGATCAGATCACCGATGCGCAGTGTTTCCCGCGCCGCATTGGCCAGCGCGAGGCTGGGCGTGACCAACGCGGTCAAATCGAGGTGTCGTGGCTTGGCTGTGCCATTGGCTTGCGGGCGCTCAGGCAGGACCCAGGCACAGAACCGGGCCATCGGCCCGACGCTGGGCAACAGGATTAAACAGCGGGTCGTGTTGTAGAGCAGGTGGAAGCCGATGACCATTTCCTGAGGACTGAAGTCGAGGCTGTCGATCCAGTGCACCAGGGGGTCCAGCACCGGAATGATCAGCACCAGGCCGATCAGTTTGTACAGCAGGCTGCCCAGCGCCACCTGGCGCCCGGCGGGGTTCTGCATGCTGGTGCTGAGGAACGCCAGCACACCGCTGCCGATATTGGCGCCGATGACCAGGCCGAGGGCCACCGGCAGGCCGATCACCTTGGCGCCTGCCAGGGTCGCGGTCAGCAGCACCGCCGCCAGGCTGGAGTAGGAAATCATGGCGAACAGTGCCCCCATCAGGGCATCGAGCAGGATGTCACCGGTCAGCGACGCAAAGATCACCTTGACCCCTTTGGCATGGGTGATCGGTGCGGCGGCTTCGACGATCAGTTGCAGCGCCAGAATGATCAAGCCCAGGCCGATCGCGACGCGGCCCATCTGGCCCAGGCGGGTCTGCTTGCGCGACAGGAAGAAAATCACCCCGATGAAAATCAGCAGCGGCGACAGCCAGGACAGGTCGAAGGTCAGCACCCGCGCCATCAGCGCCGTACCGACATCGGCCCCGAGCATGGTCGACAGGGCCGGGGTCAATGCCATCAGGCCCTGACCAACGAAGGAGGTGACGAGCATCGCCGTGGCGTTACTGCTCTGGACCATCGCCGTCACCGCGATCCCGGAGAGGAAAGCCAGCCAGCGTTTGGACATGTTGCGGCCAATGACATGACGCAGGTTGGAACCGTAGACCCGCAGGATGCCGGTTCGGACGATGTGCGTGCCCCAGATCAGCAAGGCCACGGCTGAGAGCAAATTGAGCAGGGTGAGCATGACGGCCCCCTGTGGTGGTAGCGCCCCAAAGGAGCAAGTTGACGGTACCGCGACGTTCTACGTGTTGTATTAAAGCTGTAGTTGGCTAACGGTCTGGGCGCCAGCATCGCATAGCTAAAGAAGTGATTGAAACAAAACCGTCATGAAAACAGCTTCATGCAGATGCACAAACCAATGTGGGAGCGGCGGTGCGACGATTCGACTTGCTCGCGAAGGCGTCGTGTCAGGCAACACCTAAGTCGACTGACACTCCGTCTTCGCGAGCAAGTCGAATCGTCGCACCGCCGCTCCCACAGGTTTTTGCGCCGTTACAGCTTCCGGGTTACTGCCCCGGAATGTCCTTGCGCAGTTTCACCGGATCCTGCTGCTTCTTCTTTTTCGCGATGGCGGTGCGCATCTTGATGTTGATCGCTTCCACGGCCAGCGAGAACGCCATGGCGAAGTAGACGTAGCCTTTTGGCACGTGAACATCGAAGGATTCGGCAATCAGCACGGTACCCACCACCAGCAGGAACGACAGCGCCAGCATTTTCAGCGACGGGTGCTTGTCGATGAATTCGCTGATGGTGCCCGAGGCCAGCATCATCACCAGCACCGCCACGATGATCGCCGCGACCATGACCGGGACATGGGACACCATGCCCACGGCGGTGATGACTGAGTCGAGGGAGAACACGATGTCGATGATCGCGATCTGGATGATGGTGTAAAGGAAGTTGCCGCCCTTGCCACTTGGCTCGTCGTCGGTTTCGTCTTCGCCTTCCAGCGCGTGGTACATCTCCTGCGAGCTTTTCCACAGCAGGAACAGGCCACCGAAGAACAGGATCAGATCGCGTCCGGAAATACCCTGACCGAACACTTCGAACAGGTCGGCAGTGAGGCGCATGACCCAGGTGATCGACAGCAGCAACAGAATCCGCGTAATCATGGCCAGCGCCAGGCCGAAGATTCGGGTGCGCGCCTGCATGTGCTTGGGCATGCGGCTGACCAGGATCGAAATCATGATGATGTTATCGATACCCAGAACGATTTCCAGGGCGGTCAAGGTAAAGAAAGCAACCCAGATTTCAGGGTTGGTCAGCCATTCCATGTGTATTCCTTTGAGGATGTGTTAAACCACAAGGGGCCCAGGCTTCAGACTGCGAAACCGGGACCCCGAATGGCGAGTCTTGGGATTATAGAGTGCTGAACAGCGGAAATATCCCCATCAGCAACGCGGCAACCAGTATGCACATGCACACCAGCACTGCCCACTTCAGCGTAAAGCGCTGGTGATCGCCGAAATCGATACCGGCCAGGGCCACCAACAGATAAGTCGATGGTACCAGCGGGCTCAGCAAGTGGACGGGCTGACCGACGATCGAGGCACGTGCCATTTCCACCGCGGTAATACCGTAGTGGCTGGCGGCTTCGGCAAGCACCGGTAACACACCGTAATAAAACGCATCGTTCGACATGAAGAAGGTGAACGGCATGCTCACCAGCGCCGTGATCACGGCCAGGTACGGGCCAAGGAAGTCCGGAATCACCGACAACAGGCTTTTCGACATCGCGTCGACCATACCGGTGCCGGAGAGGATACCGGTGAAGATACCCGCGGCAAAGATCAGCCCGACCACTGCCAGAACGCTGCCGGCGTGGGCCGCAACGCGGTCCTTCTGTGCCTGCAGGCACGGATAGTTGACGATCATCGCGATACTGAAGGCCACCATGAACAGCACCGGCAGCGGCAACAGGCCGGCGATCAGGGTGCACATCAGCGCCAGGGTCAAGGCACCGTTGAACCAGATCAGGCTCGGACGACGGGCGTCCGGAAACTGCGAAACGGTGATTTCGCTGTGATCGATCTCATCGCCCACCAGGTGCAGTTCACCCAGACGCGCACGTTCACGTTTGCCGTAGAAATAGGCGATGGCAAGGATGGCCACGACGCCGGCAGCCATTGCCGGAATCATCGGTACGAAGATGGCCGAAGGGTCGACATGAAGCGCACTGGCCGCACGGGCGGTCGGGCCACCCCACGGGGTCATGTTCATCACGCCGCCGGCGAGGATGATCAAGCCGGCCATGATCCGCGGGCTCATGCCGATGCGGCTGTAGAGCGGCAGCATGGCGGCGACGCAGATCATGTAGGTGGTCGCGCCGTCACCGTCGAGGGAGACGACCAGGGCCAGCACGGCAGTACCGACCGACACCTTCAGCGGGTCGCCCTTGACCATCTTGAGGATCTTGCGCACGGCCGGGTCGAACAGGCCGGAGTCGATCATCAAGGCAAAGTACAGAATGGCGAACATCAGCATCACGCCGGTCGGCGCGAGTTTGGTGATACCTTCGAGCATCATCGGGCCGATTTTCGGGCCGAAGCCACCAAACAGGGCGAAGACGATCGGGATGATGATCAGAGCGATCAGCGCGGACAGGCGCTTGGTCATGATCAGGAACATGAAGGTGATGACCATGGCGAAGCCAAGGAAAGTCAGCATGGGAATACTCCAGGCGTAGCGCAGCTAGGGAATGGGCGGACCGGGGTGGATCAGCGCAAAACGAAAAGCACGAGACGTACGGGTGGAGTTGTGGCGAAGCGGCGGGTAGCAAAGGACATCAGGATCACCATTGTTGTTGTTAAATGGACCTGGCGAGCATTCGAACACTCGCATTGGCCAACCGGTCTATTGCCGGCAGTGGGGCGATCCTAATCGGGGAAGCTTTCAGCCAGCTTTCGCCAATGAAAGGGCTGACCGGAAGTACGACCGGTCGTCGGACGGGGGGATGTCGGTACGGCATGGATCACATCTGTAGGAGCTGCCGAAGGCTGCGATCTTTTGATCTTGTTTTTTAAGAAATCAAAGTCAAAAGATCGCAG
>DATMUG010000002.1:0-2465 GCA_035563915.1 Pseudomonas sp. | reverse complement strand
GAGATGACGCTTTCGCGAGCAAGCCCGCTCCCACAGGAGAAGCGGTTTTGTTGCGGATCAGCCGCGGTGACGACCGCGGAAGTAGTTGATCAGGCCTTGAGTGGACGGATCTTCAGCCGCCGTTTCCTCGGTGCCGACCAGGCGGTTGTAGACGCCCTTGCCCAGTTCCTTGCCCAGCTCCACGCCCCACTGATCGAAGGCGTTGATGCCCCAGATCACGCTCTGCACGAAAACCTTGTGCTCGTACATTGCCACCAGCGCGCCGAGGCGGCGAGGGCTGATGCGTTCGACCACCAGGGTGTTGCTCGGACGGTTGCCGGGGATCACCTTGTGCGCGGCGAGTTTCTGCACGTCGGCCTCGCTCATGCCCTTGTCGCGCAGTTCGGTTTCGGCTTCAGCCTGGGTCTTGCCGAGCATCAGCGCCTGGCTCTGCGACAGGCAGTTGGCGTACAGCCACTGGTGGTGGTCGGCCACCGGGTTGAAGCTGACGATCGGCACGATGAAGTCGGCCGGGATCAGTTGGGTGCCCTGGTGCAGCAACTGGTGGTAGGCGTGCTGACCGTTGCAACCCACGCCGCCCCAGATCACCGGACCGGTATCGGTGGAGACCGGCTGGCCGTCCTGGCGCACGCGCTTGCCGTTGGACTCCATGTCCAGCTGCTGCAAGTGCTTGGTGATGTTGCGCAGGTAGTGGTCGTACGGCAGGATCGCGTGGCTTTGCGCGCCCCAGAAGTTGCCGTACCAGACGCCCAGCAGCGCCAGCAGCACCGGCATGTTCTGTTCGAATGGCGCGCTCTGGAAGTGCTGGTCCATGGTGTAGGCACCGGACAGCAGTTCCTTGAAGTTCGACATGCCGATGGCCAGGGCGATGGGCAGGCCGATGGCCGACCACAGCGAGTAACGCCCGCCGACCCAGTCCCACATCGGGAAGATGTTCTCTTCACGGATACCGAAGGCGACGGCTGCGGCGTTGTTGCTCGAGACCGCGATGAAGTGACGATGCAGCTCGGCTTCCGAGCCCCCCTGAGCCAGGTACCAGGCACGGGCGGCCTGGGCGTTTTTCAGGGTTTCGAGGGTGTTGAAGGATTTCGACGAAACGATGAACAGCGTGGTCTCGGCGCGCAATTTCATCGCCAGCTCGTGGAATTCGCTGCCGTCGATGTTTGCCAGGTAGTGGCAGCGCACGCCTTTGTGGGCGTAGGCCAGCAGGGCTTCGGACACTAGCTCGGGGCCGAGGAACGAGCCGCCGATACCGATGTTCACCACGTCAGTGATCGGCTTCTCGGTGTAACCGCGCCACAGGCCGTCGTGGATGCGGCCCACCAGATCGGTCATCTGGTTGAGTACCTTGTGCACATCCGGCATCACGTTGACGCCGTTGACCGACAGCTTGTCGCCAACCGGACGGCGCAGCGCCGTGTGCAGGGCAGGGCGCCCTTCGGAGGCGTTGACGATTTCGCCATCGAACAGCGATTTGATCGCACCCTTGAGGTCGACTTCGTTGGCCAGGCCCACCAGCAGGTTACGGGTCTCGGCGCTGATCAGGTTCTTCGAATAGTCGAGAAACAGGCCGCAGCTGCTGAGGGTGAATTGAGTGAAACGCTGCGGGTCGGCATTGAAAGCCTCGCGCATGCTGAAATCCTGCATGGCTTGGCGGTGGTCATTCAACGCCTGCCAGGCGGGCAGAGCGGTAACGTCATGAGGGGTGCGGTAGTACGCCATCGCTGCGGGTTTCCTTATTACTTGAACGGCCTTTTGAACACGAAAAATCCCGGAGCGCTGTGGGTGGGCGTCCCGGTCGCCTGCGTCGACACGATTTCATGGCGCAGGGCGACTACAGTAAACCCCGCGCAATGATCTGTCTTGATTTTGTCTGACCTGTTTCCGGTACTTTTTTAACATCGAAGTTAGGAACAGTCCGACAAACGGAAGCACGACAGGGTGTTGATCAGGCGACCTGGACCGGAATGGCGTTGCTGGTGTGGCTCAGTTCATTGCCCGGCGCCATGTAGAGCATGCGCGGTTTGAAGTTGAGCAATTCGGCTTCGCTGTAGTGGGCGTAGGCACAGATGATCACGCGATCGCCCACTTTGGCCTTGTGCGCAGCGGCACCGTTGACCGAAATCATCCGCGAACCTTCTTCGCCACGAATGGCGTAAGTGGTGAAACGTTCGCCATTGTCGACGTTGTAGATCTGGATCTGTTCGTATTCACGGATGCCGGACAAGTCCAGCCATTCGCCATCGATGGCGCAGGAACCTTCGTAATCGAGTACAGCGTGGGTGACTTCGGCGCGATGCAGCTTGGCTTTGAGCATGATGGCGTGCATGAGTGTTTCCCAGGTCGGAATCGAACAGGGGGCAGGTTGCCCATTGGTTTTTTATTTGGAAATCCCCGTAGTCGCTGACGAGTGAAACGAGGCTGCGATCTTTTGATTTTGCTTTTCAAGATCAAGGGATCGCAGC
>DATMUG010000001.1:0-14223 GCA_035563915.1 Pseudomonas sp. | reverse complement strand
GCCGCACTCGTTCGTGAAATTGATCGAGGCCATTGTCCAGCAAGCCCGCTCCCACAGGGGTTCTGTATTGATTACAAAATCCAGCACCACCCCACACATGGGGGTGTGTTGGATCAGTAGCTGTTAGCACCCATCCGGCAGGCAATTTCGAAGGCCTGGCGCGTGGCGCCGACATTGGCCTTGCCCTGCCCCGCGATGTCAAAGGCGGTGCCGTGGGCCGGGGTGGTGATGGGGATGGGCAGGCCGCCCTGCACAGTGACGCCACGGGAGAAGCCCATCAACTTGATCGCGATCTGCCCCTGGTCGTGATACATGGTCACCACCGCATCGAAGGCACTGGCATCGCCCTGGACCTTGAGGAAAATCGTGTCCCCCGGGTACGGTCCTTCGGCGGCGATCCCCAGCGCCTGGGCCGAGCGTACCGCCGGGCCGATGATGTCCAGTTCTTCGCGGCCGAACGAGCCATTGTCGCCGTTGTGCGGGTTCAGGCCACAGACACCGATGCGCGGTTTTTCCAGGCCGCTGCGCTTGAGCGCGGTGTCGATCAGTTGAATCGCTTCCACCACCCGCTGCTCACTCAACAAACCCGAAACCTCGGACAGCGCCACATGGGACGTCACCCGAGAAGTCCAGAGGTTGTCGAGCACGTTGAACTCGCAGAACGGCCCATGGAAATCCAGCAGCTCGGCGAACCAGTGCAACTCGTCGTTGTGGGCCATGCCGGCCATGTGCAGCGAGGTCTTGTTCAACGGGCCGAACAGCACCGCATCAGTGATCCCCGCCTCGGTCAGGCGCAGGGCTTTTTCCAGGGTATCGAGACTGTAGCGACCACCAATCACGCTGGCTTCGCTGCGCGGGAAATCACCGACGGCATCACCACGAAAATCGTAGAACAGCGGTGTGTCGTCGGCGAACGACAGCTGTTCCAGTGACGTCACCTGGCGATAGGGAAACTGCACGCCGGCGATGTCCATGCCGCGACGCATTTGCGCCTCGTCGGCAATCAGAATCACCTGCGCCTTGCTGCGCACCTCGGGCTCGGCGAGCAGGCGGGCAATCAGCTCCGGGCCGATGCCTGCCGGGTCCCCCAGGACCATCGCGATGGTTGTCTTGTTCATGCTTCACTCCTCAAGGGTTCAGGCTGCGCCCGGTCTATGGCGCAAGGTTCGCAGCGATAGACCCGCTGCGCGTTGCTGTAGAACAGTCGCTCCTGATCGGCCATTGGCAGATCGGCGACGATGGATTTGAAACCGCTGTAGATGTCGTCGAAGGAGCCACACAGGCTGTCCACCGGAAAGTTGCTGGCGAACATCACCCGGGCGGTGCCGAACATCGCGATCACTTCACGCACGATCCAGGCGTTGTCGATGGCCCGCCATGTCCGGCCGGCCTGGCCCAGCCCGGAAATCTTCACCTGCACATTCGGCCACTCGGCCAGCCGTGACATTGCCAGGCGCCAGCCGGCCAGGCCTTCGGCGCTGCGATCGCTGGGCAGGCCGGCGTGGTTGAGGATCAACGTGGTGCCGGGGAAGTCCCTCGCCAGCCGTTCGGCTTCGTGCAGGTTCCACCAGGGCGTCTGCAAATCGAAATGCAGGCCCAGGCCTTGCAGCGCGGCATAACTGCGGCGCCAGTGTTCATTGCTCATCAGACTGCGCACATGGCCAACCTGGGCCGGCGTGGTCGGGCCACCGGGCTTGTGCCGCACGCTGCGCACGCACTTGAAAGCGGCCTGCTCGGCAAGCACCGCGATGGCGTCCGGATGATCGAGCCAGGCCTGGGCGACGATGGCGTTGGGCACACCGTAGCGGGCAGCCAGTTGCTCGATGAAACGGGTTTCGCCAATGGGATCGCGCGGATCCCACTCGGTCTCGATGTACACCGTTTGCACGACGTTGTGGGGACCGGCATCGGCGAAATAATCCTCGGGAAAATAACGACGCTTGATCGCACTGTAATCGCCGTAGCGGAACGGGATGCTGGCCTCGGGCGCCAACCATGGATGGTTGTTGATCGTTGGATCCCAGAAGTGGTGATGGGCGTCGATGATCGGACCTTTCCAAAGGCTTCTGGAGCAAGACTCAGCCATGACGCACCTCATCCAGACTGATGAACAGAGTGGCGAACACAAACACCGCCGAACACACCGCGAAGAATCCCAGCACCGGCGCGAAGCCACCGCTGATTTGCACGATCACGCCCACCAGGATCGGCACCGCGATGCCCCCGGTGCTGCCGGCCATGTTCATGACCCCGCCAATCAGACCCACCCGCGCCGGGGCCGCCAGCAAGGCCGGGAAACTCCAGTAGAGACTGCCCCACATCAGGAAAAACGCGGTCAGGGCCAACACCGCCACGGCGGCGTAGGGATCGCTCAGGGTCGGCAACAGCAGGAAGGCACCGAGGGCCACCAGGCCGGAGAATGCCAGCAGGCTCTTGACCGCCACCCCGCGCCGTACGCCCTTGCGAATCAGGCCGTCGCAGAGAAAACCACCGGTCAGCGAACCCAGGGCGCCGCAGATAAAGATCACGAACGTCGCCGCGCCAATGCCCTTGATATCAAAGCCGCGAGCCTGGGACAGATAACTCGGTCCCCAGGTCAGCAGACCGAAATACACCATGGCCCAACTGGCCCGTCCGATCAGCAGGCCGCTCAACGAACGCAGGGCGATGCCCAGACCCTTGACGGGCGCACGGGCGGCTTCGGCGGCAGGCGTGGCGCGTCCGGCGTTGATCTTTTCCAGTTCCAGCGCATTGACCTGCGGGTGGCTGTTGGGGTCATCGCGCAGATAGCGCCACGCCAGCCAGGCCAGCGCCAGGGTCGCGACACCGGCAATCACGAACGCCAGACGCCAGGAATCGAGCGAGGCAATCAGATAGGCAATGATCAAGCCGCCGAGGGCCACGCCCAGCGGACTGCCGCTGTCCATCAGCACCGCGCCGCGACTGCGTTCACTGGGCGCCAGCCACAGGGAAATCAGCTTGCCGCCGGAGGGGAACAACGGCGCTTCCGAAGCCCCCAGCGCCACGCGGGCAAACAACAGCGACAAGCCACCGGTGGCAAACGCCGCCAGCACCTGGAACGCCCCCCACAAGCCGGTGGACCAACCGATCACCCGATGCGGGCCGAAGCGATCGATCAACCAGCCGCCGGGAATCTGCAACAACGCATAGGCCCAGAAAAAGCTGCTGAGGATCAGCCCTTGCAGGCTCGGTGACAGGGAAAACTCATGGGCGATGGTGGGCATGGCGATAGACAGCGACACCCGATCGATCAGGTTGACCATGGTCAGCGCAAAGATGATCGCGAAGATCCGCCAGCGCACATTGCTGGCTTTGATGGGGGTGGCCAACGGTGTAGCCGCGGCGACCGGAGCATCGGCGCCAGGCAGATGCAGGGAAGCACTGGGACGAGCCATGGTGCGTACCTCTTTTATTATTGTTGTGCGGGCCAACATTGCCGCCCCTGTAGGAGCGAGCTTGCTCGCGATGGTCGTCAACGATGGCACGGGTCTTCAGAATGCCCGCGGTGTCCTGACGTTTTTCGCGAGCGAGCTCGCTCCTACAGTAGTCGGCGTTGGTCAGTACTATCGAAGCCCCGGTGATAACCGTCTAATCACTACTTGAAATCAGGCGATAGCCTCAAGTTATGGCATACCCCGCTTTCACTGGGCTTTCAGCCCGCGAGCACTGTTTCCACTTATTACAGAAACTGCTCTATTCCGGGCCATTGCTCAAGCGCTTCGGCCTTTGCACCCGCCAGCTATAACCCCAGGCTATCGGTGTATGTATTGTTTTGAGTAGACGCGGCGACGGGACGTTCCCACACTCGGGACAGGCTTGCGGCTTTCGCGCTGCGACAAGCCACTCATAACAATTACAAAAACACAAAAACGAGGCTCTTCCATCATGCGAAATGCATTCGTCCGTCGCACTTCCCGTCTGTTTCTTGGCTGCACCCTGCTCACCGCAGGTGCCCTTCCCACTCTCGCTCAGGCTGCCTGGCAGCCGGACAAGAACGTCGAAATCGTCGTCGCCGGCGGCCCTGGCGGTGGTACCGACCAGCTCGGCCGTCTGATCCAGTCGATCATCACCACCCACAAGCTGCTCGATGTGAACACCATCGTCCTCAACAAGGGCGGTGGCAATGGCGCCGAAGCCTTCCTCGACATGAAGATGAACAAGGGCGATGCCGAGAAACTGGTGATCGGCACCAACAACATCTATCTGCTGCCGCTGGTGTCCAAACTCGGCTACCAATGGCAGGAGCTGACACCGATTGCCGCCGTGGCCGAGGATGACTTCATTCTCTGGAGCTACAAGGATGCGCCCTGGAAGGACGCCAAAGGTTTCTACGCAGCGGTCAAGGCTGACCCTACGAATCTGCGCATGGGCGGCAGTCAGTCCAAGGATGTCGACCAGACCCTGACCCTGCTGCTGAACCAGACCAACAACAGCAAACTGGTGTACATCCCCTTCAAGAGCGGCAGTGAAGCGGCCACGCAACTGGCCGGCAAACACATCGCCGCCAATGTCAACAATCCCAGCGAAAGCATCAGCCAATGGCGCGGCGATCAGGTCGAGCCGCTGTGCGTGTTCAGCAAGGAGCGCATGGCCTACACCGAGAAGGTCGCAGGCGATAAATCCTGGGCCGACGTACCCACCTGCCACGAACAGGGCCTGGGCATCGATCAGTACCGCTTCCCGCGCACCGTGTTCATGCCCGGCGATATCAGCGCCGAGCAGCGCGCGTTCTACGTCGAGCTGATGCGCAAAGTCACCGAGACGCCGGAGTTCAAGGCCTACGTCAAGCAGAACGCTTTAGTACCGACCTTCCTCGAAGGCGAACCACTGACCGCCTACATCGAAAAAGACACCGCCCGCGTCACGCCGGTGTTCAAGGAAGCCGGCTGGCTGAAAAACTAAAGTTGCCGCGGCCGTCCACCCTCGGGCGGCCGTCATCTGCGGGAGACGTTTTCATGTCCCATTCTTCGGATTCACCGGCGCTGGTCGGCACCCGTTGGGTCGAACTCGGCCTGGCGTTGTTCACCACCCTGCTGGGTGTGGTGGTCATGGTCGGCAGTTACGAACAAGGCATCGGCTGGGGCGACGCCGGTCCCGAACCGGGTTATTTCCCCTTCTACATCGGCCTGCTGCTGAGCGCGGCCAGTATCGCCAACGGCGTATTGGCCCTGGTGCGCTGGCAAGCCTTGAGCGCGGCATTCGTCAGTCGCGGCGCGTTCCGGCAAGTGATGTCGGTGTTCCTGCCGATTGCCCTGTTCGTCGGCGCCATGCCGTTCACCGGTATCTACCTGGCCTCCGTCGTGTTCATCGCCTGGTTCATGTGGCGTGACACCGTGCGCGCCAGACCCTATGGCAAGTGGATGATCGCCTGCGTGTCTGTCGGCGCGGCGCTGTTCAGCTACCTGGTTTTCGCGCTGTGGTTCAAGGTCCCGCTGGATGCAGGTCCCCTGGGCGACTTGGTTGCCCTGGTCGGGAGACATTTCAAATGAGCGAATTCGATTCCCTGCTGCAAGGCATGAACCTGATCCTGACCCCAGGCCATATCGGCCTGATGGTGGTCGGCGTGCTGCTGGGCATTCTGGTCGGTGTGTTGCCCGGCCTCGGCGCCCCCAATGGCGTGGCGTTGTTGCTGCCGCTGACGTTCACCATGTCGCCGGTGTCGGCGATCATCCTGCTGTCGTGCATGTATTGGGGGGCGTTGTTCGGCGGATCGATCACCTCGATTCTGTTCAATATCCCCGGTGAACCCTCATCGGTGGCGACGACCTTCGACGGCTACCCGATGGCCCGTGAAGGTCGCGCCGCCGAAGCGCTGACCGCCGCGTTCAGTTCGGCACTGATCGGCGCCCTGTGCGGCGTATTGCTGCTGACGTTCCTGTCGACGCGAATTGCCGAGTTCGCCATGTCCTTCAGTTCGCCGGAATTCTTCGCGGTGTACCTGTTGGCGTTCTGCACGTTCATCGGCATGAGCAAGAACCCGCCGCTGAAAACAGTGGTGGCGATGATGATCGGTTTCGCCATGGCGGCGGTCGGCATGGACACTGTGTCCGGCAACCTGCGCCTGACTTTCGACCAGCCGACCCTGATGACCGGCATCAGCTTCGAAGTGGCGGTCATCGGCCTGTTCGGCATCGGTGAAATCCTGTGCACGGTGGAGGAAGGCCTGGTGTTCCGTGGCGAACATGCGCGCATTACACCGATGGTGATCCTGCGTACCTGGGCGAAACTGCCGCGCTACTGGTGGACGATCGTGCGCAGCACCCTGGTGGGTTGCTGGATGGGCATCACCCCCGGCGGGCCGACAGCCGCATCGTTCATGAGCTACAGCCTGGCCCGTCGCTTTTCGAAGAACCGCGACAACTTCGGCAAGGGCGAAATCGAAGGGGTGATCGCCCCGGAAACCGCCGACCACGCTGCCGGCACCAGCGCCCTGCTGCCAATGCTGACCTTGGGCATTCCAGGTTCGGCCACGGCGGCGGTGATGCTCGGCGGCTTGATGATCTGGGGCTTGCACCCCGGCCCGACGCTGTTCGTCGAGCAGCATGATTTTGTCTGGGGGCTGATTGCGAGCATGTACCTGGGCAACGTGGTGAGCTTGATCGTGGTGCTGGCCACCGTGCCGCTGTTCGCCTCGATCCTGCGCATTCCGTTCTCGATCATCGCGCCGATCATCATCATGGTCTGTGCCATCGGCGCCTACTCGGTGCACAACTCGTTCTTTGACGTGGTGCTGATGCTGGGCTTTGGCGCGCTGGGGTATCTGTTCAAGAAACTGGGCTACCCGATTGCGCCACTGGTGCTCGCGGCGGTGCTGGGCGACAAGGCGGAAGATGCGTTCCGTCAGTCGATGCTGTTCTCCGATGGCCACCTGGGGATTTTCTGGTCCAACCCGTTGGTGGGCAGCCTGACCACTGCGGCCCTGCTGATGCTGTTCTGGCCGCTGATTTCCAGGGCGCTGCAAGGCGTGACGGGCTTGCGCAAATCCCCTGCCGCCAAGGCAAAATCGGTGCTGTGACACAGCAATGCTGGCAACGCCTGACATTTGTTGTCAGGCTTGCCGCAGTCTTTTTTGCGAGCGCGGCCCATGACCCGAATTCCCGTTGCCAATGTGATCCACAGTCGTCTGCGTCTGCGCCAACTGCGCCTGATGCTGGCGTTGCAGGAATTCGGCTCGTTGCGCCGCGCCGCCGACCATATCGGCATGACCCAGCCGGCCGCGACCAAGATGCTGCACGAAGCCGAGGACCTGCTCGGCGTCGAACTCTTCGAACGCCTGCCCCGGGGCATGCGTTCGACCCCGTTCGGGGAAACCGTCATCTACTACGCGCGCATGGTCTTTGCCGAACTCAGCGGCATGCGCGAGGAACTGGTGGCGCTGGAATCGGGAAACCTTGGCCGGGTCGCCGTGGGGGCCATTCCGGCGTTGGCGTCGGGGTTGTTGACCCGCACCATCGCGACCTTGAAACAAAGCCATCCGCGGCTGTCCATGAGCATCCAGGTCGATACCAGCGACGTGCTGGTGCAGGCGCTGTTACAGGATCAACTGGACGTGGTGCTCGGGCGCATCCCGGTCGGCGCGCGGGCCGAAGAATTGCTCTTCGACAGCCTGGGTGAAGAAGCCCTGTGCGTGATTTGCGGCGCACAAAATCCGTTGGCGAAGGAAACTCAACTGAGCTGGGCCGAATTGCAGAACCAGACCTGGGTACTGCAACAACATCCAAGCCCGATGCGCGCGATCATCAATCAGGTGTTTCACAATGCCCGGGTCGATATCCCCAGCAGCATTGTCGAAACCACCTCGATCATGACCCTGCTCTCGTTGATCCAGCAGACCGACATGCTCGGCGTGACGCCGGTGTCCGTGGTGGAGGATTATCCGGGCCGCGACCTGTTGGCGGTGTTGCCCATCAAATTCGAAGCACGGCTGCCACCCTATGGCTTGATCACCCGGCGCCATCGCATTCAATCGTCGGCGATGCAGGCGTTCATGCATTCGGTGCGGGCCGAGCATGCCCATTCCTGAACTGCAGGAGCGAGCCTGCTCGCTCCTGCACATTCACGCCGTTTTACGGAAGACGAAGACCAGCCCGACGATGATCAGCAACATCCCCAACAGACTCAAGGCCGCCAGCTTGTTGCCGAATATCAGGTAGTCCATCACCGCTGTCACCGCCGGCACCAGGTAAAAAAGACTGGTGACATTCACCAGATTGCCCCGGGCAATCAGCCGATACAGCAGCAAGGTCGCCAGCACCGACACCACCAGCCCCATCCACAACACCGGCACGACAAACCCGCTTGTGTATTCGAAATGAAACGGCTGGAACGGCACGAATATCCCGCACAACAACAGTCCCGCCAGGTACTGCACGGGCAGCGTACCGAGTGGATTGTCGGTGATGCGCTTTTGCATGATCGAACCGAACGTCATGCTCGCCAGCGCCAGCAGACCGAACAGCATCCCGGCCAACGACATGCCGGCCAGACCGATGCCCTGATAGACCACCATGATCAACCCGGCCAGCCCCAGGCACAGCCCGAACATCCGACTGGCCGAGCGCTGGCGCTCCATGATCACCACCGTGAGAATCGGTTGAACCCCCATGATCGTCGCCATCACCCCCGGTGTGACTTTCAGGTCCAGGGCCAGCAGATAGAAAATCTGATAGGCCCCCAACAACACCACGCCAGTGGCCATTGCGTACTGCATCGGTTTGCCGCCCTTGGGCAACTTCAGCTTGAGCAAAGGCACCAGCAGCAACAACCCGCACAGGGCGATGACGAAGCGAAACAGCAAAAAGGCAAAGGGTGAGGCGTGGGCCAGGCCCCATTTGGAAAAGATCGCCCCACTGCTCCACAGCAGGACGAACAGGCTCGTGGAAGCCGCCGCGAGCGCGGACTGTCGAGAAAAAGCAAACATGAATACCACCTGTAGTCAGGCAAAAAGCCAACTCAGCCGAAGCTGAAATTCAGTCGTTTTTTAAGGCGGGCGGCAGGGGTCAGCAGAAAACGCCGATCAGCCCCGGATGCCGACACCTGGCGGTGAAACCACCGCGCACACTGGAGTGCGACTGACAGGAGGGGGGTAATGACTGATCTGCACAGGCTGCTGATTCCCGCACGGCACGACGCCAGCGTTGACCGCTGAGTCGACTACCGCGTTGATGAGGGATGCAGGCATGGGCTGATCTTTTTTTGATGAGGGGGCGGTGAGTTGGAAAGCACCGAGCGCCGACTATAACCAGCGCTGGACATGAATTGCAATAAGTCGCGACATGGATTTACGGCAGTGCGGATTCCCGGACAACGTCGCGCAAAATCTCTTCCATTTTGCTTTGCGAGGCACTGGCCGAGTAAAACTCACGAACGTAAGCCAACGCATTGCTGCCCATGTTCTCGGCGCCCTCTGGATCGTTGCACAGTTCGAGGATTGACCGGACAAGTGCCTGATCGTCGTCGGGAGAGAAAACCAATCCGGCTCCCGCCATTGTCATGATCCGCTGCGCCTCTCCACGAATACCGCAGATGACAGGCTTGGAACACGCCATGTAATCCAGCAACTTCGTTGGTATGGCACCTTCGAACAGAGGGATGTCTTGCAGTGTCACCAGGCAGATATCCGCGGCATTCAGGTAGGCGTTGGCTTCGTGCTTGGGCACCGGATCGAGAAACAGAACGTTATCCAGCTCCATGGCTTGCGCCATCGCCCTCAGGGGTCGGCTCATCATCCCGTCGCCAACAAGTACAAACAGCACCTGGGGTTCGCACCGCAAGGCCTGGGCAGCTCTGAGCACGACAGCGATGTTGTTGGCTTCTCCGAGCGCACCGAAGTACATGACGACTTTTCGATGCTCCCAGTTCATGTTTTGTCGGGTTTGCAGGCGCAGCGCCTCATCAGGGCGCAGCAGATCAAAATTGACCCCGCAGGTCACCAACTCCACCTTGTCATGTTGCCACCCGCGATCGCGGATGTTCTGCTGAATACCTTCGGTGAGAGCGACGATACGCCGGGATTTGTCATATAGCACCCGCTCGATCCAGCTCATGATCCGGATCAGATGACGATTACGCAGGATACCCATCTGAACGGCAGACTCAGGCCAGATATCGCGTACCTCAAGCACCAAGGGTATACGACGCAACTTGCACACCAGCCAGACGGAGAACATGGGGAAAATTGGCGGCGAAGACGCAATGACCACGTCCGGACGGCTCATGAACAACAGTCCCAAGGGACAGGTCAGGGAAAAGGACAGAAAACTCAGCAACCGACCCATGTAACTTTTGTGGAGTTCCGAGTAGGTGTAAGTGCGCACGACGTTTATCAGCCCGTCCTGTTCTCTGCGCATGAGCCGCTTGTACCAGGGAAGCGTAATCGCTTCGCGGCGCATGTACCCGGTCTCACCCGCGACCACAGTGACCTCATGGCCGCGCCGGGCCAGGAACTGAGTCAGTTCATAAACCAGCGAATGCCCGGGAGCCCCATGCCCCTGGTAGTACTGGTAAACCATGCAAATCTTCATCGAAAACGCTCATACAGTGTTTGCAGCCTGGCACCTTCAACTTGCCAATTAACCTGTTGACGCACCCTTGAAAGGGTCTCGCGCCATACCTGCAACTGCCCATAATCCTTGAAAAAACTGTCGATGCTGTTTGCCATCGACGGGACACTCGACAAATCCGCCACCCGTCCGATCTCATTGCCACTGACAATGCGCCGCAACTCAGGAAGGTCGCTGGCCAGAATCGGCAGCCCAGCCGCGATGAACTCGAACAGTTTGTTGGGTGTGCAATAAAAGTTGTTCAGGCAGATCGCCTGGTAAGGAATGACGCCAGCATCCGCGGCAGCCGTGACCAGCAGCAAGTCCCTCTGTGGTACGGCTGGATGCAGGAACACTCGCTTCTCCAGCCCCAGGCGTTTGACCTGGGTTCTGAGTGCCTCGCCCAATTGACCGTCTCCCAGCAGCACCAGGTGCACCGTCTGGGATTTAACCAGTGCCATGGCATCGATCAGTTCCGGCAGATGACGGCCTGCCGACAAGCCTCCCTGAAACAGCAGGATTGCGTGGCTGCGATCAATCGCAAAGCGGTCATGCAGGTACCACGAGCGCGGCGCTGACGTAAGCGCTCGCTCGGCGTTGTGAATCACCTGAACCTCATCCAGGTGATAACGTCGCTCCAATTCCCTGGCGATCGACGGGTTAACGGTGATCACCAAATCACAGGCGCCGATGTGCCGCTGCTCGATCACGGCCCAATTGCCCCCCTGAGCCCGGCTGAACTCCTGTTCGCAATACAGCTCGTGACTGTCATACACCAGGCGCGCACAGAATTCGGCGGCCAGCGTCCGCCCCACGGCTAGCATCGGCAAATCGTGGGCTACTACCACGTCAGCCCGCATCTGCCGGGCCTCGTCGAGAAACAGGCGCAGATAGAAACGCTCCTGGTCGACCAAAAAGCGCCAGGCCATCGCCTTGAGAACACGCATGACGCCGCCATTCATACTCAAATAGCGACGTACAAACCGATACACCGACAACACCCGGTTCTCATGCGACGCCGTTTGCGCGGCGCCCTGCCCGACGCGAGAAACCCGGGGATCATCTTCGGCTGGCTCATCCAGCGGCATCGCCAGAATGCGCACTTGCCAACCCGCCTCCTCCAGGCTGTCCGCCTGCAGGAGAATGCGTCGATCAATCTGCCGATCATTGCAAAGCATCAGAATCGAAGGTTTGGCCGTGATGCCTTCAGCGGGCATTGATCGCAACATCCCCGTCGATAAAGTTGCGGTGCCAAAGTTCAAGGCACAGCAAGCCCCAGACCACGCGCCCGAACTCACGCTCGTTGTCGAGTGCCTTCTCTACCGCATCGACATTGTACAAACCGCGCTGACGCGCCCGATCAGACAGGAGCGTATCGCGCACGAAGTCGCGAGCCACACCCTTGGTCCAGGCAGCCAATGGCGTAGGGAAACCCATTTTGTCCTTGCGCTCGAAGATTTGCTCCGGAACGATGTTGCGCACCGATTCCTTGAACAGATGCTTCATGCGTCCGCCTGCGAACTTGATATTCGGCGGAACTCGCGCCATGAACTCGACGATGCGGTGATCAAGCAGAGGAACCCGCGACTCGATAGAGGCAGCCATGCTGGTGCGATCTTCAACGTGCAGCAGCGCAGGCATGGAGCCCTTGAGGTCAAAGTAAGTCATTTGGTTGACCAGCGAATGCAGCCCTTCGCGATTAAAGATCTTCTGGTACGCCTCGAACGGCGAATAATCCTTGTCGAAAGCCCCCTGGTTGAACAGATGCGACATGCCTTCGCTGCGGTCGATGAGGCGGAAGTAACGCTGGTCGGCCGACGAGAACAAGCCCTCGCGCCACAACCCCTGAAGCATTGGCTGATACGTCTTGAGCAGCGGCAAATTGGGGATGATGGATTCCAGCGACACCGCGTAACGATGCTGATTCGACGTTTCGTTGATCGCCCCGGACAAACACTTCTCGAGGTAGGCGGCCATGTAGCGGGCGTAGCCGACGAACAGCTCGTCACCGCCCTGCCCGCCAAGCACGACCTTCACTTGCTCACCGGCCAGACGCGACACGTAGTATTGCGGGATGACACCAGGACCGGCCAATGGCTCGTCCATGTAGTGCATCAGCTTGGGCAGCATATCGGGCAGTTCATTGCCCGGAATGAAGATCTCGTTGTATTGGGTGCCGGCGAAGGCGGACACCACTTTGGCGTGCCCCGTTTCGTCGAACTGCGGCCCCTCGCGGAAGGCGCCGGTGAAGGTTTTCAGTTGTTCGCCACCCAGCATTCTGGACGCCAGGCAAACCACGGAGCTGGAATCCAGGCCACCTGACAGGTGCGCGCCCAATGGAACGTCCGAACGCAAGTGCATGCGCACGGAATCCTCGATCAGCGCCGCCAGGTTATCAATGAAGTAGCGCTCATCGTGGCTTTCATCGATATCGAATTCCAGGTCCCAGTACTGCCGCGTCTTGACCTTGAGTTGGTCACCCTCGTACCAGGCATTGAGGTGATGCCCTGGCTCAAGTTTTTGTACGCCTTTGAACAGCGTTTTTTCATTGAGGCAGAACTGGAACGTCAGGTAATCCTGAAGGCCGTTGGCGTTCGACTCGGCTTTCACACTGCCGTCGGCAAACAACGCCTTGATCTCGGAAGCGAAACTTAGTTTGCGACCGTCGAAATGGTAGTAGAACGGCTTGATACCGATACGATCCCGGGCACAGAACAGGCGTTGTTCGGCGCGATCCCAGATCGCAAAGGCAAACATGCCCAACAGACGGTCAACACAGCGCTCGCCCCACTCGTGAAAGGCATAGAGCAGAACTTCGGTATCCGAATAGCTGTGCAGCGGATGACCACGACCGATCAACTCACGACGCAACTCCAGGTAGTTGTAGATCGCACCGTTGAAAACGATCGTGTAACGACCGTCCTCCGTGGTCATCGGTTGCTTGCCATGCTCCGGGTCGATGATCGCCAGGCGTCGATGCCCCAATGCCACGGGACGTGTAGGGTCCAGCCAGATGCCTTCACCGTCGGGACCGCGGTGGCTGATGGAGTCCATCATTTTCAGTAATTTGGCTTGCAGTTCGGCTGGAGAACCTGCATTGGTAAGAACACCAGTAATTCCACACATCCGAACTATCCCTCCAAGGACTTCAACGTGTAACTTTTGATCTTCATATAGCGATAGTCTGGACCGCGATAATCATGTTTCAACTCCACTACCACATTGTTTGAATCGGCAGTGAAAGGAATACTCCAGGGCTCAACCGAACCGTTGGAAAAATCAAATGCATGAGCTTGATTGGTTTTAGACGAACCACTGACGATTTTGGCACTCGCTTTGAACACCGGAGGTTCAGAACTTTGGTCAACACCCAACTCTTTGGGTTCGATAACAAAAACATACTGTTTGCCTGCCGTAAGTCCTTTCAGCAACCAACGCTGTTGCTGATTGGTCGATGCCGCACCGATATAATTGGCACCTTGATTTTCAGGCCCAAAATCAACCTCGGACAAACTGTTATTGCTGTGCAAATCCAGTTCAAGTGGAAACATCATCGGATAGTTAGGCCCGATAACCCCGGCAGGTGATGCCTGGGTAAAAATCTTGCGCCCGGTAAACCGATGTTCCCCAGCCCGACTGTTGCCCAGTGCCGCAAAAACAT